>VBDV01000139.1 GCA_005882765.1 Chloroflexota bacterium | reverse complement strand
GCTCGTATACCGGGGAGCTCATCTTCGAGGACTGCGAGGTCCCCGAGGCGAACGTTCTCGGCGGGCAGGTCGGCTCGGGCTTCCGCACGGCGCTCGGCGCTCTCGATATCGGGCGCGTCTCGCTCGCCGCGGGTGCGGTGGGCTCGAGCCAGCATCTCCTCGAGCTCGCCATCGAGCACAGCAAGCGGCGCCAGCAGTTCGGCAAGCCGATCGCCGCGAACCAGGCGATCCAGTGGATGCTCGCGGACTCGGCAGTCGAGATCCACGCCGCGCGGCTCATGGTGTACGACGCGGCATGGAAGCTCGATCAGAACAAGCGCGCGTCACTCGAGGCCGCGATGGTCAAGGTCTACGCGTCCGAGATGGCGAACCGCGTCGTCGACCGCGTCCTTCAGATCCACGGCGGCATGGGCTACATGAAGGATTCGCCTGTGGAGCGCGCCTATCGTGACGCGCGCATTTTGCGGATCTATGAGGGCACAAGTGAGGTACAGCGCATGATCATCGCCGAGGAGCTGCTGAATAACTAATGAGGGTAAGGGTCGAGACGAAAGAGGCCGCACCGGTCACTGGCAAGCCGTGGACTCGTCATTACGACCCCGACGTCCCGGCATCGCTGGTCTACCCGAGCGTTCCGCTGCAGGCGATGCTCGACGACGCGGCGGAGAACCACCCGAACTCGACCGCGACGATCTTCTTCACGCGCAAGCGCTCGTACAGAAGTATCTCGGACGCCGCATGGCGGTTCGCCAACGGGCTGCGCCGTCTCGGGGTGAAGACCGGCGACCGCGTCGCGCTGGTCCTGCCGAACTCGCCGCAGTTCGTGATCGCCTTCTACGGGGCGCTGCGTGCGGGCGCGGTCGTCGTTCCCTGCAATCCGCTCTACACGCCGCCGGAGCTGCAGCATCAGCTCGCGGACTCCGGCTCGACCATTGTTGTCACCCTCTCGCGCTTCTACCCTGTCGTGAAGGCTGCGCGCGCGGTCGCTTCGCGCCCAGGGGCCCCTGCCCCTGCATCGGTCGAGCACGTGATCGTCACGAACATCAAAGAAGAGATGCCGCCGATCCTGCGAGTGCTCTTTACGCTCGCCAAGGAGAAGAAGGACGGCCATCGCCAGCCGTTCGCCGGCGATCCCGGCGCGGTCTCTTTCAAAGAGGTGCTCACAGCGCCGGCGGATCCGTTCGACGCGGGCACCGGACCCGATGACCTCGCCGTGCTCCAATACACGGGCGGCACGACCGGCATCTCGAAAGGCGCGATGCTCTCGCACCGCGCACTCGTCGCAAACACGCTCCAGTGCCGGGCCTGGTTCACCAACCTGCGTGATGGAGCCGACGTTGCGATGGCAGTGATGCCGTTCTTCCACGTCTACGGACTCACCGTCGTCATGAGTCTCGCCGTCCAAGGCGCCGCCGCGATGATCCTCGAGCCGCAGTTCGAGCTCGAGCGCGTGCTCAAGGACGTGCAGCGATACCGCCCAAAGCTCTTCTGCGGAGCCCCGCGCATCTACAACGCGATCAACAACTCTCCGCTCGCGCAGAAGTACGACCTGCGCTCGATCGAGGCGTGCGTTTCAGGCTCGGCCCCGCTCCTCGTCGAGACCCATCGGCGGTTCGTCGAGCTCACCGGCGCGAGCCTCGTCGAGGGGTACGGCCTCACCGAAGCCGCTCCGGTCACGCACTGCAACCCGCTCTTCGGGGAGGGGAAGCAGAAAGTTGGCTCGATCGGAATTCCGTACCCCGACGTCGAGTCGAAGATCGTCGATCTCGAGACAGGCGAGCAGGAGATGCCGCCCGGTGAGCCGGGCGAGCTCATCCTCCGAGGGCCGCAGCTCATGGACGGCTACTACAAGCGGCCCGAAGAGACCGCGCAGACCTTGCGCAATGGCTGGCTGTACACCGGCGACATCGCGACGGTCGACCCTGACGGATACGTCTCGATCGTCGATCGCAAGAAGGAGATGATCATCGTCTCCGGATTCAACGTGTATCCCCGCGAAGTCGAAGAAGCCCTGGCCACGCACCCTGCGGTGATGGACGCCGCTGCGATCGGCGTGCCGCATCCGATCAAAGGCGAAGAGGTGAAGGCGTTCGTCGTTCTGAAGCCGGGAGCCAAAGCCACAGCCGATGAGATTCGCGCGCACTGCGAGAAGCACCTCGCGCCGTTCAAGCGCCCGAAGGAGATCGAGTTCCGGGATTCACTGCCGAAGACTCTCATCGGCAAGACCCTGCGGCGGCAGCTGGCTCAAGAAGAGAAAGCGAAGCGCAAGACCGCGGTCCCGGCGTGAGCCGGAGGGCCGAGCCCGTTTAGCGCTTGGCGACGCTCGCGGTGATCACGAAGTAGTCGTTGATGATCCCGTCGAGGGTGTTGTAGACGACACGCATCACGACGTTGACCGGTTCGATCGCCGCCACCTGCATGTGTGGCACTGCGATGAGCTTCGCGCTCCAGACCGCCGGGTATCCATAACCGTTGTTGTTCATGGCGATAAGTTCGCAGAGCAGCGCTCTGTCAACATCGGCCGGAGTGGTGAGTTCTCGCTCCCGCGCGCGTACTCCCCCGAGCGCGTACTCCCCCGCGCGAGTTAGTAGGGTTAGCCATCCATGATCGAGCCGGACGTCGTCGTCGTGCCCGCGGGAGACGCGCTGCTTGGCGATCCGCCGCGCACCGAGCACGTAAATATTTTTGCCATCGCCCGCAGGCCCGTTTCGGTGGGCGAGTACGCGATGTTCGTGGATGCGACGCAGCATCGTCCCCCGACGGAGTGGGAGCAGAAGCGGCGCACGAGCGGCGCCGCGCTCGAGGGCGTGTCGTGGGCGGACGCGGTCGCGTATTGCCGCTGGCTCACGGTGGGAACGGGCCGCATCTACCGGCTTCCCGACGAGCGCGAGTGGGAGAAGGCCGCACGGATACAAGGCACGCTCGAGGATCTCGGCGTACGACGTGAGTGGACCAACAGCTGGCAGAACGGCGGCCGGGTACTCCGGACAGGCGCCGATCCGGCGGCGCGCGTGCTCGCGGACGACGACATCGCGACCGTCGGCTTTCGCATCGTGCGTGGGATGACCGGCCGCTGATGCCGCGCCTCACGGGGGTCATCGTCGCCAGCGGCAACGGTGCGTCGGCGCTCCCCGCGGGTATTCGGATCCTCGCGCGCGGCGGGTCAGCGCTTGACGCGGTCGAGGCGTGCGCGAAGATCATCGAGGCCGACACGACGGACACGAGCGTCGGCCGTGGCGGGAAGCCCAATGTGCTCGGCGAGGTCGAGCTCGACGCCTCTATCGTCGATGGGACCAGCCACCGCGTTGGCGCAGTTGCCGCGCTCACGGGATATCTCCATCCGATCACGGTCGCGCGCGCGGTTATGGAGCGCACACCACACGTCTTCATCGTCGGCGAAGGCGCCGCGCGGTTCGCGCGAGAGATAGGTGCTGAGACCGCGCAGAACCTGACGCTATCGACTCGCAAGCTGTGGGTGGAGCGTCTCCGCTCCGTCGGCGAGACGCCCGCGAGCATCCGCCGTCGCGTGAAGCTCCTGCCGGTCGTTCGCAAGACCGTGCGCGAGGAGCGCGGCACCGTGAACTTCCTCGCGCTCGACCAGCGCGGGGACATGGCGTCGGCGGTCACGACGAGCGGCTGGGCTTACAAGTACCCCGGCCGTGTCGGCGACTCGCCGATCGTCGGCGCGGGCAACTACAGCGACTCGCGCTACGGCGCGGCCGCGTGCACCGGCTACGGCGAGCTCGCGATCCGGAACGTCACCGCGAAGACGGCCGTCGACCGGCTCGCGTCGGGCATGCCGCCGGACATGGTGGCGCGCGCCGCGATCGCCGATGCCAACGAGCACGAGGACGCGGCCTTCAATATCGTCGTCCTCAGTCCGAAAGGCGTGCACGCCTCAGCGACGAATCGCGAGGGACGCCGCTACGTGTGGATGACGACGCGGATGGACGAGCCGAAGGTAGAGGCCCGCATGCTCGTCCCGCGAACACCTCGCCGTTCACGACCTGCCGGAACGAGGCGACCCCGAAAACTGTAGGAAGGGCGTGAGTCGGTTGCGTCGCTTCGGCTTGCTCGGCGCGCTGGCGCTCGTGGGGTGCGGCGTGTTCTCGTCTCCGACTACCCCACCATCGCCCGCCCCGTGCGGGACGCCGACAGCGCTCACCATGATTCCCGGCTTCGGTCTTGCCGCGAAGGCCGGCCCTCTCGCAATGCGCGATTGGCCTGACGGCCCCGACGCGACCATCCGCAACTGGAGGCCCGGAACGCTGGAAAAGGTCCTTCTCATCCAGATCGAGTCGGCGCCTTCCTTCAGCGTCCGGGGAAGTCGCTGTGGGGACGGTCGCACACTCCGCTTCTGGTACCGCACGACCGGTCCCGCGCCGGTCGGCTCGAATCCGACGCCGATCCCCGACGCGGTGTTCGCGGCGATGGGCGATGACGTCGTGGTGTTCGATGGGGGACCGGCGTCTCCTCCCGACCGGATGACGTCCCTGCCGGGCTACATGCTCTTCACATCCGAAGGCGATTGGCGGATCGACGTGCGCTCCGGTGAGACCCTGCTTGGATCGGCGATCCTCCGCGTCCAGCGCGGAGGTTAGGCCGTTGACTCGGCGAGCACGGTCAGAACCTCTTTCGTTTCCGGCCAATGCGCGATGGCGACGGCGTCGTCGCGAGTGAGCCATTTGTAAGAGTCGTGCTCCTCGTTGAGCACCGGTTCCCAGCCCATCGGCACCTCGACCGTAAAGTTCTCGATCGCGACCTGGTTGACTCCGGTGAGATATTCGCTGCGCATCTCGTCGGGAACCCGGTAGCCCTGCGGCATCCGAACGTCGACGACCGGCGCTTCGAGGCCGGTCTCCTCGCGGAGCTCACGAGCGGCGGCTTCGGCGAACGTCTCACCGTCCTCGACCACACCCGCGACGACGTGCCAGTAGTCGTCGATGGCGCGGTGCAGCATCAAGAACTCGTCGCCTCGCCGGATGATGACCGAGGTCTCCCGGGCCGTCCTCAGAGCGCGGCCACCGCGGCTTGCAGCTTCGCGGTCGCCTCGCCCGCGGGAGTGCCGGCAGGGAAATAGATCGGGTCTCCGAACACGACTTCGACATTGCCGCGCCAGCCGTTGGAGCGAGATGCCTCCCATTTCCGATCGAGATGGTCGAGCACCGAGACCTTGCCGATCTTCAGCTTCATCGGCACGACGGGTGTCGCTCCTTCGACAGCGATGAGCCCCGTCCCCGACTTGAAGGGTTGCATCGGGCCGCCGATCGTCAGCTTGCCCTCGGGGTAGATGAGGACCGAGAACTGTCGATCGAGCCGCGCGCCGAGGAGCTCGAGGCTGCGACGGATCGCGCCTTCGCGTGCGAGCGGGAACGCGTTCGCGAGGATCGACGACGCGAATCCATTCAGCTTGTTGCCGAAGACGTCGTCCGCGGCGGCGGCGACCGCGAGCTTCCAGCGCCACGAGAGCGGGATCGCCATGAGGATGATGCCGTTGTCCCAATGCAGGCAGTGGTTCGGCGCGAACATCACCGGACCGCGCAGGCCGTGGAGCTTCTCCTGTCCGGTGACCTTCACTTTGTAGAAGACGTGGACGAGCGGATAGATGAGCGTCTGCTGGAGCAGCAGGCCGAACGAGCGCACAAGCGGGCTGAGCGGCCAGCCGTAGATGCCGGTGTCGCGCTTGACGTCACGCGCCGAGGCGACCATTCGCTCGAGATCCGCGACCGTGGCGTTCGGCTCGACCGCCGCGTCGTCGATGTAGGCGCCGAGCTCCTCCTCGATCGCGCCGAGGAGATCGACGCGCCCGAGCGAGTCAAGGCCGAGGTCCGCCGACAGGGTGGCGTCGGGATGGACGGCGGCCGGCGGAACGTTCGCCGCCTGCGCGATGAGCGTCTCGACCTCGGTCAGCGTGCGGGTCACCGTCCGATCGGGGGCGGCGGCCTTCGCCTGATCGACGCGGCCCATGTTGAGGAGCTCTTCGATCACGAGGCGCTTCTTCACCTTTTGCGTCGGCGTGGTCGGGAACTCGTCCTCGGGCCAGATGGTCCAGCCGCGGATCTGCTGGCTGCCCGAGAGCTTCGTGTTCGCGTCCCGCACGATCGCGGCGACCTGCGCCTCGTCCTTGACCAGGAAGACACCGTGGACCTGCATGTCTTCGCCGGGCCGTTGGAGGCCGACGATCGTCGCGACCTCCGGTCGTAGCGGCGTCGCGATCGCCTCGATACGCGGGTCGGCCGCGAGGGTGTTCTCGATGTCTTCGGGATAGACCTTGGTTCCGTCGGCCAGGACGATCATGTCCTTCTTGCGGCCGTGCAGCCAGAGGAATCCGTCCTTGTCGAGCGCGCCGAGGTCGCCCGTGTGGTACCAGCCGTCCCTGTCGAGCACGGCGCGCGTCGCTTCCTCGTTCTCCCAGTAGCCCTTGAAGACGTTGGCGCCTCGCGCGAGCACCTCGCCGTCGTCGGCGACCTTCACCTCGACGCCCGGGAGCGGCGTGCCGACCGAGCCGAGACGGTTGAGCCCGAGGCGATTGAAGGTGATGCCGGGCGAGCACTCGGTAGTCCCGTATCCCTGGATGACCTCGACGCCGAGCTCGCGCCACGACTCGCCGAGCGCGGGATCGAGCGCGGCGCCGCCGGACACGATGTAGCGGAAACGGCCGCCGAACTGACGGTGGACGCTGAAGAAGACGAGCCGCCGCAGACCCATGGGGAGCCGCCGCGCGATCCGCCGGAGCCTGTCGAAGAGCTCTTTCTTGCCCTGCGTCTCGGCGCTCCGCTCGATCGCCAGCATGAGCGACTTCACGACCGCGGGGGTGATGAGCACCATCGAGACCTTGCGCTCCTTGAATGTGCGTCTAACCACCGCGGGCTGCCGGCTCGTCGGATAGATGACCGACGCGCCCGTGAGGAGGACGCAGAAGAACCCGCCGAGCTGCTCGAACATGTGCGAGAGCGGGAGGAATGAGAGGAGACGCATCTTCGGTCCGATGGGGAAGACCTGCGCGGCCGACATCGCGTTCGAGAGGACGTTGCGGTGCGTGAGCATCGCTCCCTTCGGGTCGCCCGTGGTCCCCGAGGTGAAGACGATCTCGGCGAGATCGTCTCCGGTGATCCGCGCCTTGTCGAGTGGCGCGCAGTTACGCGAAAGGTCGGGCAGCTGCTCCATCAAATGAAGCGGTAGCCCGAGCGCTTTCGCGCGCTCCGCGGTCTGAGCCGAAACGATCGCCGCGGTCGCGCGAGTCCGCTGAGCGATCTTCTGGGCGAAGTCGGGCATCGAGTTGACGTCGAGCGGAACGAGGACGGCGCCCAGGCGAAGCGCGGCCAGAAACGCGATCCCGTACTCGGGGCGGTTCACTCCCCAGATCACGACGCGATCGCCTTGCCGCAGCCCCGTGTTCGTCAGATAGCGCGCGACGCGCGGGACGATGTCGTTCAGGTCGCGATAGGCCCAGGCGCGCGTGCGAAAGCCCGGCCGGATCGTGAATGCGTCCTTCGTGCTGAACTTCCTGGCGGACTCCTCCAGGATGTCGTTGAGCGTCTCCACCTTCCCCCCTAGTTCGCGAGTGCGCGAAGTGCTTCGCGAGCTCCGTCGCGGTACGGCGCGTAGTGCGAGAACAGGATGGTCTCCACGTCAAGTCCCGCGAGCCGGCCGATGGATCGGCGCGCCAGCGCCATGTCATCGGTGAAAAACGCGTTCGGGAGTGTCACCTTCCCTTTCACGCGCTGTAGGAGATCGCCGACGATGACGAATCGGTCGCGCGGCGAGTACAGGCAGACGCTCCCGGGCGTATGGCCAGGCGTGTGGAGGATCCGCAGTCCGCCGAGGACCGGCAGCTCGTCGCCTTCGTCGATCGGATTCGCGTGGGAGGGCGCACGCGTGAGGAGCGCGACGATCGGCCCGGGCGAGAAGTTCGCGATCACTTCGCGGAACCGGATGCGGAGGCGCTCGGCATCGGCAGGATGCAAGAGGACTTCGGCGCCGGAGAGCGCCGCGATCTCGTGGACGCCGCCGATGTGATCGGGATGGCCGTGCGTGCAGACGATGCGGGTGATGTGTTCGAGTGAGCGGCCGATGCGCGCGAGGTACGGCCGCAGCATCCGCGCGGAGCCGGCGTGACCAGCGTCGACGAGGGTGATCTCGTCGCCGTCGACAAGCAGATACGCCTGAGCCCCGATGAGCCGCACCGCATGCACGTTTGGTAGGACTTCCACTCACATGAATGCTAGGTGGCGGTCACTGCGGCAACGTGTGCTAGGCGACGCCGTCATGCGATGCTCCGCGCCGTGCTCGACGCGGTTCTTCCCAGGTATCAGGTCCGCGAGTATCACGAGACCACTGTCCACGCGAGTCCCGAGGCCGCCCTCGCCGCGGCGCTCGCGCAGCCGGCGGCGTGCGACCCGGTCGTGGGCGCGCTCTTCTGGCTTCGGCGTATTCCGGGCGGGAACCTTCCGCTTCGAGAATTCTTTCCGCGACTAGCGATCCGTCCGGCGATCTCGACCGCCACGGCGTTCATAGGACTCGGCGACCTCCTCGGCGTGACGATCGCGTTCGGTTTGTGGGCGGTGCCCCGCAGCTCCGGCGACGGGACCACGCTCGCCACGGAAACGCGCGTCTACTCCGCCGACTCCGCCGCGCGACGGCGCTTCCACCTGTACTGGCTGGTTGTCGGTCCGTTCTCCGCGCTGATCCGGCGGCGCTAGCTCGCTGCCGCGCGTCGTGCCGCCGAAGCCGCGCGCTGATCAGGCCGCGAACGTGCGCCAGAGCAGGTTCGCGACGCTCGTGACGAGCAGAACGACGATGACCTGCCGGAAGCGGACCTGATCGAGGCGGCCGCGGACCGCGATCCCGGCCATGAGCGCGACGAGCATCGGGACGCACGCGACGATGCCGAGCGTCAGCAGATCGGGCGTGAACAGCCCGAGCGCGGCGTAGGACACGAGCTGCACCGCCGAGGAGAGCTGGAATACCGCGGCGAGGGTAATGACGTACTCGCGCGGCGGCAGCTTCATCGCGTGGAAGAAGGATCCGATCACTGGACTCGAGATCGATGTCGTCCCCTGCATGACGCCACCGACAAAACCGACGACCGGCGTGACGAGCCTCGCGCGCCGCGCTCCCGGCTCACCAACGAT
>VBDV01000138.1 GCA_005882765.1 Chloroflexota bacterium | reverse complement strand
AGAACCGGCCGTTCGCGTGCTCGCCCATGATGCGGCGGTCGCCGGCGAGCATGAGGATGAACACCAGCACGATCGGCAGGAGCAGGCCGTTGACGTTCTGCGAGACGAGGATGACGGGGATGAGGGGCACGCTCGGCGAGAGCACGATGAGCGCGCCGACCACGACCAGAAGCGTGAAGAGGCCCATGAACACCGGCGCCTCGCGGAAGTTCTTGCTGATTCCCGACTCCCATCCGAACGCCTCGCAGATCGCGTAGCTCGTCGAGAGCGGCATGATCGTCGCCGCGAGGAGCGACGCACCAAAGAGGCCGACGCCGAAGAGGAGCTGCGCCTGTTGGCCGGCGAGCGGCCCGAGCGCCTGTGCCGCATCGGCCGCCGAATCCACGTGGATGCCGGCGGGATGCAGGACCGCGCCGGCGACGACGACGATGAAGAATCCATTCAGCCCGGTGAGGATCGCGCCGAGCAGCACGTCGACGCGCTCGAACCGGTACTGATCCCTGTCGATGCCTTTGTCCACGACCGACGCTTGTATGTAGAACTGCATGTAGGGCGTGATCGTGGTGCCGACGAGAGCCAGCGCGGCGATGAGCGCGGCCTGTCCGATCGGGAGCGTCGGGATGACCGAGTCGCGGACGACCTCGCCCCAGGGCGGTCCGACGATGAATGCGCTGATCGGGTACGCGATGTAGGCGAGCACTAGGACGAAGAGCGCTCGTTCGACGATGCGGTAGCTGAAGAACACCACGAGCACCCAGATGAGGACGGCCGCGATCGGCACGGAGACGATGCGCTGCACCCCGAAGAGCTGAAGGCTCGCGGCGATGCCGGCGTACTCCGCGACGATGTTGCTGCCGTTCGCGATCAAGAGCGCGAACATCGCGACTATCGTCCAGCGCACTCCGAAGCGCTCGCGGATGAGATCAGACAATCCCTTGCCGGTGACCGCGCCCATACGTGCGCACATCTCCTGGATCACGAGCAGACCCACGGTTGACAGGAGCAGGAGCCACATCATCTCGAAGCCGTAGTGCGCGCCGACGGCGGTGTACGTCGTGACGCCGCCGGCATCGTTGCCGGCGAAGCCGGTGATGATCCCTGGCCCCATCACGGCGAGGAATGCGAGGATCGAAGCGCGGCGAACGCGCGCGCGGCGACGGACCGCGGCGGCGGTCCTGATCACCTAGCGATCGACCGGAGCGACCTCTTTTTCCAGCCGCGCGGGAGCATGAGCTCGACCACGTCGTCCACGGTGACCGTCCCGAGAAGCTTCTTGCGAGCGTCGACTACTGGCAACCCCAAGAGGTCGTACTTCGCGATGAGCGCGGCCACTTCTTCTTTCGGCGTCTCCGCGTCGACTTTCAATACGTTCGGATCCATGATGTCGCTCACCTTCGTCTCCGGCGCCGCGACGACGAGGTCCCGGAGCGACAGGACGCCCTCGAGCTTTCCCTCAGCGTCCACGACGTAGAGGTAATACGTGAGCTGCGGATCCGGTTTCTTCGCGCGCAGCTCGTCGATGGCTTGCGCTGCCGTGAATTCTCTCGGAAGCGCGACGAAATCGGTCGTCATGATTCCGCCGGCAGAGTCCTCAGGGTGGGTGAGGAGCTCTTCGACGTCCTTGGCCTCCTCCTTATCCATGAGCTCGACGAGCTCGTCGCGGCGTTCCTCCGACAGGTCCTGCAGAAGGTCAGCCGCCTCGTCCGGATCCATCTCCTCGAGGATGTCGGCGGCGCGCTCTTCGGGAAGGTCGGTGACGATCGCGGCCTGCATCTCAGGCTCGACCTCCTGCAACGCTTCGGCCGCGGTCTCGAGGTCGAGCTGCTGGAAGACAGCGATCCGCTCGTCGGCCGTCATCTCCTCGACGATGTCGGCGATGTCGGCCGGGTGGAGCAGCGCGAGCTTCGCATGCGGGATCGTGAGACGGACCGCCGCGGTCTTTGCCGGAGCGTCGTGCGCGGCTTCGAGTGGCTCCACGAGGTGCCACGGGATGATCCCGCGCGGCAGCCGCCGCCCGGCGAGCCCCGCGACGCGCTCGGCGACCGTCTCGGCGCCGACCCGCCGGAGCAGTCCCCGGAGGCCGACGTCGGCGCCGACCAGGCGAAGCTGCCCGTCGACCTCGGAGAGCTGCAGATCGTTCACGCGCACGACCTTGGCGCCGTGCGTGTCGACGATCTGCTTGTCCAACAGGTCACGGGCGAGGCGAAGCGCCTCGGGCGGAAGCTGCGCATCGGGGGTCGTCTCAAGGCGGTTGCGAAGACGGAGATGACCGATCTCCTGCGCGAGATCGCCCCAGCGCACGACCTTCTCCCCGGACGGCGTCGAGAGGATGGCCCACTGCGCGGCCGGGAACTGCCCCTGCGGCACGACCGCGATGTCCGCGAGCTTGCCCACCTCGTTGCCGTTCGGCTCGATGACCCTGCGGTGCTGTATTTCCGACAGGTACGGCACGACGCCGGAAGCGTAACCGGTACAATTCGTATATCCCAGAGCGCCCGACCGGGCGTACCCTCACGCGTTGGAGGAAGACCCCGTGCCACAGATAACCGATGCCGGTCTTCGCGCGCGCGCACTTGCCGACCAGGCCACCGCCGCCGCACTCGAGGCGGACTGGCCACGCGCCGCGGAGCTCAACCAAAAGCTCGTCGAGACCTCGCCGGACGACCTCGAAGCGCGCAACCGGCTTGGCCGGGCGCTCATCGAGCTCGGCCGCCTCGACGAGGCCAAAGCCGCGTTCGCCGAAGTCTTGAAGATCGAGCCTTACAACTCGATCGCTCTCCGTGGCAACTCGCGTGTCGCGACGCTGCAGGAGCACAAGACCAAGGCGTTCACGACGACGACCAGGACTCAGCCTCGTCTCTTCATCGAGGACATGGGAAAGACGGGCATCCTCCGTCTCATCAACCCCGCACCGACCCACGTCCTCGCGAAATACAGTCCCGGCGCCGAGTGCGAGCTGCGCGAGCAGGAAGGCCTTCTCGCGGTGCACGCACGTGATGGCGAGCTGATCGGATTCCTCGAGCCCAAGGTCGGCCGGCGCCTCATCGACCTGATCCGGACCGGCAACCAGTACGTGGCCGCGATCGTAAGCAACGACCCCGCAAACGCGCGCGTCGCGATCCGTGAGGTGTTCTCGAGCCCCGAGAACGCGAGCCGCATCTCCTTCCCCGGCCATCACCGCTCCGCCGAGACGAAGGAGCGGGCGTACGTTCGTGGCACCTTCTTCCGCGACGGCAGCGACGAGATCGAGGAAGAGGCCGAGGAGGTCGAGGAGGAAGCTCCCGCCGCCGAGGAAGCGCTCGAAGGGGCCGAGGTCACCGAGGAGCCGCTCGCCGTCGACACCGAGGACGACGACGATTCGGAGGACGAAGCCGAAGAGTGAGCGGCGCGTCCACACGGCGCGCGCTCGCGCCCGTCTTTGCCCTCGCGTTCCTCGCATCCTGCACCGATGCAGCCCAGCCAAAGCCGGGCCCGTCGAACGACGTCCAGGCCGCGCCGAAGCTCGCGCGTGACGCCGGTGCGGTGCTCCTAGGAGTCTCGGCCTACGACTACGGTCTCGCAGGCGCGCTCGCCGGACAGCAGACCCGCACGGTCGCGGCGGCGCGCTACGGCACCGTGATGCGTGGCACGGCGGCGACGATCTCAGCCTTCAACGCCACGGTCCTCGCGGGCACTCTCGATCGGACCGGACCGATCCGCGAGAAGCTTGTCCCACTCGCCGACGGTCTCTCCGACCTGGCACGCGACGGCCAGAGCTACGCCGATGGTGGAGACCCGGCGGCATTCGCACGCGTGATCACCGACGTGACCGCGGGCTGGCAGCGTCTTCGCGATCTCTCGACCACGCTGCCAAAGGACGACGCGCTGCAAGGCACGATCGCGCGCGGTATGTCCTTTGTGGTGACGAGCAAGTCATCCACTCTGTCGACGATCACGACCGGCCCCTATGCCAGCGCAGCGGAGGCGAAGCAGGCGCTCCAGCGGATGGGCTCACCGCTGAACGGCTCGTACACGCAGACCGCGCCCTTCGTCGTGCGCATCGGTCCGTACGCCGATCGCGCCGGCGCCGACAAGGCGAGCGCGGGCCTCACCAAGCAGGGAGTCATCAACGTTGTCACCGACGAGCAGTCCTACGCGTTCGCGCGGAGCGGACCGCTTCCGGACGCCGAGCTCTGGCGTGAGCCGTCACGCGTGCTCGAGGTGCGCGCCACCTCGCGGAAGATAGGGCTGAGCTCGGACGGCTCGTGGGTCGTCACCGGTAGCGACGACGGGTACGCTGCGCTTTTCAACCCCAAGGGCACGCTCACTGCCCTTCCGCAGAGCTATGCCGGGATGAGCGTGCTGCAGTTCTCAGTGGACGGTGACCATCAGACCTTCGCCGTCGGCGGCCAGGTGGTGACATTCCTCGCCGTCCCAACCGGTCAGAACATCGGGGACGGCATGCGCTTCACCGGCGCCGCGACCCAGATCTTGTTCGTGCCGTCGACCCGGGTCTTCATCGCGGCCTCCACCGGTTCGACCGGCCTGGCGGGGGGCGGCCCTGGGCTCATCGGTGGGCGGACTGCCGACGGCGACCCGCTCGGGGATCCTTTCCCGATCGTGACCCCTGCCGCCGGCGCCCGCATCGCGGCAAGCGATGCCGGCGACGTCTACATCGGCACGACGAGCGGTGGCGCCTTCGACATCGAGGTGTTCCGTCCCGGCCGTGACTCCGAGCTCAAGACCGTCGCGCGCGTCGCCGGGATCGGGAGTGTGCTGGCGATCGACAAGTCCGCCAAGTTCGCCGCAGCCGTGACCGACCAGGGCACATACCGCTTCGCCGTCGCCGACCCGAAGACGCTGACGCGCGTTGCGGGGGGTGTACGGGACATCGCGTTCGCGCCGGACGGGACGCTCTATCTGCTGGCTCAGACTTCGCTCGCGGCGATCGGTCCGGACGGAACCGCAAAGTGGACGGCGCCGCTCGTGGACGGACGGCGCCTCGTCACCGGACAGCGTGTGGCCGTCCTCGACGGTACCGACAAGCTCCTGGTCTTCGCTCCGGACGACGGCACCGCCGAGGAGCTGGGCGTCGGCGGAACGATCAACGACCTCACCATGTCGCGCGACGGCCGCGTCATCGGGGTCATCGTGGACTCGAGGAGGGCCGTACTCTTCACGTTGCCTTGAGCCAACCCGAGCGTGTCCGCTCCATGGTCCCGCTTGAGATCCTTCCTCTGCCCCGTCCGCTCGACCGTTTCGGTTCCGCATTTCCGGCATCGCTCGCCGATCTGTACGCGAACGCGTACGCCCCTCGGCGCGGTGTCGTCCTCGACCCCCTCGCGTATCCCTGGTCCGCGGCCGATGCCGCAGAGCGCGCGGATCGCCGCGGGGTCGCGAAGTCCCGCGACCCGCTCGGCGAATGGGCGCGCCGCGCCATCGCGATCGCGCCCGCGGGTGACGAATTACTCGCGGCGCTCGATCGCGTCGGCGAGAGCGCACTCGTTGGCACGCCCCACCGCGTCGCGATGCGCGAGCTTTATGGCTCGACCTGCGCGACATGCCGAGGTCCGGTGATCGTCGAGGCTTTCCTCTGGGAGCGCGACGCCCCGGCGCCGACGAAGAAGGCCTTCCGCTGTGGCATTTGCGCGCGTGAGGGGCACGCCCTTCTGATCGAGGCTGTGACCGAGGACGACGAGCGGTCGAGCCAGCGTCTCGACCAGCGCGGCATGGCGTACTGGCAATTCGTCGAGCGGTTCGGCCTGGATCCGAACGCGCAGGCACTTGGTGAGACCACGGCGGCTCTGTACACCCCGCGGAATCTCACCGCCCTCATGGCCACGCTGCGAGCGGTCGAAACGGCTGTGCCCGCATCGCCAGCGCGGGATGTCCTTCTGCTCTGTGTCCTCGAGATCCTGATCTCGGGCAGCCGCCTGAATACCCTCGCGGGGCGCGGAGCACCGCTGCGCATCGAGAAAGGCCGGGCGCGCCGTTCCCACGCGTCGCAGTGGCGCGAGGCGAACGTCTGGCTCGAGTTCGACCGAACCGTGCGCGAGCTTGTGGCGTGGCTGGCCCAGCACCCGTCGCCGGCGCGGCCGCGATCGGCGACTCTCGCGCTCGATACCGGCGATGCCGACCTCGTCCTCTGCCAGGCGCCGGTCGAGGACGCGCTCGGCGGCTGGAGCGCCGTCGCGGCGGTCGCGCTGCTCGGGATGCGCGGGGCGAAGCCGGCCGACGCCGGCGATGGCCGCGTGGTCGGACGCGAGCGGTTGCTGCGGACGATGCGCGCCGCCCTCATCGACGGTCACCGCGGATCGCGTCCCGAGGCACCGGCTGTCGTGTACGTCCCGCATGCCGACCTCGCGAGCATCGCGGCGGTGGCGCTCGCCGGCGCCGGCGCGGGATATCGCCTGCGCGGGATCACCTACCAGCGCGACGCGCTGACGACCGGCGCGGCAAGCGGCTCCGGGGCCGCCGCGGTGTGCGATTTCGACCGCGACGTCCCGCTCCTCCGGGATCAGGGCGCGGCCGACGCCTCAGCGATCGAGGAGGCGATCCGCGCGGGCGTCCGAGAGGTCATCCGCTCGCGCGGCGAGCCCGTGGCCACCGACCGCGCAGCCGTCGCGGCGCTCGAGTCCCTCGCGGCGCGCAAGCTCCTCGCGCCGCTGACCCTCGCGCGAGGGGGCGGCGTTTCGGAGCTCGAGACGTTCCTCGATCACTTCCGCTCGTCGCTGGCCGACGCGGCTCGCTCCGGCATCGTGAAGATCGACCTCGACGGCGCCGCGGCGGAGCACGCGCACGACACCACCGTGTACTCGCTCGCGGAGCCCGTCGACGCGACACCACTCGACGATCGGCTGGAGTGGGGGATGTGGGGACTCCTCTCGGCGTCGCGCGACATCGAGACGCGCACGCTACTTCGCCGCGCGTACGGGCTCTTCCGCGACGTCGAGACGCCCGACCGCGAGCTCATCGAGCGCTGCATCGCCGCATACGGGCACCAGAGCGACGACGGGCGCTGGCGTCTGCGCGACGAAGATGCTCTCGTGCGCCGGCAGGCCGATCAGACCCTGCTCGCGATCCAGCTTCTCGACGCCGGCCGACGCCTCGGGTTCAAAGTGCACGTGGGTCGCGACCTCGAGCGCCGCGCTCTCCCGGAGGCCCATCTCGATCGCGGCGCGGTGCTCGGTGATCTCATGACGGACGCGGAACGGACCGATGACATCTCACGCGTAGCGCGCATCCATTCCGACGCACTCGAGTACGTCGACTGCCTCTGGTACGACAAGGGCAACATGGTCTTTCTGTGGCAGCTCGAGTGGACGGCACGGCTTCACCGAAGCGTCATCGCCCTGGGCGAGGCGGTCCCGGACGAAGACCGGGTGTTCCGCTTTTTCGCCATCGCCGACGAGCGGCGAGCCCTCGCCGAGTTCAAGCTGCGGCGCGCTGCCGCAACCGCAGATGTGGTTCGGCGGCGGGGCTGGCGCTTCGTAAAGTGGGGGCCGCTACGATCATGGGCAACACGGCCGGAGGTGGCGCTGGACTTGCTCGAGCCGGTCCTGGGTCTATCTCCGGAGGTGGAACAAACCGGTCAGCAACTGGCGTTTAGGTGGTAATAGGAGGCGCACCATGTCCAAGCCACAAGTAGTCAGCGACCAGAACTTCGAGACGGAGGTCATTAAATCTGACACTCCTGTCCTCGTAGATTTCTGGGCGGCCTGGTGTGGCCCTTGTCGGATGGTCGCTCCGGTACTCGAAGAAATCGCAAACGAGCAGGGCGAAAAGGTGAAGATCGCGAAGCTGGATGTCGACGCCAATCCCATCACCGCCGGCCGTTTCGGCGTCCGCTCGATCCCGACGATGATCCTCTTCAAGAACGGTCGTGAAGCTGATCGCGTTGTCGGCTACCACCCCAAAGATCAGCTCCTCAAGAAGCTTCAGCCACACATCACCGGAACCGCCGCGGCCTAAACCCGCGCGGGGCGCGATGACCATCGTCCTTCGTCCGCGTGCATCGCTGTTCCACGCTGATGGTGGCTGGTTCAGCGCGAACTGGCACTTCAGCTTCGATCAGTATTGGGATGAGGCGAACATGGGGATCGGAGATCTTCGGGTCTTCAACGACGATCGCCTCGTGCCGGGTGCGGCCTGGCCGATGCATCCGCATCGAGACATCGAGGGGATCACCTACGTCGCCGAGGGGACCTTCGAGCACGCCGACTCGCGTGGCAACGGCGGCATCCTTCATCCCGGCGCGGTCCAGCGCGCGACGCTCGGCTCGGGCATGCAGCACTCGGAGCGCAACGGTTCGAAGACCGAGCCGATGCGTTTCATCCAGATGTGGATCATGCCCTCGCGGCGCGGTCTCGAGCCGAGCATCGAACAGCGCGAGTTCCCCGCGGATGCTCGGCGCAATGCGTTGAAGCCGGTCCTCGTGCCCGCGCCGGGGTTCGGTAGCGGGGACTCGCCGCAGGCGAGCGACGCGGTCACCGTGCACCAGGACGCCGCCGTCTACGCCGGGCTCCTCGATGCCAACAAGAAGGTCGGCCATGATTTCCGGGCGGGCTTTGGCGGCTACGTGTTCGTTGTCCATGGGTCACTGGTCCGACCGGAGCTTGACGAGGGCGGAGCGGCCAAGATCGTGAACGAGCGCGGCGTCGAGCTCGAATCCGGCCCCACGGGCGCCGAGGTCCTTCTCGTGGAGACCCGCACCAGCCACGGCTGAGCGCCCCATTCGTTACGGCTTTGCGCCAACCAAGCCGTAGCGGGACCTTACCGTTCGCGTTCAGAGATACGCGGCCCCGGCACGGGCGCCGGCGGCAGGAGGGAAGACCACAAAAATGCGTGAATACCAAAGCGGCGGCGACGGAGCGGGCAACGCCACTTTCGGACCGGGCCTCGTTTTCGAAGGAAAGCTGAGCTTCCAAGGCCAGGTCCGCTTCGACGGGACCTTCACCGGCGAGATCACGACGGATGACCTGCTCATCATCGGCGAGACCGCCAAGGTGTCCGCCGATATCACCTGCGGCTCCGTGGTGATCAATGGCGAGGTCAACGGCAAGATCAAGGCGCGCGACTCCGTCGAGCTCCGTGGTCACGCCCGTGTGAAGGCCGACCTCGTTACCCCGTCGCTCGTGATGGACAAGGGCGTCGTCTTCGACGGGTACTGCAACATGATGGACAAGCGCGACCTCGTCTCTCTCCCGAACTCGAACGGCGAAGAGCGCCGAAAGTCGTGGCAGCCGGGTGGCCGCAATAACAAGCATCAGGACCGCCGCAATCGCGAGGCGATCGAGGCCCAGCCGGCGGATCTCTCGGCGCAGTAATCCCGAAGCGGCGTGCGGCGTCGGCGCCGCACGCCACCTCCTGCAGCTATGCGGCGTCTCCTCACGGTCATTCTCGGTGTCGCGATCGGACTCCTTGTTGGCAACTCCGCGATCCACGCCGCGCCGGCGCTCGACCCGCGCTGGCAGACGGCAGGGGCGACGCACGAGACGTCGCTGGTCGACCGGCTCACGCGGAGCGAGAAGGCGCCGCTCCTTTTTGTGCCGGATTCGGTAACTACCCAGCCTGCCGCGCCCGCGACGCTCGTCATCGTCCTCCCGGGCCTCGGCAACGACGGCCGTGATCTGGCGCAGGAATTCGTATCCGCCGCGGAAGAGCACCGCTGGCTCCTGCTCGCGCCGAGCCCCGACTACGACCCCATCGCGAACGAGACCCTGACGCTCGCGGATCTGCGGGTGGACGAATCTCTGGTCGCGCTCGCCGACCAGGTCCTGGCGCAGTCGCGATTCCACCTCGCCCCGGCCATCGATGTCGTCGGTTTCTCGCGTGGCGCCCAGAGCGCGCATCGGTTCGCGCTTCGTCATCCGGAGCGCGTCGCCGCGCTCGCGACCCTTTCGGCGGGCACCTACACGATCCCGACGAGCTCGGAGCCGTACCCGCTCGGCGTTGGGGACTTCGCCCTTTGGAACCACCAGCGCCCGTTCGATGCCGCCGCCATGCGGCGCGTCCGAGTCTTCGTGGGCGTCGGCGGCGCCGATGCGAATCCGGCGGATGTCGCGCGCGCCTGGGATGCCGTCGGCGGTACGACCCGCCTCGAGCGCGCCACGCGTTTCGCCCAGGCGCTGCAGCAGCTGGGCGTTCCTTCGCGCTTCGAGAGCTATCCCGGGATCGGCCACGCGTTCGTGCCTGCGATGCGTGACGACACTGTCGCCTGGTTTGTCGGGAGACCCTAAGCCCGCTACCCGGCGAGGATCGCTGCGTAGCTCGCCGGGTCGGTCGCGCCTTCGGTGTTCACCACCGCGACCTGCGAGTCAGGAGTGATGCCCAATCGGGCGCGAAGCATCCCGTCCGCAGAGGCGACGAGAGCACCGGCGAGGCCCGCGGCGCCTGACGCACCGGCTATGACCCCTCTTCGCGCGAGCTGGCGCACCGCGGCGGCCGCCTCGTCGTCGGTGACGACCATTGCGGCATCGACTCCCGCGAGAAGGATCGGCCAGGCCACGAACGACGCGCTCTGACAGCGGAGGCACGCCATGACGGTCTGCGTGTCCGGCACTGATACCGGCGCACCCGACCCGAACGACAGCGCGATCGCGTTCGAGCCTTCGGGCTCGACCACAACGACCTTTGCGGTGGCCGAGACGCGGCGCAGGCTCGCAGCGGCCGCTGCCGATAGCCCGCCGACCCCCGCCTGCACGAACAGAAGATCCGGAGGCCGGAGGATCTGTTCGAAGAATTCCTCGAAGAGCGTGCCGTAGCCCGTCATCACATCGCTCGCGAACCGCCGCTCCTCATCTGAGGCCTCGGCGCCGACCGTGTCTGGGCAATACCAGTGACCGCGTGCGCGCGCAGTGGCCCGCGCCGCAGCGACGGCGTCGTCGTAGCTGCCGTCGACCAGCTCCACCGTCGCGCCGTGACCTTTTATCGAGTCGATGCGGCTGGCCGCGCTGTCCGCGGGGAGCAAGACCACGCACCCGCAGCCGAGAGCCTCCGCGAGAGCGGCGACCGCGCGTCCATGATTCCCGTCGCTCGCGGTACACAGTGTTGGTGGGCCGAGCCCGCGCGCGATGCGGGAGAGGTCGGGGAACGCGATGAGCGCGTCCGGTGAAAGACCGGCGACGGCCTTCACGCGCTCGTGGAGCGCCCACGAGCTCCCGAGAAGCTTGAACGATGGAAGTCCCAGCCGCTCCTGCTCATTCTTCACCGCGATCCCGGCCACTTGGTGGATTCGCGCCAGCTCCGGCATCCCGACCACCGGGGTCGGCGCATATCCGGGCATCGTGCGGTGAAATGAGATCGGTTGTGTGAGACCTCTCGGCGGCCCACCGTATCCGCGTTCCCGCCGCGGGTTGGGGACCAGGCGCGCATGGCCCAGGGTGCTCACGTCCCCATGTTCGCTGGTGGCCGCCTTGCGGTCTGCCTTTGCCCGAACATGTGCGGGTGAGCAGTCATTCGGCTTATCTGAATGCGTGGGTCTTCACCGCAATCGCAGGCACGAGGCCCGAGCAGGGCGGGCGCCTTTCGCTCCCCGAAACTCTCGATGGCGCTGACTACTTCAACCGCGCGATGATCTCGAAGAGTGAACTCGAGCACGGCGTCCGCGACCTGGTAAGCGCTGGACTCATCAGCGTGGCCGGGCAGTCTTTTGCTTTGACCGAGACCGGGCACGACGTATCGAAATCGGTTTGGCGTAAGTACGAGCAGCGAAGGAGCGGTAATCACCCGATCGCGATCGCCGAAGAGCGATTGAAGAGCATCCCGTGCGCAGAAGAGCTCGGCGGCTGGTCTCTGACTCAGCAAGAGTTTGATAGCGCGGTCGCGACTTATCGCACCAATTTCCGTGAGACTCTGCGGAAAATTGATCCGGAGCTCGCTACCTGGATCGAGCAGGGCAGGCCATCACGCGCTGATCGTCAGCTCGAAGATCTGCTGGCTCGTGTTCGCGCACGCCATCCCTCGCTCCGAATCGACGAGGTCATGCCACCATTCCGCTCGGCCCACATGCCCATTCAGCCGGGATTGCGGTTTGCGATCGCCCTCAGCGTTCAAGGAGACGAGCTGCAGCTGTACGTTGGCGACCGGTTCTGGGTGGAGTACTTCCCGTCGTCCAAGCCCGTCGTTGTCGAGGACCTCGAGGCACGGGTGCTGGGGCTCATTTCAGGCGAGTGCAGGATCGTCGAGTCGTACATCGGTCATCACGGGGTGTCAGCTCGACTTGAGTGCCGCGACGAATCCGGCCGATGGAGGCGACGCGCGAGATGGAGCTCGCTGCGTTCCCTGCTACCGCTTCGGCGCCATGAACGAGTGCTGCAGAACGTCGGACCGTAGAAGCTACCCCCGTTGTCCTCCAACGCAGCGACCCAGTGCGACCTGTGGCGATCTTCTACATACACTCGCTTGTGCGCTTTTCTTCGGAAAGGTGTCTGAGAGTGCGGGGGCTCCGGTGAGTCCCTCGGTCTTCAAAACCGCTGACGGGGCGTAGAACGTTCCGTGGTGGGTTCGACTCCCATGCACTCTCGCTGGACGTGACCGCAGAAGAGCTCGCCTCCGAACTCGAGACCGAAGGACTCGACGAAGCTGCCGCCGCCGAGCCGGGCCGCACCTCCGCGTGGTCGGCGCTCGAGCACCGCGATTTCCGGCTCTTCTGGGTCGGCCTCGTGGTCTCGAACATCGGGACGTGGATGCAGCAGTTCGGTCTCGGGTGGCTCGTCGTCCAGCTCGCGATCAAGGACGGCGTCCCGCAGCTCGCCCCCTTCTATCTCGGCCTCGTCGGCCTTTCGCGCGCGCTTCCCGGTCTTGCCTTCGGCCTCTTCGGCGGCGTCGTCGCCGATCGCGCCGATCGCCGTCGTCTGCTCCTGCTCACGCAATCGAGCGCGGCGGTCGCCGCGGCCGTCCTCGCGGTCCTTGCGATCACGAATCAGATCAACATCGTCGAGATCATCCTCATCAGCGCCCTGAACTCGATCATCTTCTCGTTCGATGCGCCCACGCGGCAGGCGATGGTGCCGCGCCTCGTCTCTGACAAACAG
>VBDV01000137.1 GCA_005882765.1 Chloroflexota bacterium | reverse complement strand
AGTCACGCTTCGTCGCGATCTCAGCCGTCGCCTCGGGGGTCGCGGAGCTGCGGAAGATCATCGAAGAATCGCGAAAGCTCCGCGGTCTTACGAACCAGGGCACCGTCCTCTTTATCGACGAGATCCACCGTTTCAATAAGGCGCAGCAGGACGTCGTGCTCCCGTTCGTCGAGAACGGCGACGTCACGCTGCTCGGGGCCACGACGGAGAACCCGTCCTTCGAGGTGAACTCGGCACTCCTGTCGCGGTCCCGCGTCTTCACCTTGAAGCCGCTCACCGAAGACGAGGTGCGGCTCATCGTGGAGCGTGCGCTGGCGGACGAGCGCGGCCTGGGCGGTTCGGTCGCGCTGAGCCAAGACGCTTTCGATGGTCTCGTCGCCGTGAGCAACGGGGACGCGCGCGTGGCACTCAATGCGCTCGAGCTCGCAGCGGATTCCGCGGTACCCGGGCCGGACGGGAAGAAGCCCGTCGGGCTCGAAGAGGTCAAGGAGGCCCGTCAGCGCCGCGCACTCCTGTACGACCGCGCCGGCGACCAGCACTACGACACCATCTCGGCGTTCATCAAGAGCGTTCGCGGATCGGATGCGGACGCGGCTCTCTACTGGTTGATGCGGATGATCGACGCGGGTGAGGATCCGATGTTCATCGCGCGCCGCATCGTCATCCTCGCAGGCGAGGATGTAGGTCTCGCCGACCCGCAGGCGCTCGTCATCGCGAGCGCGGCGCAGCAAGCCACGCACCTCATCGGCATGCCGGAGGCGTACTACCCGCTCGCTGAGGCCACGGTGTACCTCGCGCTCGCGCCGAAATCGGACTCGCTGAAGCGCGGCCTCGGTGAGCTTCAGCACGACCTCGCCGAGACGCGGGTGGACCCAGTGCCCCTTCATCTTCGCAACGCGCCCACCCGACTCATGGCGGAGCAGGGATACGGTCAGGGCTACAAGTACGCGCACGACTTCGAAGGTCACGTCGCCCCGGACGAGACGTACCTCCCGGACTCGCTCGAGGGACGGCGGTATTACGTGCCGACCGACCTGGGCGCAGAGGCGAAGCTGAAAGCGCGGTTGGAAGAGCTCAGGCGAAGCGTGCGACGAACAGGCCGAGCTCGAACAGGAGATACATCGGGACCGCGACCAGCGTCTGGTTGAACGGGTCCGGCGTCGGGGTGATGACGGCGCCGATGACGAAGGCCGCGAGGACCGCGTAGCGGCGCTGCTTGGCGAGCCCCGCGCGCGTGATCACGTGGATCTTCACGAGCGCGAAGATCGCGACCGGCACCTCGAAGACGAGGCCCATCCCCAGGATGAAGATCGTGACGAAGGATAGGTAGTCGGCGGCGCGGAGCTGGTTCTTGATGACCTCGTCGCCGAATGTGACGAGAAACTTGATCGCGTTCGGCAGCAGAATGAAATAGCAAAAGAGCATTCCGACGATGAAGAGGCCGATGACCGGCAGCCCCATGAACCGGACGAACCGCCGCTCCTTTGGGAGGAGCGCAGGGTCGATGTATGCGTAGATCTCGTACAGGATGACGGGCATAGCCAGCGCGAAACCGGCGAAGAGCGCAACCCGGAAGTAGGTCGTGAAGTTCTCAGTCGGGCTGAAGGAGACCAGCGTTGTTGGCGGCTGGTGGCATGTATAGGTGGGAATGAACGTGCAGTCCACCGGGATGAGGAGGAGCCGAATTAGCTGCGTACCGAACGCGAACGCGAGGGCCGTCGTGATGACGAGCGCGATCGCCGACACCACGAGTCGGGTCCGCAGCTCTCCGAGGTGCTGAACGAGCGAGAGCTCTTTGTCGCGCTCGCGAGCCGTCGTCCCGGCGGTCATCTGTCGAGGGCCACGCTAGCAGTTGCTGGAGACCTAGAATCGAGCCGTCCGCCCCCGTAGCTCAGCGGATAGAGCGGCGGCCTCCGGAGCCGTAGACAGGCGTTCGATTCGCCTCGGGGGTACTGCCGCCCACGCGACCGGCCGCTTCTAGGGGACGGCACGGTTGCTGCAGACACCAGACCCGTAACGAAAACGGAGGTGTGTGCATGGACCTTGGGGGTCTCCTCATTTTCCTGATCGTCGGGTTGATCGCGGGCTTCATCGCAAGAGCGCTTGTGCCCGGCCCGGACCCGATGGGCTGGCTCGGCACCATGATCCTGGGGATCGTCGGATCGTTCGTCGGCGGAACGCTTGCGGCTCTCATCTTTGGTGGGACGCTCGCGCTGTCGGCGGCGGGCCTTATCGGCTCGGTCATCGGCGCGATCATCGTGCTCCTGATCTGGCGTGCTATGGGCGGCCGGCGCGGCGTCGTCGCCTGACCCGACGACCAGGGAACGAATAAGGGGCCGCGGCGTTTTAGTGCGCCGCGGTCTCTTCGTCTTCGAGGATCAGGCGGTTCGTCGCCACCCAGAACTTCCCGAATCGATCCTTCACCAGCCACTCCTCGCCGTTGGGCGACGCCCGCACGAGCTCGCCGATGCGACGGTCCGGTCCAAAGCGAACCTTCACGCCTGCGCGGATTTCGATGGGGGGCTGGCGACTCATCTGGTCGGAACTGTACCTGTCATGAGGCCTTCATCGAGGCGGCGCACGTACTCGCCGAACATCGGCTCGACGAAGTCGTAGCGGCCACGCCCCAGTCGGACGGCGAGGCCGCGCTCCTGCAGCGCGGCGAGCGCCCGCAGGACCTCTGGCCGCGGCACGGCGCCGCCGTCGGCCTCGGCTGCGTAGAGCACGGCGCGATGAGCGATCCGCTTGGCGACCTGCTGCAGGTATTTGTGCGAGCCGAGCTCGGTCCAATGCAGCGCGAACGGACGCTCGAGCTCGCGCATGGCCTGCTCATAGGCGACCTCGAGAAGGTCCGGCGTCACGCTTCGCGATCCGGCGTCGCGCATCAGGTAGTAGAGCGCGGCGCAGACCTGCATCGTGTCCTGCGGGTGGCCACCGGTCGCGTCGAGAAGCCGGTCGACGCTCGCGTCGTCGATCGCCAGCTTCTTCGCGGCGAACTTCGCCTTCAGATACTCGAGCCAATCGTCGGGATCGATGCCGAAGCGGTGCCCGCCCGCATCCGTCAGGTCGAGCGGCACGGCGAAGCGGTAGAACGCGTGCCCCTTCGCGCTGAAGAGCTCCTCGAGGATGCCCTGTTCCGAGCCGAGGAACGCGTAGCTCACGCCGCGGTGCGCCTGGAACCGTGTGCGCATGACGTCAAAGACTCGTGGCCCGAGCCGGCCCGCGGCCTGGAACTCGTCGAGGACCACCACGACACGCTTGCCCGAGCGCTTCGCGAGGCCCTGCGCGAGATCGAGCGCCCCTTCGAAGAAACGCTGCGCGTTCGTCTCGCGAGCGAGCTGCAGCGCGAGCTCCACGTGCTCGTACTTCACCTTGACCGTTGGCTGCATCCCCGCGGCGATCGCCTTGGCCTGCTCGAAGCTGCGCTCCACACCCGAGAGGTTCTGCAGAACGGCGTCGGCCAGACGCTCGCCCAGCCCGCGGATGTCGGTGGCGCCGAGGCAGTCGACATACGCGGTGTAGGCGCCGCGCCGTCGCAGCCGGCGGAGCGCCTCGATGATGATCGACGTCTTCCCGATGCGCCTCGGACCGGAGATGAGGACATGCTGGCCATCCTCGAGCCGCTCGGTGAGCCGACGGAGGTACGTCTCGCGACCGACGAGGTCGGCCGCCGGCACCGGACCTCCGACGGGGAAGTACGGCGTTGCGAGCGTCCGGTCGCGCGGTCGCAGCATCTTGGCCGCAGCATACATCGGATGTATCAATCGCATTCGCTCGATGGATACAGGGGCCGACGTGGGACGATGGGAGCGTGCCCTATCTCGTCGCCGCGGTCGTCGCTGCCTTTGCGGCGCTGGCCGGCTGGCTCGCGCGACCGCTCACGCCCGATCCGGCGGAGAGGCGCGAGCTCGCAGACGCGGTGAACGCCGTCGACCGCGAGCTCGCCGCCAACCTTGAGCTGACCACGATGTTCGACCAGACAAAGCAAGCCGTGACGCTCGAGAACGGCGAGTTCGTCCGATACAGCGCGACCCTCGCGCGACACGCCGGCCCAGCCGCGGCGGCGGTCGCGAAGCTCTACGACCAGATGTCTTTCGCCGAGTCGGCGATGGTGCGCCGAGGGCCGGCGAACTCACTCCGTGCTGAGGACCGGATGATCATCGAAGGGTGGGAAGGCGATGCGCGGGAGGCGCAGCGCTCACTGCGTGCGACGCTCGAGGCGCGCCCGCTGCGGGGCTGGGCAGCGCTAAGCGCTCGTTTGCATGGACGCTTTGCGCGGCGCTAGACGACCCCTCTCTCGCCTAATGGCACGAACCGTGCACCCGTGCGTTAAACAGACCAGATGTCCATCAAGGGGATAGCTCCTGGCCGGGCCTACCGTGCCTATCGTTTTCCCGCTCGTACGGGCGGGCGTCTTTCGCGTCGCGTCAGCGCGGTGCGGCCGGTCGGCACGTTTGCCGGCGTCCTGAGCGCGGTCCTCCTCGCGGGACTCGCCTTTGTCGGAGTGGCGGCGGCGGCGACGTTCGGCTACTTCGCCTCGGATCTTCCCGCCGCGGGTGACCTGGCCACCGTGCCGATCCCGCTCACGACTCACATATATGACCGGAGCGGCGAGCACCTCCTCTACACGCTCTCGGACGAGCGGCGTGATCTGATCTCGATCGACGCCGTCCCCAAGCGCATGCAGGACGCGACGATCGCGATCGAAGACAAGAGCTTCTGGACCAACCCGGGGGTCGACGTCGGCGGAATCATCCGGGCGTTCCAGGTCAACAGCGCGAGCGGCCGCATCACACAGGGTGGCTCGACGATCACGCAGCAGCTGATCAAGACCCGTCTCCTCGGCGATGATCCGACGTTCACGCGCAAGATCAAAGAGGCGATCCTCGCCGTCGAGGCGACGCGGACGTTCAGCAAGTCGCAGATCCTCGAGATGTACTTCAACCAGATCTATTACGGGAACCAGGCCTACGGCTTGAAGGCGGCGGCGGCAACCTACTTCGGCGTCACCGACCTGAACCAGCTGACCCTCGGCCAGATGGCCCTTCTCGCGGGCCTCCCACAGGCGCCCTCCGATTACGACCCGATCCAGAACATGGCGGGCGCGAAGGCGCGCCGGGCCCTCGTGCTCGACGCAATGGTCGAGAACGGCTACGCCACCGCGGCGGAGGCCGAAGCGGCGAAGAACGAGGCGATCGAGGTCAAGCCGGTGACGACCTCGCTCTACGCCCCGCACTTCACTTTCCGCGTGCGCGAGCAGCTCGTGCAGGTCCTCGGCGAGAAGGCGGCCTATCGCGGCGGCTACGACGTCTACACGTCGCTCGACTGGAACATGCAGCAGCTCGCCGAGAAAGAGGTGCGCCAGCACGTCGACGCCCTCAAGGGAAACAACGTCAACAATGCGGCGCTCATCACGATGGACCCGACGACCGGGGAGATCCTCGCGTACGTCGGGAGCTACGACTACTACATGCATACCCCTCAAGTACAGGGTGACTACGACCATGCCGGGATCGCGTACCGCCAGCCTGGGTCCACCTTCAAACTGTTTACGTACCTCACGGGCATGCTCAAGGCGGGCATGACCGCATCGACCCAGCTCTACGACATCCAGTTCAACATGCCTGACGGAACCGGCAAGAGCTACAGCCCCAAAGATGCGACCAAAGAGCAGCACGGGCCGCTCACGATCCGGCAGGCGCTGCGCGAGTCGCTCAACCTCCCCGCGTTGCAGGTCACGCGGACCGTAGGGGTCGACGCGATCATCGACACCGTGCACCAGCTGGGCATCGACCGCGACTGGGACCGCTCGCAACTCGGTCTTTCCTTCGGCATCGGCGCCGGCGAGATGCGGCTCATCGATATGGCGAGCGCATACGAGGTCATCGCGAACCTGGGCGTCCGCGTCGATCCCACGTTCATCCTCAAGATCGTTGACCCGTCGGGCAAGGTCGTGAAGGATTACTCCAAGCCCGAGGGTCGGCGCGTTCTCGACCAGCGCTACGCCTGGATCATGGACGACATCCTGAAGGACAACACCAACCCGCAAGGCTCGTTCGTCTTCGGACCCTGGACGACGATCGGCCGACCCGCGGCTCTCAAGACGGGGACCACGGACAACCTCCAGGACGTGCTCGCGATTGGCTTCACACCGCAGCGCCTCACCGCGATCTGGATGGGCAACTCAGACAACTCTGAGATGCACGGTATCTCCTCGGCGCTCGGTCCGGGCGTCCTCTGGCGCGACTATATGAAGACCGTGGTCGCCAGCTTGCCGCCCGATTGGTATGCGCGCCCGGATGGAATCGTCGACAAGGTTGTCTGCGTGAACCCCTCGCTGTACGGCGGCAACGGCTCGGGCCTTCTCCCGGGGCCGAACTGCCCCTCCACCTTCCGCTTCACCGAGCACTACGTTCAGGGCACAGAGCCGACGACGGACGACCGTAACTTCTACACCTCGTGCGGGATCAACCTTCGGGCGCCTTTCCTCGACTGGCAGGCCGACTACAACCGATGGGCGGCAGGCGCGGTCTCCGGCGCCTACAGCTACAACGGGCGATTCAGTTGGCGGATCTGCGGGTTCGCGCCGAAACCAAGCGAGGCCCCGTCGCCTTCGCCCGGATCGAGCGGCCCGCCGGGAGCGACCCAGCCGCCTCAGCCTCAGCCGACCCCGCCTCCGGGGCGCACGCGCAAGCCTTAAGCAAAACCGGAATTCGTCCGTAGACTCGGCCGCGTGAGGGCGGTCACCAACACTTCTTTTTACGCGCCCGTGGAGGGCGAGCTGCGCGAGCTCGAGCGGCGCCTCCTCGAAGTCGGGCGCGGCGCGCACCCGGTCTTCCGCGACGCGGTCGCGCATCTCTTCACGACGCCCGGCAAGCTTCTCCGGCCGACGCTCGTGTTCCTCTCGTCGCGATTCGGCCCCGGCCAGGACCGCGAGGTCGTTTTGAACCTCGCCGAGTCGCTCGAGCTCGTGCATACCGCCTCGCTCGTGCATGACGACGTGGTCGACCGGGCCGAGCTGCGCCGCAACGTGCAGACCGTGAACGCGAGATGGAACGACGACGTTGCCCTCATCGTGGGCGACTACCTCTTCGCGAAGGCCTACGCGCTCGCCGCGGTTCTCCCGAAACCGGAGGTGATCGCCATCGTGGCGCAAACCGTGTTCGCGCTCTGCGACGGCGAGCTCGGCGAGATCACCGCGACCCGATCGCTCCCGAGCGAGGCCGCCTATCTCGACCGCATCGAGCTGAAGACGGCATCGCTCTATGCGGCGTGTAGCCAGGGGGCGGCCCTCCTCGCCGACGCCGAGCCCGACCACGTCGCGGCCCTCGGCGCGTTCGGGACGAACCTCGGCATGGCGTTCCAGATCACCGACGACGTGCTCGACCTGGTGGGCGACGAAGAGGACTTCGGTAAGACGGTCGGCCGCGACCTGCTCGAAGGCATGCCCACACTGCCGATGATCTACGCGGTCGCGGAGCGCGACGGCAGCGGCGCCGGGCTCGAGCGGCGGATCCTCGCACCGGCGAAAAGCGATGACGACATGCGCGCGCTCCTCACCGAGATACGCGGGTCGAGCGGTCCCGAGCGGGCACGTCAGCGCGCGCTCGGCTTCCACGACGCGGCTCTTCAGGCTCTCGACCGCCTTCCCGATCGTCCCGAGCGCGACGCGTTGCGCAATGCCGCCGACTTCGTCGTGAGCCGCGTGCGCTGATGAGCTCGCTCGAGATCGAGTCTTTCCGGATCCGCTTCAACTACGAGTTCGACCGCCTGCTCGAGACGATCGCCGATCTCAACGACGAGGCCGTCAACTGGAAGCCGCCGGCCCCGGGCGCGAACTCGCTGCTCGTCCTCGTTACTCACGCGCTCGGATCGGCGGAGCAGCACGTCGTCGGAGAAGCCGCTGCAAAGACTGTGGTGCGCAATCGCGACGCGGAGTTCACTTCGAAAGGCGGGTCGGCACACCTGGTCGCGCGCGCGACCGAAGTACGGCGCCGGATCGATGAGGCACTGGTGGGGCTCGAAGGCCGGCTCGATGAAGAGCGCGATCCCCCGTTTCGCACGTGGCCCGGAACGCGCGCCACCGCGCGCGACCGACTTGTTCACAGCATCTCGCACACCGCGGAGCACGTCGGTCACGCTCAGCTCACGCGCGATCTGTATGTGGGGAGGAGCGCAAAGGGATGAAAGCCAAGGTCACGGGCGACGGTACGAAAGGCGAAGCCGTGGATGCTCAAGGCAGCGCGGATGAGCAGAAGCCCGCGGCCGAGGGCACCGTCGAAGCGTGGGCTAACAATCGGATGCGAGCGCTCTAGGGTCCGGGCGGCCTCTGCCCGCGGCGTTTGCCGCGGCGCCGGCGTCGCTTGCGTTGTCCTGCCCCGCTCTCGGAGATGGGTGTCGGCCGTTCCTGCCGTGGCACCTCGTCGCTTCCGTAGCTCCCGACGCCTTTGGTGTGCGCGGGAATCGCGGTGAACGTGACGCCGAGCTCCGCTGCGGTGAGCTCCTTGCGCGTCCCGTCGACCATCCCAACGACGATCGATTCCTTCACCACGTTCACTCCCTGCGTCGTTGCGCATCCCGACGTTCCGCAGGACCCACTCACGCACGAGGGGATATGGAATGTGTCGCCGAGCTTGGGCAGCTTGCCCTTCACCTCTTGATAGGTCTCGAGCTCGTAGATGAGGCAGCACTTGAGCCGGCCGCAGACGCCGGTGAGCTTCGATTGGTTCAGCGGCAGGTCCTGCTCTTTGGCCATGCGTATCGAGATGTTCGAGAACTTGTCGAGCCACGACGAGCAGCAGAGCTCGCGACCGCAGGTGCCCACGCCGGTCATCACCTTCGTCTCGTCGCGGGCGCCCATCCTCCGGAACTCGATGCGCGTGCCGAAGTGCGCGGCGAGAGCCGAGTTCAGCTCGCTGAGGTCGGGGCGCTCGTCGCTCGAGAAGAAGAACACAATGCTCGACCCGTCGAACTGCCAATCGGCCCCGAGTATCTTCACCGGCAGATTGCGCGCGCGGACCATCTCGGCGGCCGCTCGCGTCGCGTCCTCTTCCATTCGCTTGTGCTTGTTCATCGCGAAGAGGTCGGCGCCGGTGGCCTTGCGGACGACGTTCCCGAGCGGCGGGTCGACCATCACGAGCGGCGAGTCGGTCGGCAGGATCGCCACCCGGGCGGCGTCCTCACCGAGCTCCGTGCGCACGATCACGAAATCGTTCAGGTCGACGTCCTCGACGCCGCGGGTCTCGAAGAAATACATGCGGCCGGCTTTCATGAAGCGCGCGCCGATCACCGTGCGGGGCGTGATCATGCGGCGGCTCCGGCGAACGCCGCGGCGTAGGGCAGACGCAGCGCCAGCAGCTCGAGCAGCATGCGCGCGTTCACGTTGGACTCGACGACGTCGCGCCTCCAACGATCCAGCGAGAGCGCGAGGTCCACGAGCTCGCGCTGGCCCACGGCCTTCGCGAGAGTGGCCGATTCGAGCGCTCGATCGGGCCGCAGCGCGTGCTCCGCGCCGTGCGTGGCGACAGCGGCATCCCGCGCAAGCTCGCTCCAGCCGACGAGGCGCGATTGGATGGCGTCATTGCGCTTCTGCGGATCGCGCTCCGCCTCCGCAAGATCGACCGCCCACGCGAAACGATCCGTGAGACCGCTGCCCACGAG
>VBDV01000194.1 GCA_005882765.1 Chloroflexota bacterium | reverse complement strand
CGTCCCGCTCGGCGGCGCGATCGTCAGCGAGAGGATCGCCCGCCACTTCGACGACAACGTGCTCTGGGTCGGCTCGACGTACAGCGGGCATCCGCTCGCGTGCGCGGCCGGCGTCGCGTCGATCGAGGCCTACCGCGAGGACGGGCTCATCGATCGCTCCGCCCGGATGGGGGACAAGCTCCTCTCGGAGCTCCGCCGCGTGGGAGACCGCCATCCGTCCGTCGGCGACGTCCGCGGCCGCGGACTCTTCGCTGCGATCGAGCTCGTCAAAGACCGGAAGTCGAAAGAGATGCTGGAGCGCTGGAACGGTCCGAAGAGTCCCCTTGCGAACGCGCTCAAGGCCGCGTTACTCGAGCGCGACGTCTACGTCTTCTGCCGCTGGAACATGCTCTTTGTCGCTCCGCCCCTGCCTGCGACCGACGAAGAGCTCGCGATCGGCGTTCGCGCCATCGACGAGGTGCTCGAGATCGCCGACCGCTACGCCGCGACAGGCAAGATCTAGGAGCGTCCTCGCTCGGGCTCAGGCGGGCGGCTATCTACCGCGTAGAGCTGAGCCGCGATATCGAGCGCCACGAGTGCCAGGACGAGGATGAATATCTCCACCGCCGTCTCCTTTTGACCATCACTTGGATGGACACCGGTTAGTCCGGTTGGACGTCGCCGACGCTAGGCGCTATGCTCTAACCGGTCAATAAGCGATAGGCGGTTTAGTCAGTTAGATGCGCAACATTCCGGCAGCCCCCGACCACGACATCGAGCTTTCTGGGGGTGCTCTGGCTCTCGATTTCGCGAACACCGTCGGCGGCACGCATGTGAGCCCGACTCACGATCACTTGCGGAGTTACGGCGACATCGTTCGGTTCGCGGGGCTGGCGGGCGGGCTGGACGCGTCGACCGCAAAACGATTGGTGCACCGCGCCGAGCGGGAACCAGCGCGCGCGGCGGCTGTCTACGAGCTTGGGATCTCGTTGCGTGAGTCGATCTGGGGTGTTTTTTCGGCGCTCGCCTCAGGGGAGGTCCCGGGCGACGAAGATCTGGAATTGATCGGCGACGCCGCGGCGTCGGGCGCGGCAAGGTCGCGCCTCGTCTACGACCGCGACGGCTTCGGCTGGTCCTTTGCGTCGGATGGTGACGAGCTCGAGCGCCCGCTCTGGGAGGTCGCGCGGTCCGCGGTCGATCTGCTTACGTCCGGCGAGAGGGATCGCGTAAAAGAGTGTGCCTCGGCCACCTGCGAGTGGGTCTTCCTCGACCGCAGCAAGAACCACTCGCGCCGGTGGTGCGACATGAGCGACTGCGGAAACCGCGCGAAAGCGCGCCGCTTCCACGCGAAGAAGCAGGCCGCGCGAGCCTAGGCCGTCGCGGTGGCTCGGGAGAGCGCCGGAATGATGCGCTCGCCGTAGAGCTCGAGGATGCGTTCCTCCTCGCCGCTCATGAGATAGATGTTGAACTGACGAACCCCGATCGCGGCAAGCTGGCGGAGCTTCTCGATGTGCTCGTCGACCTCGCCGGTCACGCAGAAGCGGTCGACGGACTCGTCATCGACGAACGCCGCGTTCGACGAACCCGACTCGGCGTGATGCTGGTAGTCGTACCCGGGACGGTTTCGCACGTACGCGGTGAGATCGGCCGGGAGGCCCTTCTCGCCGTAGCGCTTCACGAGATCGACGACGTGGTTCGACACCAGCGCGGGGAACCAGCGGACGCGGTCACGCACCTTGTCCCGCGGTCCGATATGGGCAGGTGCGGCGACCATGACCGCGACCGCGCTCGCGTCGCGTCCGGCCTTTCGCGCGCCGTCGCGCAGGAGACCGATGCACCAGCCGACAAGGCTCGGATCCGCGAGCTGGATGATCGCGCCGTCCGCGACGCGGCCGGTGAGCTCGAGCGCCTTCGGCCCGTATCCGGCGATCCAGACGGGAAGGCGCTGCTTGCCGGTCCAGTCGAATCGCAGCGTCGTCCCTTCGTAGGTCACCTCGCGTCCTTCGCAGAGGTCGCGGATGACCTGGGTGGCTTCTTCGAGCATCGCGAGGTCCGTGGGCTTCTTTCCGAGGACGCGGCGCGCAGAGTCCCCGCGGCCGATGCCGAGGTCCATCCGCCCGCCCGAGAGCTCCTGCAAGACCGCGAGCACGCTCGCGGTCACGGTCGGTTCGCGCGTCGCGGGGTTCGTCACGCACGTCCCGAGGCGCATCCGCTTGGTGTTCTGTGCCATGAGCGTAAGCAGAACGTACGGCTCCTTCCAGAGCACGTGGCTGTCGAAGAGCCAGCCATAGGTGAACCCCGCGGACTCGGCGAGCCGCGTGAGCGACGCGACTCGTTCGAGCGAGTGGTCCGGTTTGAGCGTGAAGCCGAAGTCCATGGGAGAGACGAAAGTGTAGGCGGGCAAATTCGCCCGCCGTCCGCTACTTCGCGCCGGTAACCCACACAGTCGCGTTCGGATCGGCCGCGCCCAGCCACATGCTGTTGGCTCCGTTGTTCGGGTCATACGCGATGGTCGCGTTCGAGCCGGGCGCGTACGCCGCCGCTTCCTCGGCATAGAGCCTCGGGCTCCGGCCCCTGCGGGATCGGCCCTCCGCGTCCTCGTACCGATAAGAGATGCGTCTTGTCCCCTGGCCGAGGAACTCCTTGGAGACCTTGTCGACAGTGGCGCTCGTACGGATCGCGCGATCCACGAGCGCGGCGGTGATCGCTCGCGTCCGTTGCGCGCGCCACACCATTGCGATCGTGTACGGGAGCCCCACGCCGAACATGGCGACGAGCCCGATCAGCGCGGGGCGTTCGTCGTAGGAAACGGGTCTCTGGATATCTGGCTCTGACGGCACGTAGACGACGCTTATGACGTCGCCGCTGCGCGTTGAACGATAGGTTTCATATGAAACGTGGCCTTCTGCGGTCTTGGTGTCTCCGTCCGCGGCAACGAACACATAGCGAAGGTAATAGTTAGTGCTCCTGCCTGACGACACGTGCCCACCGACGACCCTAGCAGCCGTCTCGCGCCCTTCGAGCGCGAGCCGGATCTCGGGAAGCGCCCCAAACCACATCACACCGCCGAGGATTGCGGCGACGCCGATGAAGAGAAGCCACGACATCGCGAGCGACTCGTACGGATTCTTCGGTGGCCGCGCCTGACTTCCGGTGGAAATGGACCGACCTTCCACCACCACGTCGTACTGGGTAGCGCCTCTGCCGTAGTTCATCCATGCGAGCGTGGCGGCGCGACCGCCAAGCGGAAAGATGATTCGCTGGGCGACCTCGCGCGAACCGCCGCGAGTCACCTCGCTCCCGTTAACGAACACGCGAACGCGGCCGGTCCACGGCGAATTGCGGACCTCGATGTCGTAGCCCTGCTTATCGATGGTGGTTCGCCAGCGCTTTGTGGCCACGCCGAGAGGATGCCTCGCGCCTCTGGCGGAGGGATGTCGCTCCGGTCGCTGTTTTCTAAGGCGAGCTTGTGCTTAGCCGTGCCATTGGGAAACGTGTTCGATCCGCACGCGGATAACCGGCGCGTCGCGCAGCGGCATGCCCTCGTACTGCTTGTATTTGCCGGCCAGGAGATTGAGCGCGTGCCGGTGGTCGTCGCCTTTCGTCAGGATGTCCGCGACGCCATCGATGCGGACCCACGCGCACTTCGACCAGTTCTCCTCGTAAACGTCGGCGAGGATGCTCGCGCGCCCATTCGTCTCGATATTCCTGATGCGCCGCAGGTCGCGCCAGTCTTCGACCGACTTGCGCTTGGCATCGATCGGCGTGAACACGAATGGGTCCTCGTACACGAACACGATCGGGACGATGTGCGGTCGCGCGTACTGGTCCGCGGTCGCGAGTCGCGCGACGCGCTCCAGCGTCAGAAGCTCGCGCGACCGCACGCTCAGCTTCTCGGTCATCGCCGGAGCCGTGGCAGGACCTCCTTCGCGTAGAGGCGCATGGCGCGCTCCTGATCCTGCCCGGGGAAGTGGAAGACGAGGTGATTGAAGCCCCAGTCGAGGTACGGCTTGATCTTCGCGATGTGTTCGTCCGGGTCGCTCGACACGATGAACCGCGTGTGCGCCTTGTCTGCGGCGG
>VBDV01000136.1 GCA_005882765.1 Chloroflexota bacterium | reverse complement strand
TGAACTTCTCGATCGTCCCGTCGTACCGCAGCGCTTCCTCGGCGAGGTCTTCGAAGATGCCCGAAACGAGCATCTGGAGCTCTTCCGGATCCAGATCCTCCGCGAGCGAGGTGAATCCGACGAAGTCGGCGAAGAGGACCGTCACGAGGCGGCGCTCCTGATGCTGCGTCGGGTTCGGCGTTTCTGAGACCAGAGGTGGCCCCCTCTCACCGACAAGTATCGAGGGCGGTACCTCGATGACGTGAGCGAAGGTCGCAAAGTCGACAAAAAGAGGGGAGGGAGCCCCTGGCGGGACTCCCTCCGTTCGCATGAACGCGTCGCATTGCCTTACCCGGCCGGCTGCTCCTTCGGACGGCGGAGGAAAGCTCCGCCGACGGCCATCAGGATGGCGCCCAGGAGCGCGAGAGGATTCGTGCCTTGCGAAGTGCTCGTGGATGGCAGGTTCTGTATTCCCGCGACAGCCTGGCTTTGGCCCTGTGTTCGGGTCGCGGCACCCTGCGAACCCGCCGAGATCTGCGGACTCGTCTCGAATCCGGCAACCACGGAGCTACCGGTCATGCCCGCCGTCGTGACGCTTTCGGTGTTCGTCGAACCGGCGGTCGTTGTCGTGCCGGTCGAGGTCGTGCCCGTGGTGGTCGTGGTCGTCGGGCTGCTTGCGCTGATCCCAGCATTTAGGTTCGCGTTCGCCGTCACTGCGCCGCTTACGGCCGCGCCCAGATTCGACTGAGCCGTTGCGGCCGCGGCGACGGCCGCAGCCACGCCCACGTTCGAGTTGATCGCCGCGGTGAGCTGCGTGAGAGCGTTCTCAGCCGCTGTCAGCATATTTGCGAGGGTAGTCTGAGCGGCCAGAGCGGCCACCAGGGCCGCCTGCCCCGCCGCGTTCAGCTGACCGGAAGCATTCAGTCCTTGGGCGGTGGCGATCGTTCCCGCCAGCGTGGTGCCAACGCCATTCGCCGTCGAGATGGCGTTGGCGAGCTGAGCTTGTGCCTGCGCCGCAGGCGAGGTGTTAGCGGTGATCGCGCCCGCGAGGCTGGCGTTCGCAGACGCCGCCGTCCCGGCTGTCAGATTCAGGTTCGCGATCGCTTGGACCGCGGCATTTATCGCCGCGTTGATCTGGCTTCCAGAGTTGATCGCTGTGACTAGCTGCGTGAGCGTGCTGTTCGCAGCGGTGATCGCCGCAGTGAGAGCGTTCTGAGCCACCGTCGCGGCGGCCAGCGCGGCCTCGATGGCCGCCCTTTGCGCGGGAGTGAGGTTAGCGGTCGCGAGGATCTGGGCCGTGACGCCCATCTCGGTAGCGAGCTCACCTTTCACGGTGACCGCGTTGTTGATCGCGGCTTGCAGCTCGCTCCGCACCTTCTCGGCTTGGCCGGAGCCATTCCCAGCTTGAGCGCCGCAATCCACCCAGAAGACCTTTTGTTTCGGTCCGCCTGGCGGGTCATTCGGCAGCTTCTGCCAGACGAAGAGCTTGTAGTGGCCAGCCGGAAGCGTCATGGCTCCCGCCTTCGGCTCGCGCCAGTTGCCGCTCGCGTCGGCAGGGCCCCACGTGCCGTTGTAGGTGCCCCCGCCGGTCGGCGGCCAGCCTTCGATTCGCCAGGTGCCGCTCGCGGAGCCATCGAAGTTGAATCCGTGGATGTGGAACGTGCAGACGTGCGGGTCGTTCGCCTCCATGGGGTTGCTTTCGCCCGCGCCCTCGTGGATCTTCACATCGCCGTTGTTCCCGGGTGGGTCGGCATACGCCGGACTCACGGCGAGGAATAGGAGCGCTAGCGCCGCGATGAGTCCCACCACGCCAGTTGATCTCCGCATGAAAGGCCTCCTCCATTTAGATAGCGGGACCGAGGCCCGCTCAACGGCATAGCAACCGAGCACGGGGTTTTCCAGGCAGAGGTCCGATCGGTAACGAGCGGCCCACGAAGGGGCAGCGTTCCGCTAACGAGGATGTAGGGATGCGGTGACAGCAGTTTTGTTAGGGGCTCTCCGTCACACTTCCGCGAACGTCACGCGTAGGAATCGTTACTTGCGGACTTTGAGCCCTTTCGGCCACGCGTAGAGCTCCTCGGTCCCAAGAGACTCCAGAACTGTTTGGATCGCCATGGCGGTTTCGAGGGCCGATGCCGGCCGCCTGGCCGGATCGCGCGCGAGGCACGTCATGACGACACGTTCGAGCAGTGGCGGGAGATCGATGATCTCGCGCAGCGGCTGAGGATCCTCGACGAGCTGTGGAAAGGCCGTTGCCTTGTCGATCGCGGTCTCATCACCCTCGGAGAACGGGCGCATACCGCTCAAGGCTTCGTAAAGGGTCGCGCCCATACCGAAGAGGTCACTCTGTGGCGTGACTTCACCGTGCATGAACTGCTCTGGCGGCATGTAGGCGGCCGTCCCCATCGTGTGCCTCAGCTTTACGGGGCCGGAGAATGCCTGAGCGAGGGAGAAATCGAGGAGACGCGGTGGGTCTCCCATGGTGACGTTGTCGGGTTTCACATCCAGGTGCAGGACGTGCTTTGAATGCATGTAGTGGAGTGCCGACAGCATCCGGATTCCCAGAAGACACGCTTCGGGGATGCTGACTTCGCCGATGCTCTCGAGGTGACCCGCAACCGTCTGCGCGGTGACGTACTCGAGCACCATGTACGGGCGGGGCGAGGCGGCGCTCCATCTGAGAAGCCGCACGAGGTTGGGGTGCTGGAGTCGTGAGGCGATCGAGATTTCGCGCTCGAATCCGTCCATCACGCGATCCTCTTGGACGCGGTGCGGCCGCATGACTTTGACCGCGACCTGACAAAAGAGCTCGCGATCCCACGCGCGGAATACTTCGTAACGCGAGCCACCGCCGAGACTGCCGATGACGACCAGGGATCGGTCGATCTCGTGCCCGATCCCGAGGTCCCAGCTCTGCCTGGGTGGGGCGGCTACTTGTGCCACTCGCTCACTCTCCGACCGACCGACGGGTGCACGCGCTGTGCCCGGGACGAAAAGAGGGCTCCCGCGCGCGGGAGCCCTCCTGCTGTGGTGCGTGCGTTTTTGCCTACTTGCGCTTGGTCGGCAGGCGAAGAAGGAACGAGGCTCCGAGAGCCATGAGCGCCGAGCCCAGGCCGAGAAGCCCACTCGTGTCACCCGTGTTCGTGGACGGAAGGTTCGAAACGCCAGCGACCGCGGAACCGCGTTGCGTTCCCGTTTGCGGTGCGGTTTGAACTCCCGCCACCGCGGTGTTGGCGCCGGATGCGCCTGTCGCGGCCGATGCTGTGCCCACCGTGTTTGCGCCGGTCGTGGGCGCGGTCTGCACCGAAGCGACGACGCCGTTCGCCGATGTCTCGGTCGTACCCGTCGTGGTCGTGCCGGTCCCAGTGGGGGCCCCGGCGGCGCACACGATGGTCGCGTTCGTTAGCGCTGTGTTGGCCTGCGCTTCGGCTCCGACGCTCGCGTTCAGGTTGAGCGTCGCTTTTGCCGCCGCGGCCTCCGCTGTGGCAATGCTGGCGGTGTCGCCAGAGGTAACAGCGGCGTTGAGGTTCGTAAGAGCCGTCTGAGCCGCGGTCAGCGAGGTCGCCAGGTTGCCCTGGGCGGTCGTCCCCGCACTGATCGCCATTGTCAGAGCAGTGATCTGACCCGACATCAGAGTCCCGCAGTTCGTCAGCAGGCTCTGAGCCGCAGTGAGCGAAGTCGTGATCTGGGTTGTGGCGTTCCCGCCAGCGGTGAGCGCCGTCGTGAGGGCGGTCGTGATCGCGCCGATGTCGCCCTCGTGGATGGACCCGCCCGTCGAGACGCTTTGCGATCCGGTGCCCGAGGCGCCGGTGTTCGAGCCGGCGGCGCCAGTGTTGGAACCCGCGCCTTGGCTGTTGGTGTTGCTCGCGTTCTTGCTCGCTGAGTTCGTACCGGTGTCCACTGAGCCCCGCTGCGCGCTCTGCGAGCCAGTGCCCTTGGTGTTCTGCGTGTTGCTCGCAGCGGCCTTGCTCGACGAGTTCGTGCCGGTGTCCTTCGAGCCACCGGGAGCCTTGCTCTTGGACCCTGTGCCCTTGCTCCCGCCGTTGGTCCCGCCGTTCTTGGTTTTCGAACCCTGAGTCGTGTTCATGTCCGGGCCCGACTGCGAGCTGTTGCCGCCGCCATGCGAGACGTGCGCGCCGTTCGATACTTCAAAGCTCGCGTCTTCATTGGCCTTGGCTTCGATCTTGGCCTTCTCTTTCGCGTCCGCGTCGGCCTTTGCCTTCGCGTCTGCGTCAGCCTTCGCCTCGGCCTTTGCGTCAGCATCGGCCTTCGCCTTCGCATCCGCGTCAGCCTTCGCCTTTGCGTCCGCGTCAGCCCTTGCCTTCGCTGCGGCGTTTGCGTTCGTGTCGGCGTTTGCTTTGGCCTTTGCCGCTGCATCCGCTTTTGCCTTCGCGTCCGCATCAGCCTTCGCCTTGGCCGCTGCGTCGGCCCTCGCTTTCGCGTCGGCATCGGCCTTCGCCTTAGCGGCGGCGTCCGCCTTCGCTTTGTTGTTGCTCTTGTCCTTGGGGCTGTTCTTTCCACCCGAGTCGACCTGTTGGCTTGCGTCGAGCTGCTGGTAGTACGCGTTCGCCATCTCAACGCGCGCGAAGACAACCATGATTGCGAACGCTGAGATGAGAACGAGCTTGATTGGTCGCATCTTCAGCCTCCCGTTTCTATCCGGCCCGGTTGTCCGGGCGCCTCGCAAACGAGGCAGATACGGGAGCACGGCTCAAACCATGGGTGTCACCTCGGAGTAACGGGACAACCACGATTGCCCGATGGGTCGGCAACGTGAGGGAGGAAAGTTAACGAGCGGTAGATAGAGGAGCGAGGCGCGAGGACCATTCCGCGATCCGTGAAACAGCTTTGTCGAGATTCGCCAACGAATTGGCATACGAGAGCCGCAGGTACCCCTCGCCAGCCCCGCCGAAGCAGGTGCCCGTGAGCGTCGCGACGCCGGCCTCCGTCAGGAGACGGTCTGCCACTTCGGTGCTCGAGCGGAGCCCCAGTCCGCGCACGTTCGGAAATACATAGAACGCGCCGTGCGGGACGCGGCACGTGATCCCAGGGACGGCATTGAGTCCCTTCACGACCGCGTCGCGCCTACGGCGAAACTCAGCGATCATCCGGTCGACCTCTGGCGGGCGCGAAGAGAGAGCTGCCGTTCCGGCACGTTGCACGAACGTGGCGGTGCACGACACCGAGTTTGTGACGAGCTTCGCGACCGGCTCGACGAGCGCGCGTGGGAAAACGCCATAGCCGAGTCGCCAACCGGTCATCGCGAACGTCTTGCTGAATCCGTCGAGGAGGATCGTGCGCTCGGCCATTCCGTCTTCGACCGCGATCGAATGGTGCTCTCCGTCGTAGACGAGCTCGCCATAGATCTCGTCGGCGAGGACCCAGAGATCGCGCTCGCGCGCGAGCGCCGCGATCTCCCGGATTGCGGCTCGTGAGAGCACCCCACCGGTCGGGTTGTTTGGGCTGTTGAGGACAAGCACCTTCGTCCGGGGGCTGACGAGCCGGCGAAGCTCGTCGAGATCCGGCTGGAAGTCGTTTTCTTCGCGGAGCGCGAGCGGGACACCGCGTGCCCCTGCGAAATTGATCATCGACGAGTAGATCGGGAAGCCCGGGTCGGGGTAGATCGCCTCGTCGCCCTGATCAAGAAGCGCGAGCAGCGCATAGAACATGATCGGTTTCGCGCCCGGGGTGACGATCACCTGATCCGGATCCGCGTGCACCCCGCGCCGCTCACTCAGATACCGCGCGATCGCCTCGCGCAGCTCGACCATACCTGCGGACGGGGTGTAGTGCGTCTCTCCTCGCTCAAGCGCGGCGACACCCGCCGCGACGATCGCCGGCGGCGTATCGAAATCCGGCTCACCGATCTCAAGGTGAACGATGTCGCGGCCTTTCGCCTCGAGCGCCCGCGCTTTGGCGAGGACCTCGAATGCCGTCTCCGTCCCGAGGCGCGACATGCGTGATGCCAGCGGTCGCATGGAAGCCTGATGAGTCTAGGGCGGAAGCTTTCCCTCGACGCAGGTGCAGCCATCGGGACCGACGACGGCCGAGTGGCGTATTCGCGGCGGTAGGACGAGACGGTCGCCTGGCTTCATCGCGAATCGTCGGCCGCTCGCGACCACGAAATCGATCGAGCCGCGGACGCAGTACAAGAGCTTTCGGTAGGTGTGCTCGTGCTCGGCGTAGGTGTCACCCGGCGCGTTCGACCAGCTGTATGCGTCATGAGCCTCGCGCTGCACCGCAGCCTCGATCGTCCCGGGATCGGGCGCGGCAGGTCCGGTGTGCGGTCGGTGCTCGACGTCCATGTGCCTCACGTCCGGCATTTTCGTCAGATCAGCGCTCGGAAGCGCCTGAGCGCGTCGAGATGCTCGTCGATGGAGTGGTAGCCCGCGCCCATCGTGTTCAGCTCGACGCCGGCCATACCGATCTCCCGGAAGATCTCCACGCCCCTTTTCCAGTCTTCGACGCCGCTCCGTGCCGCCGGCAGTCGCCCTTCGACGGGAAGCTTGGCGGGATCACGCCCTTCCTCCTCCACCAGGCGACGGAAGGCGGCCATCCCGGCGCGGCCGTCCTCGTTCGCGGGTAGGTGCGTAAACCAGCCATCAGCGATCCGAGCGATACGCCGCAGGACGGGCTCGACGACTGTCCGCGTTTGGCGATCCCATCCTCCGCCCATCCAGACCGGAATGGGTCGCTGCACGGGAAGCGGATTTAGGCCCGCGCGATCGACGCGATGCCATCGGCCCTTGAAGTCCACGACCTCTTCGGTCCATAGAAGGCGCAGCACCGCGACCTGTTCTTCGACCCGCCTACCGCGATTCGTGAAGTCCATCCCGAGGGCTTCGTACTCGACCTGATTCCAGCCGATCCCGACGCCGAGTATCAATCGACCGCGGGAGAGGATGTCGAGCTCCGCCGCTTGTTTGGCGACCAACGCGGTCTGCCGCTGCGGTAGGACGATGATCGCGGTGGCGAGGTTCAATCGCGTGGTTAGTGAGGCGAGGTACCCGTAGAGCACGAAGGGCTCGTGGAACATCGAGCGGTGGTCGTACGCACCGCTCCAGCCTCCCGGCCTATTGGAGTCGGCGCCGAGGACATGGTCGAAGATCACCAGGTGGTCGTAGCCAAGCTCCTCGACGGTCCGCGCGTACGTGGCGATGACGTCCGGGTCGGTGCCGATCTCGAGCTGAGGGAACACGGCACCGACTTGCACGGAGGTCAGTATCGCGGGAGCGCGCTCTAGGGGACTGGGGTGCGGCGGACCCAGGCATCGGGGCTGATCACGCTATCGAGCAGCACGACGAAGGCGCTCTCAGCGGGACTGAAGCCGCGCGTCAGATCGATCCGCACGACGCGCGACCCGCCGAAACCGATCGCCAAGCGACGGTCCGCGCCGACGACCGCACGCCGGAGGAGGCTCGATGGGGCGAGCCTCGTGGGACGGGGGCCGATGAGGAACTGGGTTTGATCCGTTCCGATATGCATGAGGAAGCGCGTGTCGGGCCATATCCCGTCGAGCCGGAGACTTCCGAGGACCTCGAGCCCTCGTTCGGACCGCACATCCTGCCCGTCGGGGCGGACGCTCAAGACCGTCGGGTTCGTCACGAAGATACCGCTCGCGGTGATGGTCGGGCCCACCGAGCCCGCGAGGAAGAAGACGCGGCTCCCGTCGAAGAACGGTGACGCGGCGGCCGTGTCCACGAGCCTGCGGATCGGTTGACCAGGCTGCCGCAGCGCACCCAGCACGCCTGTGTCCGACTCCACGAGTACCTCCTCGTCGCTCAGCCAGTCCCCGAAGAACGCGTTCCCGAATACCCCGGCCGCCACAAGCTCGCGGCGATCGAGTGACCCTACCCACAGGTCGGTTTTGCCGTCCGTGGATCGCTGCAGCGTCGCGGCAACGCGCTTTCCCGAAGGAGACCAGCGCTGATCGATGAGGCGGAATCCGGCAGTGCGCATCTGCGCTAGTCCAGGGATATCGATGCGTGTGCCGTCGAGGTTGATGACACCGATGCTGTCATCGGTCGCGTACGCCACGGCTCTTCCATCGCCGGTCCAGCGCGTCGCGAACGGGCGTGAGGTATTCGCGGCGACCGTCGCCAGCGAGCGTGCCGCCGATCCGTCGAGATTGGATGCCCAGAGCACGAACTCGCCAGACGGGCTTTGCCGCCAGTAGGCGAGCCGTCCGTCCGAGGAGAGTGGAACCGCCGCGCCCGCGCCCAATTCAGGCGAGTGGCCACCGGTGTCAACCGTCGTGAAGACAAGCGCGATCGATCCCGCCGCGATGAGCGCGGAGGTCGCGACATATGGGAGGAGTGCCCTTACATGCCGCACGTCCTCAATAATCGCTTGGTGGCGGATCCGCTATCGGCCGCGAAGACGTTCATGGCGGCGCTCGAGTCCAACGACGCCGACAAGGCTGCCGCGGTCTGCGCCGAGGACGTTGCCATCGAGCTGCCCGGTGGCGACCGCCAGCTCGAAGGTCGCGAAGGCGCCAAACAGCTGATCCGGATGGCTCCGCCGTTCGTGCGCGTCGTCCGTGAAGAGGCGGTGATGGGCA
>VBDV01000135.1 GCA_005882765.1 Chloroflexota bacterium | reverse complement strand
CGCTCGGGCCCGGTGGGATCGCGATGGGCCGCCGTCTAGGGGCCGCTCGCTCAGAAGACCCCGACGCTGCTCAGGCCTCTTCCCGCGCCACTCGCAGCGCGGCGCGCCGACCGGTCACCGCTCGACGTACCGGAAAGAGCGCGGGATCTTCGCAAGGCCGAAGTCGGCGATCGGGCGTGGTTTGCGATAGCGGCGCGGCTTGATGACAGGCAGTGCCCATCCTTTGGCGGTGTGCCGTTCCGCGGCGCCCAGCTCGCACTCACCGACGACCGAACGCGTACCCACGACCGCGAGGTAGGCGCGCGCAGGGAGCTTTTTCG
>VBDV01000023.1 GCA_005882765.1 Chloroflexota bacterium | reverse complement strand
CGAGCGCTGCCTTTGCCCCCGCGGCCTTCGCGAACGTATCGGCGAGGTCGGTCTTCTCCCACGGCAGCTCCGGCCTGCCGAAGTGGCCGTACGCGGCCGTCTGCCGATAGATAGGACGACGAAGCCCGAACCGCTCGATGATGGCGCCCGGCCGGAAGTCGACGTGCTCGCCGATGAGCTTGCGAATCGTTTCGTCGGCGACCGTTCCAGTACCGAATGTCTCAACATTTAAAGAGATCGGCTGCGCGCCGCCGATCACGTACGCGAGCTGAAGCTCGAAGCGATCGGCGAGTCCGGCTCTGACCACATTCTTCGCGACGTATCGCGCGACATACGCGGCGGACCGGTCGACCTTCGTCGCATCCTTGCCGCTGAATGCGCCGCCCCCATGGCGTGCGTAGCCGCCGTACGTGTCGACGATGATCTTGCGTCCAGTGAGGCCGGCGTCGCCCATCGGTCCGCCGATCGTGAACGCGCCGGTCCCGTTCACCAGGTACTTCGTCTTCGAGTCGAGCCACGGTCCGACGATGGCCGGCCGTATGACCTGCTCGCGGATCTCGTTGCAGAGACGCTGGTAATCGATGCCCGGGTCGTGCTGCGCCGCGACGACGACGGTGTGCACGCGCTTGGGAACGCCCTTCTCGTACTCGACCGTCACCTGGGTCTTTCCGTCGGGCCGCAGGTACGGCAAGGTCCCGTCCCTGCGCGCTTTCGCCAGCTGCCGGGCGACGGCATGTGCAAGCGTGATCGGGAGCGGCATGAGCTCGACGGTTTCGCGCACGGCGAAGCCGAACATCATTCCCTGATCCCCGGCGCCGAGCTCCATCGGATCCGTGCCGTCGCGGGCCTCGATCGACTCGTTGACACCCTGCGCGATCTCCGGCGACTGCTCTTTGATCGCGGTGAGCACGCCGCACGTTCGGTAGTCGAACCCATAGTCGGCGTTCGTGTAGCCGATCTCCTGCACGACGCTGCGCACGAGGCGCGGAACGTCGACGTATGCGTGCGTGGTGATCTCGCCGGCCACGAGGATGACGCCGGTGGTTGTCGCGGTCTCGCACGCCACGCGCGAGTTGGGATCCTGGCGGAGGCACTCGTCGAGCATCGCGTCCGAAACCTGGTCGCAGAGCTTGTCGGGGTGGCCCTCCGTGACCGACTCGCTCGTGAAGAGGACGCGATCCGCCGACTTGAACGACTCCGCCATCACGTTCCCGCCTTCCAGGACCGCGCGTACTCGGCCTGGGCCGCGGACATCGTGTCGATGTTCATGCCCATAGCCGCGAGCTTGCGGCGCGCGATCTCCTCATCCAGCTCGCGCGGCACAGGGTAGACCCGCGGCGCCAGATCCTTGCCATGCTTCAATAAATATTCGATCGAGAGCGCCTGGTTTGCGAAGCTCATGTCCATGACCGCCGCCGGGTTCGCTTCGGCGGCCGCGTGGTTCAGGAGACGGCCCTCCGCGAGGACGAATACCTTCTTGCCCGGAAGCTGGAACTCCTCGACGAACGGTCGTATCGCGCGCCGCCCCTTGGCCATCTCGGCGAGCGCGCCGAGCTCGATCTCGTCGTTGAAGTGGCCGACGTTCGCGAGGATCGCGCCGTCCTTCAAAAGGGCGAAGTGGCTGCGGCCGATGACGTTGAGATTCCCGGTGGCGGTGAAGAAGACGTCGCCGCGCTTCGCGGCTTCGGCGACCGTGGCGACCTGGAATCCGTCCATCGCGGCCTCGAGCCCGCGAAGCGGATCGACCTCGCAGACCGTGACGATCGCCCCCATTCCCCGAAGACGGCTCGCGACGCCACGACCGACCCAACCGTAGCCGCACACCACCGCGGCCTTGCCCGCGAGGAGCAGGTTCGTCGCGCGGAGCAGCCCGTCGATCGCCGACTGGCCGGTCCCGTACTGGTTGTCGAACATGTGCTTGGTCTGCGCCTCGTTGACGGCGACGATCGGATACTTGAGGACGCCTTCCTCGGCCATCGCACGAAGGCGGATCACCCCGGTCGTCGTCTCCTCGGTCCCGCCGCGGACGCCGGCAAGAAGCTCGCGGCGCTCGGTGTGGAGGAGCGTCACGACGTCGGCGCCGTCGTCCATCGTGATGTGGGGCTTCGTCTCAAGGACCGCGTTGATGTGCCGGTAATAGGTGTCGCGGTCCTCGCCCTTCCGCGCGAAGACCGAGATGCCTTCGCGCGCGACGAGCGCCGCGGCGGCGTCGTCCTGCGTCGAGAGCGGGTTCGACGCGCAGAGCGCCACCTCGGCGCCGCCGTCGCGCAGCGCGAGCGCGAGGTTCGCGGTCTCGGTCGTGACGTGGAGGCATGCGGCGATGCGGATGCCCGCGAACGGGCGCTCCTTCGCGACGCGTGTCCGGATCTGGCCGAGGACGGGCATCTCGCGTGCGGCCCACTCGGTCCGGCGCATACCCGCATCCGCGAGGTCGAGATCGGTGACGTCGTACTTCGGGACCTTCGTCGCGACCGCCATCTATTTCCTCTCCTTCAACGACCCGAAGAGTCGTTCCCAGCCCGGCCGCCGTACGGCGGGGCCCTCGATGAACAGGCCGTGCGTCTGGAAGCCAAGGCGTTCGTACACCGCGATCGCGGCCGCGTTGTCCTCGCGCACATTGAGGACCACGTCGCGATGCTGCTCAAGGGCGGTCTCGGTGACCGCCGAGGTGCAGGAGCGCGCCATGCCCCGGCCGCGGAAGGCCAGTCGCGTGAGGACGTTACCGACCGCCGCGATCCCCGACTTGGTCGAACGAACGTGGGTACCCGCCGCCGAGACGAGCGCGTCGCCCTGGAAGATGCCGAAGTAGATCTCGCGGCGCATGCGCTCCGGCGTGAAGTAGGTACGTGACGCATGTCCGTAGAGGTCGATGACCGCGGCGAGGTCATTCGCGCCGAGACGCGCGACCTGCTGATTGATGCGCGGCCGGAACCGCCCGATGTTCACGTTCATCCGCCGCATGTGGTCTACGCGCTCAAAGCGATAGGTCATTTCGATCGCGCCACGGGACCGCGGCGGCGTCGCCAGGAGCACGCGGGGCTCCTTGATCGCTTCGCGGAAGAGCGCCGCAAGACCGTCTGACGCGCCGGTCGCGAAGCACGGACGGAAAGGGAGTCCCTCGACGACCATGACGACCGCCGCAATCTCGCCGTCGCGGCGGGCGATCCACCAGCGCGCGCCCTCGATCTCGGGCTGATCGATGTCCGCGAGGGCATACGCCGCCATCAGCCGATCGCGGTCGAGGAACGCGCGTGCCTCGTCGGCGGATGCGTGCGCATCGATCTTGATCTCGGGTAGTGACGGGGCCGCGGTCATCGGTCCTCCCTTGCTGGAGCCCCCATTACCTCTGGGGCCCCTATCCCTGGGTCTGGACCAAAGCGGGCCTCCGCCGGTCGCTTGCGAGGACCCGATTGTACCGCGCCCGTCGTGAGCAAGGCGGCGAGCGTGGCGCATCGGGCCGCGGTCACAGGGAGAGCGGTGAGTGACAGCAGGCGCAGCGGCCAGGGCGCAAGGGCGCCGACGAGGACGGCCATCTGGGCGATTCCGCTTACGCGGTCAAAGAAACGCTCCCGCGGGGTATACGTCCGTGGATCGCGGGCCGCGACCACGGCATACCGGAGGAGGGGAGCGATGAGCAACGACCGCCCACCTCCACGGCGAGTCGCCGCGATCGCCGCGCCGAGAGTGAGAACGGAGTCGGCCTCCAGGTCGAACCGCCCACCGTACGGCGCCGCGTCGCCAAGTCTCGCGATCGTGCCGTCGATCCAATCGGTCGCTATCCCAACGACGACCAGGCCGACGCTCGGGCGCACCGCGAGCGCGACACCGGCGACCAGGCGCAACCCGGTGAGCGCATCCGCGACGACCCGATAGGCGTTCAGTGCCAACGCTCCGCGAGCTCACGCAGCGCGCGCTCCGCGCGCTCGAGCGGCGGGCGGTGCGCGAGCAGGATGGTGCCGACGCGTAGGCCGGCGAGCGTGTCGAGCGACCGGCGCGCGCTGGGGAGATCTTCGCTCCAGTAGGGGTTCGGCGGGTGGAGCGCACCGTCGTCATCGCTCCAGAGCGCGTCCCCGACGAACACGATCCCCTCACGCTCCGCGTAGAGGCACACGCTGCCCGGGGTATGGCCGGGCGTGTGGATGACTCGAAGGCCGCCCAGTACGGGGACGACATCGCCGTCGGCCACGTCGATCGTCGCCGGTAGCCGGCTCAAGCGACGGGCGATCGTACCGGCGTTGAAGCGGAGCGGGCGTTCACGGTCGGCCGGGTGGAGCAGGATGTTCGCGTCCGCGGCCCCGCCGATGTGATCGGGATGCGCGTGAGTAATGACAAAGCGGCGGACCTCCTGCGGCGATCGCCCAACTGAGGTGATCCACGCGTGGAGGCGCGGCAGCGAGCCTCGCAGGCCTGCGTCGATCACCGTGATCTCATCCTCGAGGATGACGTACGCGGTCGCGCCGATCAGGGGTACGCGATGGACCCGACTGGCTACCTCAGTACTTGATGAGCGTGGCGATGTCATAGCCCGATAGCTTGTCGCGGCCTTTGAGGGCGGCCAGCTCGATGAGGAACGCGAGGCCGACGATCTCGCCCTTGAGCTGCTTCACGAGCTCGATGGTCCCGGCCACCGTGCCCCCCGTGGCGAGAAGATCGTCGACGATCAGGACGCGAGCGCCCGGTTTGATCGCGTCCTTGTGCATCTCGAGCGTCGCCGAGCCGTATTCCAGGTCGTACTCGACGCTGACGACGTCGCCGGGCAGCTTGCCGAGCTTGCGCACTGGCACAAACCCGACGCCAAGCTTGTAGGCGATCGGCGCCGCGAAGATAAAGCCCCGCGATTCCATGCCGACGACGGCGTCGATCTTCTTCGCGCCGATCTTCGCGAGCAGTCCGTCGATCGCGGCCGTGAACGCGTCGCCGTCCTTGAGGAGCGTCGTAATGTCCTTGAAGAGGATGCCCGGCTTGGGGAAGTCGGGAACGTCACGGATCCGGCTCGCGAGCGAGTCTGTTTGTACCGGCACGACACAGAGAGTAATCGAGGGGCGCGTAGAAAGTGGGACTGATGATCGCCGGAGACCTCGTCCGAGGGGCGCGAACGGCTGCCCTCGTGCTCACGCTCGTGGCGCTCGGCGGCTGTGATGTTCGGGTTCCGTCTTCGGGCGGGACCATCTCGCTGCCGAAGGAGTTCCCGTCCGACTTTCCGACCCCGCCGAGCTCGAAGCTCGTGATGGCGACCGGCCCGCTCCCATTTCTGCCGCCGGAGATGCGCGGGATGACCGCGCAGTGGTCGTCGACGTTATCTCGTGCGGAGCTCGAGAGCTTCTACGGAAAGTCCCATGTGGCATGGCGACTGACCGGGGCGCCCATCACCGGGCCCAGCGCGGGTCCCGTTTCTCTCGGCACGATCTTCGTGCTCGTCCACGACGGCGACGGCATCGGTGCGAGCGTCAGCGTCGGCGCGACGAACATGATCGATAACGGCGTCCTCGTGCAGGCGACGATCCTCCCGGCTCGACCCTTTCCCTCGCCACCGTAGCCGGGCGCGGTCTGCAAGACTGCCCGCCATGCGGTTCGATCTGCATACCCACTACTACCCGCCGGCGTACTTCGAGCGGATAGAGCGCAGCGGCGGCGACTTCTCGTTCGGGACGAGCCCCACGGGGCAGCGGATCATCCGATACAAGGGCGCGCGCTTCTTTGGTGTGACCGCGCCGATGACCGACGTCGCGAAGCGCCTCGAGGACATGGACCGGGTCGGTATCGACACGGAGGTCCTCTCCCTCTCGACGCCGAACGTGTATTTCGTCGACGGAAAGGCGCAGGCCGAGGTCGCCCGGCTCGCCAACGATGCCTACGCCGAGCTCGCCGCGAAGTACGCCGGACGGTTCCTCGGCTTCGCCTCGATCCCCATGGACGACCCGGACGCGGCGCTCCGCGAGCTCGAGCGCGCGTTGGACGAGCTGCGCATGCAGGGCGTCGTCGTCCTATCGAACATCCGCGGGCGCGCTCTCGCGGATCCGGTCTATCGGCCATTCTTCGAGGAGGCAGATCGCCGAAGCGTCTGCGTCTTCGTCCATCCGATGATCCCGGCCGCGGCGGAGGCGTTCACCGAGTACGTGCTCGGACCGATCGTCGGGTTTCCGTTCGACACGACGGTCGCGATCGCGAAGCTCTGCTACGCGGGCGTGTTCAAACAGCTCCCGAACATCCGCTGGCTCGTCGGCCACGCCGGGGGCGCAGTCCCGTACCTCATGGAGCGGATGGACTCGGGCTGGCGCGATTTCGCCGAGTGCCGCGTCAACATCGACCAGCCGCCGTCCGTCTACCTGAAGAAGCTCTACTACGACACGGTCACGTTCTCCCCGCACAACCTGCGCATGCTCCGCGACATCGTCGGCGCCGATCACATGGCCATGGGGAGCGATTACCCGCATCTGCTCGGATCGATCGAGAAAGCCGTGAGCTCCATCGAAGGCATGGACTTCACCGCCGCGGAGAAGGACCGCATCCAGAGCGGCACCGCCCTCTCGATCATGAACAACGTGCCACAGACGGCGCGCCGCTAATGGGATTCATAGGCCGGTTGCTCCGGCGTGGCGACGACGAGCCGCCCGAGCCGGGACTACCACTTCCGGGGAATGCGCCACGTTTTCTTCCGGCGGGCGAAGAGCGGATCTTCCGCGAGATACGCACCATTCCGGCGACCGATCCGCGTACCGGGAAGCGCGTCTTCCGATCCGGCGTCGGCATCTCTACGATGTCCGCCGCCGACGCGCGTCAGATCGCCGAGGAGCAGGCTCGGCGCGCACTCGAGGATCTCCTCGCGGGACGCAGCGGGGCGCTCGACGGCTACGCCTATCTCGCGAACAGGCGCGCGGAAGCGCTCGTCGATGTTCTTCGCGGTCCAGCCGGCGAGTCGGCTCGCATCACCGTCAACGCCTACGGCTCGATCGTGATGAACGCGACCGCCGCTTTGTTCGCCGACGTCGACACGGACGACCTCGGGCCTGAACCGCGCGCAGAGCCGCCGCCGGCGAGTCTCTCGAGTGTTCTGGCTGGCCGCCCCGAGGTCGCGATGCGCGCCTACCGGACTCGGGCCGGTTGGCGGTTCCTCTGCACCAACCGGACGTTCGATCCAGCGGGTGAGGAGACGCGCGCATTCCTGGCCGAGCTCGGCGCCGACGCGAAATACGTTTTGCTGTGCCGTGCGCAGCGCTCATTTCGCGCCCGGCTGACGCCGAAGCCATGGCGCGCGGGACAGCACGCGCTCCCAGTGTTTCCGGCTCGCGCGATCGCGCGCGAAGACCTGCAGCGCCACGTCGATCGGACGTGGAAATACGCGACGACGCGATTCGTGGAACGTGCCGGTCCGGATGAGACGCTTCCGGAGCTGCGGGATCTCGTCGAGTACCACGATCGGTGGACTCAGGCGATGAGCACGAAGCCTCTGGCCTAGAAACACGCGCGCGTGCATTGAATCAATAGCTTGACCGACCGCTCGTATCCAGGGCGCCCAGGGAAGCAGTTACACGAACGTTGCTTGCGTTGGACGGACAGCATGTTTTGATGCGCTCGTGCGCATGGTGCTCGGCGGGCTTACAGCCGTCGCGCTCACACTGGTGATTGCGTTCACCGCAGTCGAGCTCGCATCACAGGTCGGCGAGATCCGCGGCGGTGGGCAGGGAGCGGCTCCCGCGTCGAACGACGATCTCGCGGAGCTCGCCGCGCGCCTGATCTCTCCGCCCTATCCGCAGCCCGACGGATCGACTCAGACTGCGACGCTGCACCCGGGTGCACTGCCGCCCAACGCGGGCTTCGACCTCCCGATCCCGCCCGGTTCGCACCTTGTCGGCAGCGTGCTTCGGCAGCGAACCAACGCGAACCCTTCATTCGATACGGTCCTCGACGTCCCGGGCAGCCCCGACGACGTCACATCCTTCTATGAGCGCGAGCTCGCGAAAAAGGGACTCACGCCGCCGCCCGTCCCCCAGCAGGTGCAGCCCGGAGGATTCCAGGGGTCGGTCGGTCCGGCGAAAGGGAGCATGTTCTGCAAGGGCGATGGACTTCCGTACGTCTCGTTGACGGTGTTCGCGCGTCCGAACGCCGCGAACGACGTCCGGGTCCACTTCGAACCGGTGCAGCCCGCGGCCGCCCAGCAGTTCATGGGCTCGCCGTGCTCGCAGAAGGGCGGTCCTCAGCCGGGCATGCCCACGCAACGCCTCCCGGCGCTTCGCGCGCCGGACGGTGTGCTGCTGCAGTCGTCGGGATCGAGCTTCGGTGGCCCACGCCAGCAGTCCGATGCCCTCGCGACCACGCCCAAGACCGCCGCCGAGCTCGAGTCGTTCTTCGCGCAGCAGCTCGCAGCGGCGGGCTGGACGCGTGTCGCCGGTGGCGCGAACGCGCCACTCGCGTTCAGCACCTGGAAAGTCCCCGGTGATGGTGACTGGCAGGGGGTTCTCATCGTGATCGAGATGCCGACGAAGGACCGCCGCTCGTTGATGCTGCGCGCTGAGTCCCCGACTGGCATCGGCTTCTAGCCGCGGAGTCAGCGGACTCGGAGCACGAACGACAGTGCGTCGTGGCCGTCGAGCGTATAGGTCACCTCCCAGCAACCTACCGTTGGAAACGCAGGCCCACCGGCTGCGAACCCAATGTCTCCGTATGCGTCCACACCGATCGGCTGCCGCGGCACCGTTCTCGTAGCGTCCAGTTGGCGAGCCTCGTACTGGACCCGGCCTCGCTTTAGGCGATAGGGCGGAATCTTGTCGTCGAGTCGTCCAACCAGCTCGCCGCGGTCGGGGAGCACGACCCACATCGCATCGTTGCCGTACCAATTGGCAGTCCTGAGCTTCTCGCGGGCGGCGTCGGGTTCGCTCGAGCCATGGGCGAAGAATTCGATCGCCTCGGCGGGAGGAGCCATGCGGACCACGGTCGGTCGGCATTCGGACGGATTGGATGTCGCTGAAGAAGGCTCGGAAGGCGTGCAACCAATCATCGCCAGGACGCTGACGGCCAGGATGCTCAGAGGCCGACAGCAACGCCTACCCGATGTCATCTCCCTTTCTACATCGATGTGCGATGAGCGGTTCCCAAGGGTTTAGCGGGCGGCGTCGAGTTTGCACGACCGACCGCGTTCATACATCTCGGTCCTTGAGTGGACGGTGGTTCGCTCGAAGTTTCTAGCGCAACTGGTCGATCTCAGCTGCACTCTTCAGCTGTCCGTCGCCGGTCACGTACACGACGGTTCCATCGCGGGAGGTCAGACGCCACATGGGATAGAACTCCTCACACAGAAATCCGACTATCGGTGGGACGAGCATCCAGACCAAGTCGGCGGCGGTCACGTCGGTGGCAGCGACCGAAGCGATGGATCTCGCGCGGACTTCGCTGATCGGCGGCACGTCGATGCCGGGCGGGCCGCTATCTCCGCCGACCCGAATCCCGGCCGCGCCGAGACCATCCGCGTCGACGCTCACCACGATGACGGCCGCGTTGTACGGCTTGGCGCCGCCGACGTCGCCGAGAACTGGTACGAGCCAGACGTCGCGATCTCGTTGACGTAATGCGTGCACGAAGAGGGGCGCGCCGAGCGTCGCTGGATCGAACGCGGAAGGCGTGCCTGGCGGGGTTCCCGTAACGAAAAGGTCGTTCGGCATACCGCGTAACACTTCTTCTGCGGTGCGAACCGGGTACCGCAGCGGCGTCGGCTGCGGAGTGCGGACCGGCGGGGCCCCCTCGAGCTTGCCGTCGACGACGACGGCCGCCAACGGCTGACGAATTGAGATCGGGGCGTGGCCAAGCGTGGCGATCTGAACGAGGTCGCCAGACCACGTGCCGTCACTCGCTCGTCGCAGCAGCGACGCCGCGGATCCGTCCGCGCGGAGCAGCATTCCCGGATCGGCGATTGATCCACCGCTCCACTGAACTGTGACCGCGCCGAGCTCGCGCTTCTGACCGTGGCCGAGGTCAGGCCACAGCTCCAGCGCAAACGTGATCCCGTTCATGTCGCTCGCCCGTTCCAGTTGGATGAGAAGGTCGGACGAGCGAGGCCGAAACGTGACGCCCCAGCCTCCGCGTTGCGGCAAAGGGGATTCGCTTAGCGGTTGATACGACATGAGGTCGTGCACGATCACGGCACGGCACCCAGGGCCCGACGTACAGAGCCCGACCGAAGCGACGTAGCGACCCGACCAGTCGGCGGTGACCGGAGTGTCGCCCGTCGACATGACGTTCAGATCGCCGCGACCCAGCTCGTCGACCGTGGCGTATTGCGTTGGGCCAACCGGGCGAAGCGGGTCGGGCCGCTGCACGATTAGCGCGATCGTGCGCTTCTCCCGATTCCACCCGAGCAGCGCGAGGGCGAGATTCGTGCTGATCACGACGTTCGCGGAAGCGGTTCGCCGATCGATCGTGCGGATCGCGACCCGCACGGATCCGCTCTCGCCCGTACGGACAGAGGATGTGGTCGCGATCGCGACGGCTGAGCTGTCGTTCGCCCAGACGATGCCACGGTCCACCAGACGATCCGTCGTCGTGAACACCGGAGCGCCAACAACGACGGGGCGGAGGACGGTGTCCAGGAAGCGAAGCTCAGATACACCTTGTGGCGAGATGACCCACAGAGCCACGACGCGACCGTTAGGACTGCTCACCGCGACGCTCACGCTTTCGATCGGATCCGACAGCGTCTGACCGGTCTCGTCGACGAGGATCACGCTGCTCCCTGGACCGGGCCGCGTCGCGACGAGCCACCCATATCGCCCATCGAGACCGAGCGATGGAGCGCTCGACGCACCCGCCGAATCGACCTGCGCCGGCACTGCGGTACAAGACGCGATGGCGACCGCGAGTAGGGTCAGAAGCGCGGTCCAACGCATCGCGCCGGCGATCACAGATCAGATGATCCGCACGGTTGGACGCTTCGGCGACTGAGTTGGCGGGGGCAGCGTACGAGTTAGCGGTTCGGGACGATGCACGCCGAGTCACTGGGTGCTTACATGCAGCGCGCTGACCGATTTGCCCCCGGCCGCGCGTCATTGAGGTGTGATCCGTGATCGGGCTTGTCCCGTGAGCGACGCCATGTCCGTCGAGGCCCGCTGGGCGACGCTGTACGAGGATTCGCGGCCGCTCCTCTATCGCGCGGCCGCGCTCATGGTGGGTACCGCCGAGGCCGAGGAGGTCGTCCAAGAAACGTTCGAGCGCGCGATGCGCAGTCGCAACTTCTTCGACGAGGTGCGCGAGCCCGTCGCGTGGCTCCGGACGGTCTGCGCGCGACAAGCCTTGGGGCGGCTGCGGCGTCGGCGGGTCTGGGAGCGAATACGGGTCCGACTCACGGTCGTCGAATCGACCGAGCCATGGGAACAGGCGGAGCTCGCGATCGCGCTGCGGAAGCTGCCGGCGCGCGATCGTGTCGCACTCGTCCTCCGGTACTACCAGGACGCGAGCTACGAGGAGATCGGTGACGCGCTCGGGATCGCCCCTGTAAGCGTGGGCCCATTGCTCAGCCGCGCGCGCGCGAAGGTTCGGGAGGCGCTCGCATGAAGAACGTTGAAGACCGCGAGTTCGACCGCGAGATGAAAGCCCTTGCCAGCCAGATCTCCATTCCCGCGGGCAGCCTGCACGGGCGATCGGGTACCACCCTCGGCCGCGCGCTGACCATCGCCGGTGCGGCCGTGGTGCTGGTCGCCGCCATCGCAGTCGGTGCGGCGATCAACAACGCGCGTTCGGCGAAGGACAACGCGGGTGTGGCGGCGACGCCGACTCCCGCCGTGACACCTGCCGAAAGCCCGTCGATCCGCTTTCCCGACTATTCGTTGATCGCTGGAACGATCAACGGCTTTGTCTACAAGGTCGAAGCCGGCCAGGTCCGAGGATCGCCCGTCGATGTGTGTCATGGGCAAGCGGTCCTCGCGATGCACCTGTCTTCGAGCGCGCGGTCGGTCCTCATCATCTGCGGCGGCACCACTGAGGGGCAGGCGAAGCGCAGGCCCCCGTCTGCTCGGTCCATGTGCTCCTCTGGGATCTCGCCAGCGGAAGCACGCGAGTGATCCGGCCTGATGAGCCGCTGACGTTCAACGTCCGGTGGACCGTGCTCGGTCTCTCGATCTCGTTGACCCAGTCCCCGCAGTCGGGGACCCTGATCTGGGATGGTCAGAGCTGGAACCGGTACTCGCCACATGCGCTGTGGCTCGCCGATGCCAGCGGTCGCGCACTTCTCGTGGAAGCCGGCACCGGCAACTTGGGCGGTCGGGTGTGGGAGCGGAGCGGGGGTCAAGAGCTCGCGCTCACCCCATCAGGAACCGAGTACCCGCTCGGCATCGACGGCGACCGCGCGATCGTCTGGCGTGATACGCCCTTCACCAATAGCGGAGTCGTAGTCGTCTACCGCGGACAACGCGAAGAGCGCGAGGTACCCGGCGGGCTTTGCCTAGCGGCTCAGCAGATCGACCGTTGGCTCGTTTGCACCACCTCCGGCTCGGCTGCTCTTGCGTACTCACTCGACGCGAACGCGTTCGCACAGCAGCCCATCACGGGGCTGGCTCGCTTCTACGTGCTTGTCGCTCTGCCGAAGAGCGGTCAGGGATCGACGCCGACTGCGACACCACCTGTTTCCGTCGAGGCACGGATTCGGGCCGAGGCCCCGTCGCTCAGCTTCCGGCCACTCGTACCCGGTGACGCTTCCGCCGACCGCGTGGCGGTGACCTCGCGAAGTGGCGGCCGTGACCCGCGAACGGGTGGCGACGCCCGTCTCCTCCAGATCGAGTTGACTGACCAGGTCGGCGCGCTTCTCGCCCTCATCATTGAAGGCCCGGCCGGCTGTTGCCTGGACTACGCGCGGCCGGACGCGATCCCGAACGTGTCAATCGGGGCGCGCCCGATTGGGCACTACGACAACGTCGCGGTGGCCTTTGGAGGACCGATCGTTTGGTGGGTGGATGGCGACGCGTACGTGGCAGTGAGCAGTCCTGTTCTTGGGCAGGACGAATTGCTGCGTATTGCGGCCTCGATGCGAGCCCTGCCTTGATCTAGCGGCGCTGCGGCTGGGCATGGAGTCGCCAGCCAGGAAAGCGCCTCGTGCACAAACTTTGATAAACCATTCGCTCGATGCCGTCGCTTGCCTTCACAGGCGACGCGAAGGGACTCGGCGGCCTCATCGCGCCACCGGAGGTCGCGGGCCCGGGCGGTCCGCCGGTCCGGATCGGGCCAGCCGGACGTTTCGGCGGCGGACTCGGTTCGAGTCTGCCGTACACCCTCGCGATCGTCGGAGCGGCGCTCGCGATCCTGACGCGCCTGGATCTCGGCACGCTCTTCGTTCGCGGTTCGGCTCCCCGCGGTGGGCTGTCAACATACGTCGGCTGGGACGGGCAGGTCATCGCCCCGATCCAGGCCGGCGGATACGGTCAGATCACGATGCGCGACGCCATGGGGTACCCGCTCTCAGCGGGGGCGACGGCGGAGACCGATATCGCGCAAGGAACTCCTGTGCGCGTCGTGGGCACAAAGGGTCTCGAGCTCGTCGTCGCTCCCATACCGCCTACGGGCTCGAGCGACACGAACACCATGCAGCCGACAGGCGGCTAGCGTCCGACCCGGTAGGAGCGCACCGCCCAGATCGGTGTGCTCGCCGACGGAAATGGTTGGTACATGTTCGCCGCGATGACGCTTCCGTCGGCGCGGCGTAGATCGACGAGGGCGCTGTTCGAAGAAGGCCTTGTCCGCCATTGATGAAGAGTCGCCGGCAGCGTGGTGTGGACTCGAGCGCCTTCCAACATCGCTTCCCCCTGTCGCTGAGCTGGGATGTCAGTACACCTCGGACCGGTCGACCAACCTAGCGCCAGCGAAATGACGTGCTTCGCGAACAACATTGGACGCATTCGCGTCAACAACAACGATCGCGTCACTTCCAGCGGTCCGTACCCAAATGTGCGATGCACCAGAGCGTTCATGTGTGGACGGTTCTCGCGTCCGACGATTTTCGGATCAGTGTCCATCGCGTTTCAGTCGGCGTCGCGTTTACCGGTGATTACCCAGATAGGCGCTCGGGGTTCTTATTTTTCGATCAGGTCGTTGGGAGGTTTACGCGCGATGGCGACAACGAGTGAGCGCATTCGTGTCGTGGTGGCTGACGATCACCCCTCTACTCGGGAGAACCTGCGCTATCTGCTGAACGCCGAACCGGATCTCGAGGTGGTCGGCGCTGCGCAAAATGGCGTCGAGGCATTGCGTCTCATCCTTGAACTGCGACCGGATGTCGCCGTCCTCGACCGAGAGATGCCTTTGCTCGACGGATTGCGGGTGGCCGCGCGGCTGCAGCGGGAGCAGCCACGGGTGCGCGTCGTCCTGTTCACGCTCGATCGAGTGTTTGTTGTCGAGGACAACGACACCACGCGCCAAGCTCTCGTGGACTTCCTGAGCGATGAAGGCTTCCTGGTGGAGTCGGCCCTCGACGGTCGGGAGGCCCTCGGCGTGGCCTCCAGCGGCGCCATCGACGTCATCGTCTTGGACCTCTGGCTCCGAGTCCTGGACGGCGCCGCCTTCGCGGACATTTGGCGGAAGCATCCCAGGAGCGAGCGTGTGCCGATCATCGCCATGAGTGGGTTACCGCAAAGCGACGCGATCGCCGCCGGAGTCGGCGCGGCAGCATTTCGCGATAAGCCGTTGGACCTTCCCTCCTTCGCCAATCTCCTCCGCGCGACCGCGATCCGGAGCGACCCGGAGCCTGATGCGTAACTAAGTCTGCCCACCCCCCAACCGCGCGCGACGGACTCCTCTTCCCCATAGATGGAGTCCGTCGCGATGTCAGGCTCCACTACAGGCGGGGCCGGTGCTTCGCCATATATGCCGCGGCCTCGGCACGCCGGGACAAACCGAGCTTGTCGAGGATCCGGCTCACGTAGTTCTTCACCGTCTTCTCGGATAGGAACAGCATCTCGCTGATCTCACGGTTGGTGTGACCCTCGGCCAGTCCCGCAAGAACCTTGCGCTCCTGTTCGGTGAGCGACGCGAGCGCGGGATCATCGCCACGGCCCTGTCGCACCCGCTCGAGCACCTTACCGGTCACGTCCGGGTCGAGCAGCGAACGACCAGACGCGACCGCGGTGACCGCGTCGACAACCGCCTGGCCGCGGGTCTGCTTGAGAAGATAGCCCGAGGCGCCCGCGATGATCGACGCGAACAGCGCCTCGTCGTCCGCGTAGGACGTGAGCATGATTACCTTGGTCTCTGGCCGCGTCTCCCGGATGGTCCGACACGCCTCGACGCCCGACCCATCGGGAAGGCGCACGTCCATGATCACGACATCCGGCTTCGTACGCGTCGCGGCTTCGACGACTTCGGCCACGGTGCCGGCTTCGCCCACGACGCTCATGCCATCTTGACGTGCGATCAGGCCACGCAAGCCTTCGCGCACGACCTCGTGATCATCGCACAGCAGGATGCGTGTCTTCTGCGTCGTCAACGCGCGACCTCCGGACGGATGGGTAGCTCAAAGCGTAAACGCGAGCCGCTCCCTGGAGCCGCCTCAACGTGGAGCTGGCCACCGACCGCGAACGCGCGCTCGCGCATGTTCCGCAGACCGTGGCCTTCGGTCGCATTCGCGTAGTCGAAGCCGACGCCGTTGTCGGTGACTTCCAACACCACGCGGGAGTCCCGCAGGAACAAGCGAAGCGACGCGCGCTGCGCTCGCGCGTGCCGCGCGACGTTTCCGAGAGCATCTGCCGCGATATAGAAGGTCGCCTCGCGGGCGGCGCGGTCGAGCGCTTGGGCGGCCTCGTCGGAGACGGCCACCTCGACCTCCAGCAGCGCGTTGCTGCGCGCTTGCTCGGCGAGGTTCCGGAGCGATTCGGTGAGCGGACGGTCGCTGCCGCGGACGGGACGCAGACCGAGGACGTAGCTGCGCAGGTCGGCAATCGCGGCGTTGAGGCGATCGACGCCGCGCATGATGACCTCGCGCGCGGCGGCCGGCTCGCGCTCGATCCGCTCGGCCGCGCCTTCCAGCAGCAGACCGAGGCCGTAGAGCGACTGGATCGCGCCGTCATGCAGGTCCATCCCGATGCGGTGACGCTCCTCGAGCACAGAAACGCGCTCGGTCTGCGCGTACAGTCGCGCGTTCTCGATTGCGATGGCCGCCTGAGCGGCGAGCGTGGCGACAGCCTGCTCGTCGTCGGAGCTGAATTCCCCTCCGGCCTTCTTCTCGGTGAGATAGAGATTGCCCAGCGCCGTCCCGCGCCAAAGGATCGGCGTCCCGAGGAAGCTGCGCATTGGTGGGTGGTTCGGTGGAAACCCGACCGAGGCGGGGTGGTCCTTGATATCGCGCAGGCGCAGTGCGTGGGGCTCACGCTGAAGGAGTCCAAGCAACCCCAGGCCGTGGGGCAGCTGGCCGATCAGCGCGCGTTCCTCGTCGGTGATCCCCGACGTGATGAACTGTTCGACGGTCCCACTCTGGTCAAACACGCCGAGCGCGGCGTACCGGGCGCTCGCTACCTCCCTGGCCTGATCCACGACCCGCTGAAGCACCGCCGCGCTATCGAGCTCCGACGTCAACGACATGCCAGCGGAGTTGAGCGCGCGGAGGCGAACCGTCTGCTCGCGGTCACGCGTCTGCAAAGCGGTCAGGCGCCCGAACAAAACGGTGGAGAAGCCGAGCACGCCTGCGATGCCAACAGCGAGCATCACGAGGTGCGCGAGTCCCGTGGGCATCGCCGGCTCGAGGACGAAATAGTCGAGACCGACGAGCGCGGCGATCAGGACGGACGGGAGGACGAAGGCGGCGAGGCGCAAGCGCGCCGGCAGCGTGGCCCGAGACTCCGGAGCGTTCGTCAGGCTTCCGATTATCGGCGGGCTAATGCGGAGAGGAGCGGATCACTCCGCTCCTCTCTGTATGCGATGTCGCGGAACGTCATGCGAGTTGCGGTACGAGCGGGTGCTTGGCGGCTGTTTCGGTCTTCGGTGCCTTCCACGGCGTGCCGAGGAGCGGAAGCAGGAAGCGGTCGAGCCCGAGGTACCCGGCGGTCTTCCAGGCGAGGATGAGCACGATGGCCAGGATGAGCAGGACGGGGTTGCTGCTGGCGCTGCCAGCGAGCATGAAGTTCATGTTCATGAAGGCGCCAGCGACGGCGGCGACGCCCACGAACGCTCCGAGGATCAAGCCGACGCCGACAGCGGTCTCGCCGAAGGCGACGACCTTTCCCATGAAGACCTCGGTGTGGTTGTCGATGAGGAACTGGATGAAGCCGCGGTACCAGTCGTAAAGGATCACGGGCTTGGCGGGTGCGGCGGGGACGGCGGCGATCCGCTGCCAGAAGGCGAGAAGGCCCGAGCCGTCGATGATGTAGTTGGTCTTCGCTCCGCTGTCGAGGATCTTGTGCCAGCCGGCGTCGAGCCAGCTGTATCCGACGTAGACGCGAAGGACCAGCCAGACGATGGCCATGCGCGTGTCCGAGAACAGGAACTTCGCGAGGGGCGGGTCTGCGATAACCCGGTGACGGTTGATGATTGATGTTGCTTTCACAATTGAACTCCTTCCGATGACCACTTTCGTTCTACGGACACGTCCGCGACAGGGCCGCACGTCCCGTTGCGTAGACACGGGAGTCCCATCCAGATGGGGCCGTTCGGCCCTCTCTTGTTTGGACCGACGGCCGCACCCTGAGGGGCATGCCAAACGACCTCGCGCAGCTCCTTATCGGTCTGACGGTCCTGATCCTCTTAGCAGTCGGCTTCGGGATGTTCAGCGCCCGTGTCTTCATGTGGGCAACCCGCGCATCTGGCGACCGCTCGAAGAGATGAGGTCTCGAACGAACAGGGTCGAACGGCGCGCGGAAAGGGTCCGAACGGCACCCGCGGCGGTCGTGGAATCACCCTACGTTTCAATGGAAGCCGCCATTCGCTCGATCGGGTGCTCCGGCAAAGAGGTAGCACGCATGAAGACTCTTCTGGCAACAACCGCAGTCTCAGTCCTGCTCCTCGCCGCGTGCGGTACCGCGGGGGGAACAGGTGCAACGAAAGTCGACGCCACCAGCGCCAGGACCGTCAACGCCACACTCACCGACAGCAAGATCGTGCTCGACAAAGTCACCGTGCCGAGCGGCAAGATCACCTTCCTCGTCAGCAATGCGGGGACGATGACCCATGAGGTCGTCGTGTTGAAGACCGATGTCGCCGCGGACAAGATCGCCCCGAACCCAGACGAGCCGGGGAAGATGTCCGAGGACGGCAGCCAG
>VBDV01000022.1:8534-10602 GCA_005882765.1 Chloroflexota bacterium | reverse complement strand
CTTAGCCCGGCGTCCGTCTGGATGATCGCCGTATGTGATCGAACGACATTGAGACCCCGCGTCGATCGAGGCAGGCAGGTCTGCAAACCGCTGAATACAAACGGCATCAAGGAACATTAGGATTTGAAGGACCGTTTTGCGATAATCAGATCCAGGCTGCCCGCAACTCGTTGATTCTAAAGCGGAGAGACGTCGGAGTGGTCGATCGAGCACGCTTGGAAAGCGATTCTGGCGACGCTCACCGAGCGACACTGAAACACATCGTCGCGCAATCAATTCAACGACTTGACGCCTTGAAATACTCCTCGATGTGACGCCGTAAACGTCGGTGTTCATCGCTAGTTTTGAGCCCACCTTACACAGTTCTTACACAACGCAGCTTGCCACTTACGCGGACACACACCGACGGACACGGCCTCGTACACTCGATCTGGCAGTACGCCGCGCTTGGCAGGCTGATAGGGCGTCGGCGGCGGAGCACAGCGGCGACGCGCAATCACGAACACGCGCCAGAAGAACGAGGCTTTCAAGAGTTTCGAGGAGCTGTGCACTCTGCGCGCACTTCCGTGTTTTGAGGAGACCGATCAAACACAAATCGCGAAATTATTCTTAACTCAACTCTTCGAGGGTGTTGTGCCCACCGTCCCATTCGCGAACCGGTACGAGGGTGTTGTCGATACTTTGGTCTGATAGATCGGAGTGCGCGAGTCTGATGTCATGCACGTCGGGGAGGTCGCAGTGGCACGATCGCGCCGCGCTGAGGTGGAAGTGAACGTCGAGGTGGCAGAGTGATGCGCGCGGGAGCGCACACAACGCTGGCGGTTGTCATGATGCTCGCGTGTCAGGCGGTGACGCGCGTTGCAGGACAGGATTCGCGCGTGGAAAATGGCACCTACTATCGAACGACTCGTGTCGATGGGCACACAATCTTTTACCGAGAAGCGGGTCCGAAAGAGGCACCGACGCTGCTCTTGCTGCACGGTCTGCCGTCGTCGTCACGCATGTTCGAGCCACTCTTCGCACGACTGTCCGATCAATATCACCTTGTCGCACCGGATTATCCTGGCTTCGGCCACAGCGACTGGCCGGACCCCAGGACCTTCGCGTATACGTTTGATCACTACGCGGAGATCATCGGCCAATTCACACAGACACTCGGTCTCGACCACTACACGCTATACATGCAGGATTACGGCGGCCCGGTGGGTTTTCGGATGGCCATCGCCCATCCGGAGCGCGTGGATGGGCTCATCGTTCAGGACGCGGTCGCGCACAACGAAGGGCTCGGCGCAAATTGGAACGCACGACGCGCGTTCTGGGCGGACCGCGCCGCGAACGAGGGCGCGCTCCGAATGAACCTTCTGTCGCTTGCGGCGACGCGGACGCGTCACGTTGGCAGCGATCCCAACGTCGAACGGTACGATCCGGATCTCTGGACGGATGAATTCGCGTTCCTCAGCCAACCCGGTCAGGCGGACATTCAGAGTGACCTGTTCTTCGACTACCGCACCAACGTCGACGCCTATCCCAAGTGGCAGGCATGGATGCGCGACAGAGACCCGCGTCTTCTGGTGATCTGGGGGAGGTACGACCTGTCGTTCGATCTATCCGAGCCGGAGGCCTATCGGCGGGATGTGCCACACGCCGACGTGCACGTCTTGGATGCCGGGCATTTCGCGCTGGACACGGCGGCAAACGAAATCGCGGCGCTCGTTCGAAGCTTTCTCCAGGCTGCGACTCGGCTTCCGCAGAAGTGAGATTGCCCGACCCAACGTCGCGCCGATACCTTGGTCCAATAGATTGGCCTCGCATGCCTGGCTACACTCGGATGGGCCATGCCTGATTCCCGATTGACCGCCGTCTCTCATCCGGATCGTGTCTTTCCGACGCTGACGCCGGCGCAGATCGCGCGCGTCGCGCGTCATGGGCAACGGCGCCCGATGACCTCTGGTGAGGTGCTCGTCGAGGTGGGACAACGGCCGGTGCCGTTCTTCGTTGTGGCGAGCGGCGAGGTCCAGGCGCTCCGGCCATCGGGGGACACCGAAGCGCTGTTCACCACTCTTGGCGC
>VBDV01000022.1:0-8512 GCA_005882765.1 Chloroflexota bacterium | reverse complement strand
CAGACGGATGCCGAGCTGAGCGAGATCTTCATGCGGGCGTTCATCCTCCGCCGCATCGAGCTGATCGCCGGCGGTTATGGTGACGTCGTGCTGATTGGCTCGACGCATTGCGCCGGCACGCTGGGCGTCAAGGAGTTCCTGACGCGCAATGGCCACCCGTTTCATTACATCGACCTCGATCGCGACGCCGACGCGCAGGATCTCCTTGATCGGTTTCATGTGACCGCCGCCGATGTGCCGGTGCTGATCGGCCGTGGTGACGCGGTACTGCGGAACCCGAGCAATCAGCAGATCGCCGACTGTCTGGGGTTCAACGACGCGATTGATCGGGCATCCGTCCGCGACCTGGTGATCGTGGGCGCTGGCCCGGCGGGACTTGCGGCCGCCGTGTACGGCGCATCGGAGGGGCTGGATGTGCTCGTCCTCGAGTCAAACCTGCCCGGAGGGCAGGCCGGCTCGAGCTCCCGAATAGAAAACTATCTGGGGTTTCCGGCCGGCATTTCCGGTGTGGACCTCACGGCGCGCGCGTACGCGCAGGCCCAGAAGTTTGGCGCGCAGGTAATGGTCACGAAGGGCGCAGCGAAGCTCGCGTGCGCCAGATCTCCCTACGCCGTGCAGCTGGAGGATGGCGGTCGCATCAACGCGCGGGCAATGATCATCGCGTCGGGGGCGCGGTACCGCAAGCCCGCGATTGCCAACGTGTCGCAGTTCGAAGGTGCGGGCGTGTATTACTCGGCCTCGCGCATGGAGTCGCAGCTGTGCGCGGGCGACGAGGTCGCGGTCGTCGGTGGCGGCAACTCCGCGGGCCAGGCTGCCGTGTTTCTCGCGGAAACGGCCAAGCATGTCCACCTCCTGGTCCGCGGGGATGGGTTGGCTGACACGATGTCACGCTATCTGGCCGTCGAGACGCATGACATCGGACATGTGTTCATGATGACGGGCGCCGTGCCGAACACGGGCTGGCTCGATGGGTGCGTCGCACTCGACGGGCGCGGATTCATCAAGACCGGGCCGGACCTGTCGCCGGAGGACTTGACGACAGGCGGATGGCCACTGGCGCGGTCTCCCTATCTGTTGGAAACGAATCGTCCCGGAGTTTTCGCGGTCGGCGACGTGCGGGGCGGCAACATCAAGCGCGTGGCGTCCGCCGTCGGCGAAGGATCGATTGCCGTCGCCTTTGTTCATCAGGTGCTTCATCAGTAGGGGCCGTCACTAACGCGGGCTAGCGTCTGGCGAGAATGACTCCGATGATCATCAACACGGCGCCAATCGCACGACCCATCGTGAGTCGTTGGACGATCGCGCCGAACGCGCCGACGTGGTCGATGATGACGGCCGCGACGATCTGCCCGGTCACGACGAGACGGATCGCATTGCCGACGCCGAGCCGCGGCGCGAGAAACGTGATGGCTATCACGTAGCTGGCAACAATGAATCCACCAAGCCAGCCATAGGCCGGCACGCGCCGCAATGTTTCCAGCGACGGGAGAGGGACGCGTATGACGATCGCCCATGCGGCCACGACGACGAAGCCGATTGCAAAGAGGGCGAGCGACGTGATCGCCACGCTGCCGATCACCCGGCTCATCGCGGCGTTCGTGGCGGCCTGAACAGGAATGAGCGCGCCGACGATCACGGCGAGCGCACCCAACAGCACGAAGCCCAGGGACGACATCAGACCGTTCCCGCAGGCCGCAGGCCGAGTCTCGCGGCCATGGTCACCAACTCGGGAAGAGAGTCTGCCTTCATCTTCCGCATCACCTGACCTCGGTGCGCCTTGACCGTGATCTCGCTGATGCCCAGTTCTCCGCCCACCTGCTTGTTCAGCAGACCCGAGACGACCAACGCCATCACCTCGCGTTCACGTGGGGTCAGTGACGCGTAGGCGCTCCGCAGCACTCGCAGTTCCGCCTCCTGGCGCACGGCAGTGCGACTTCGCTTAATGGCGCCGCCTATGGCGTCCAGCAGCACGTCGTTTGTGAACGGCTTCGTGAGGAATTCGACAGCGCCGGCCTTCATCGCTTGCACGCTCATTGGCACGTCGCCGTGGCCGGTGATGAAGATGATCGGCATGTCCGTCCGCTCGACAAGCCGCTGCTGCAGTTCCAGCCCGCTGAGCCCCGGAAGCGTCACGTCGAGCACCAGGCAGCAGGGAACCGTGGGGCGTGGGCGGGACTGGAATTCTAGGGCTGACGCGAATGTCTCGGGCTGCCAGCCTGCTGCCCTAATCAACAGCTCCAGCGACTCGCGCACTGAGACGTCGTCATCAACGACGAAGACGATGGACGTGACATCCGACATCTGACGACCCTCCACTTCGTCCACGTGCCCGGCGGACTCAGAGTATATGGTCGTGGCCGATGGATCCGTGCTCACGGTTCGCATGTTTACCTCGTCCCAAGCGCTTTTGTGAGCGCGTCGAGCAGCGCATCGTCGCTGAACGGCTTGAAGAGGCACTCCGTAGCTCCCAGCGCTAATAGGCGCGAACGGACACTGGTGTCACCGTGCGCGGTGATGAACACAGTCGGAATCGCCTGCCGACGACGTATCAACTCCCGTTGCAGGTCGGGACCCGACATGCCGACCAATGCGACGTCGAGAATGAGGCACTTGGTCAGGCTGACGAACTCCGACGCGAGGAACGCCTCGGCCGATGAGAATGCCTGGACCGCGAAGCCGAAGTGCCGCAGCAAGTCTGGTAGCGACTCGCGCACGGACTGGTCATCGTCGACGACCGACACGAGGGAACGTTGGACCATCACGAATTCCTCACGGCGCCAGCCGCGTCCGCTGTGCGCTCTGGAACGCGGGGAATGGAAAAAGCAAACGTGGCGCCGGGCCCGTCGTTCGGTTCAGCCCACAGACGACCACCGTGCTTTTCGATGATGGAACGGCTGACGGACAGTCCGATGCCCATGCCACTGCTCTTAGTGGTGTAGAAGGCTTGGAAGAGCTTGTCCATGACGTGGGCCTCCAGGCCGACCCCCACATCCTGCACGGTCAGACGCACCCGATCGCCGTCGTCACGTGCAGTTCGGATCAGGAGTTGCCGCCGACCATCGTCTACGCCGGCCATTGCGTCGGACGCATTGCGGAGCAGGTTTAGGATGACCTGTTGCAGTTGGACACGATTGGCGGTGATGAGCGGCAGATCGTCGGCGAGCTCCGTCCGGAGCATCACCCGATGTCTCTGCAGGTCGCTGATGGACAACGCAATCACCTCGCGTGTCGCGTCGTTCAAGTCCATCGACTCCGTCGTGAGCTCTTTCCCGGTGAACAGCGCGCGCAGTCGCGCGATCACATCGGAGGCGCGGTGGGCGTCGCGAATCGTTCGCCGTGCCGTCTCGCACGCCCCTGCGACGTCCGGAGGATCAGCAGCTAGCATTCGCAGGCACGTGCCGGCGTTGGTCATGATGCCCGACAGCGGCTGGTTGACTTCGTGGGCGATCGACGCGGTCAGTTCGCCCATCGTGGTCACGCGCATCATGTAGGCGAGCTTCTCTTGGGTGTGGCGCAGTTCCTCCTGCGCCTGTCTCCAGTCGTGCATGTCCACGACCGTGCCGTACCACTTGAGGATGCGGCCGTGTTCGTCCAGCAACGGCCTCGCGTTGACCATGCACCATCGATAGGCGGTATCCGCAGCGTGGAACTTGCGCACCTCGGCCTGGAACGCCGCTCCGGTTCTGATGCAGGACAACCACGCCTGCACTGTCCGATCGAGATCATCGGGATGAAGCACTTTCGTGAATGCGCCACGACCCATGAGCTGTTCGGCGTCGAGGCCCGTGTATTCAAGGAACCGCCCATTGCAGTAGTCGATCGCTCCGTCCGGCGTGGCGCTCCAGAGCATCACCGGAATGGTCTCGGTCAACTCGCGCAGGCGGCGTTCACTCTCGCGCAGTCGTGCTTCGGCCTGTTTGCGAGCCGTGATGTCCCGCGCAATGCCCAATTGCGCGACGGTGCCATCGTCGGTGCGCAGTGGGGCAGCGCGCGTCTCCAAATGGCGACGCGCGCCGTCCATGCGGACGATGTCAAACTCCAGAAAGCCCTTCTGCCCGGCGCAGATGCTTTCGTTGAACGCACGATATCGCTCGCGATCTTCCGGCGTGACGAAGTCATAGAAGTTGCGCCCCAGCATGAGATCCACGGACGGTGCGCCCGCCATCTCGGCGCCGGCGGCGTTCACGCTCAAGAGCGTTCCGTCGCGGGCAATCACATGGACGCACTCAGGCGTCGTCTCGACGATGGCCCGAAGGCTGGCCTCACTGTGCCTGAGCGCGTCCTCCGCGCGTCTGCGCTCGTCGATGTCGGTAAGTAGGGTGTACCAACGGAGAATGGCCCCGCCGACGTCCCGAAGCGGAAGCCCGCGAACCTGAAACCAACGATACGCGCCGTCGAAGCGTCTGAGGCGCGCTTCGAAGTCATAGGGTTCACCCGATGCGATCCCTTGGGTGAAGATCTGGAGCACGCGAGGGAGATCATCAGGGTGCACCGTATCGCCGGTTCCCCAGTGCTGCAACTCCTCCAGCGTCCGACCGCAGTATTCGATGAGGGGGTCGTTGACGAAGTCGACGTCACCGGTCGGTGTCAGACTCGCGACAAGGCCAGGAATGCTGGCCAGGATCAATTGGGCGCCACCCTCGTTGATGCGCTGGGCGGCCTCTGCCCGCTGACGCTCCGCCGCAAGTTCCTTCCTCAACGCGTCATTGGCTGCGGCCAGCTCGCTCGTCCGTTCCGCGACGAGTTGGTCGAGTTGCTCGTCGATTCGCGTCTGTTCGCTCATGGTGCGCTTCTCACGGCGTATCGGCGGCATCCCTCGTGACACCTATACACCTACAGCATGCGTCAGGCTGCCGACCATCGTCCACGAGACTTTGGTATCGGGTCGTGGCCGATACCTTCGTCCAATAGATTCGCAGCGCGCCACGCTGTGTAATTCGCACATGAACGCGCGATCAACCCCGACAGGCCGCCGCAGCCTTCAGGTGCTCGCAACCTCGCCTGCGCATGCCGTTCGCAGCGACGCGACGGTGCAGCCGGCTGCCATCACACAACACCGTTCAGGATCGTGGAGCACAACGATGGGCATGATCAGTGTCGGGAAAGAGAATTCCACATCGATCGACCTCTATTACGAAGATCACGGCGCAGGGACGCCCGTCGTGCTCATTCATGGGTGGCCGCTCAGCGGGGCTTCGTGGGAGAAACAGACCGCTGCGCTGCTCAAGGCCGGCCACCGTGTGATCACGTATGACCGTCGCGGCTTCGGCAGGTCGAGCAAACCCACGATTGGATACAACTACGACACGTTCGCTGCCGATCTCGACGTGGTCCTGAAGACGCTGGACCTGCGAGACGTCGCACTCGTCGGCTTCTCGATGGGGACGGGTGAAGTGACGCGGTATATCGGCAAGTACGGCACGGACCGGGTACGCAAGGCGGTGCTCATCGGCACGCTGGGGCCCTATCTGGTCAAGGCCTCCGACAACGTCGAGGGGGTCGATCCGAGCGTGTTCGAGGGCATCAAGAACGCCATCCGCGCGGATCGGGCATCGTTCACGTTCGACTTCTTGAAGAACTTCTACAACTACGACGTGACCGGCGGCACGCTCGTGAGCGACCGCGTCCTGGAGGACAACTGGAACGTGGCCGCTGGCGCCTCACCGACCGGAACGCTGCAGTGCGTCGATTCCTGGTTGGAGGATTTTCGGAACGATGTCGCGAGGAACACGGTTCCCACGCTGATTATCCACGGCGACGCCGATCGCATTCTGCCGGCTGCTGCGACCGCCCGCAGACAGGCCAAGATGATCAAGCACGCCAGGTTCGCCGAAATCCCCGGCGGTCCGCACGGCTTGTGCTGGACACATGGCGATCGCGTGAACGCCGAATTACTTCCATTCGTGGAGTGAGTGATGAACACGCGTTTGCTTATGACCCTCCGTGTGACGGTCGCAGCGCCGCAGAACATCGCCGGCGTGCCCCATGGGACTCGCCGGACCGTCCCCATCACGGGGGGCGACTTTGACGGGCCGTGGCTTCGCGGATCGGTGTTACCTGGCGGAAGCGGTGATTGGCTCCTCCTTCGAGCGGATGGAGTCCTCGAGCTCGACTTTCGCGCGACGCTACGGACTGACGACGGCGCACTCATTTCGATGCGGTCATTCGGTCTGCGTCATGGTCCACCGGAGGTGATGGAGGCCCTGGCACGCGGCGAGGCGGTCGAGCCGGCAGCCTACTATTTTCGGACGACTCCGCGGTTCGAAACCTCACACCCCAAGTACGCATTCTTGAACCGTCGCCTAGCCGTGGCAACCGGCGACCGACGCGCTGAAGGTCCGGTCTACACGATTCATGAGCTGCACTAAACGTGTTTCGAAGAGCTGAGGCCCCATGAACGCCCGTCCGCTCATGCGCCTACGTTTCACGACTGCTCCGGTCGAGGAGATCAGTCTGACGCCACATGGGACGCTCTCGATCTTTCCGATTACAGGTGGATCGTTTGAAGGCGAGCGCTTACGCGGAACCGTCCTCGGCGGCGCCGATTGGGTCACCGCTGGCGCCGATGGAACGCGCGAGCTCGATCTCCGTGTGACGCTCGAGACCGACGACGGGGCGTTGATCCATATGACATTCACTGGCGTGCGCGACGACGCGAACCACTATTTTCGGACGCTGCCGCGCTTCGAGACCGCCGCGCCGAAGTACGCGTTCCTCAATCGCCTGCTCGCAGTGGGCGTTGGGGAAGGTCACCGAGACGGGCCAATTCACACTATCGAGGAGATCCTTTGACCATGTCATCGAAAAGAACAGCCATCGTTACGGGAGCGTCGCAGGGGATTGGCGCGGCGGCAGTCGAGGCGCTTGTGAATGCGGGCTACAACGTCGTTGCCACATCCCGCACTGTCAATCAGTCTCTGACGGCATCGCCGAACCTCGTCCTCGTCGCCGGCGATATCGGGAAAAAAGAAACGGCAGCCAAGGTCGCCGCGGCAGCCGTCGAGAAGTTCGGAAGCATTGATCTCCTGGTCACAAACGCGGGGATATTCTCCACGAAGCCTTTCACCAGCTTCACAACCGATGACTTCAATGCCCTGGTGTCAACCAATCTCCTGGGTTTCCTGTACATCACGCAGCTCGCGGTGGAGCAGATGCTCAAACAAAGATCCGGCGCTGTGGTGAGCATCACCGCGGCGCTCGCCGATCAGCCGATCGCGGGCGTGAACGCGGCGGTCCCGATGATCACCAAGGGAGGACTGAACGCGGTGATCAAAAGCCTGGCGATTGAGTACGCCAAGGACGGGATCAGGTTCAACGCGGTCGCTCCAGGGATCGTGGATACACCCATGCACGAGAACGATCCGAAGGAGTTTCTTCGCACGTTGCAGCCGATGGGAAAGATGGCGCACGTAAACGATGTCACTGACGCTGTCCTGTACCTTGCGAACGCGGGCCAGGTAAGCGGAGAGGTGCTCCACGTCGATGGTGGATCACACGCTGGTCGGTGGTAGCTGGAAGGGGATGTCGAGCAGAGTCCGGCACGGCATCCTCCGATGCTGGTCCACGCCACAAGGCGCGATCGATACCAACGTCCAATAGATTCGGATGCAGTGACCTCGTTTAATCGCAGGTAGCCGTCCGACATCGACGCTGTTTCCTATCGTCTTGCTCCAGGAGGTTTAGTGAACGCCAAAACGACGACAGCACAAATCCGGCTTAACCGAGTGTCTCCCGCCTACTGGCGGATTACATTCAACAATCCGCCGCTCAACGTGATGGGCCCGCAATTCGTCCAGGAATTCAGGGAGGTCGTGACGGCCATCGAGGACGACGAGCAGGTCAAGGTTGTGGTCTTTGACAGCGCCGTCGAAGGCTACTTCCTGAACCACAGCGATTTCCTCGCAAATTTCGAGGATCTCAAACGGATACCGGCAGGGCCCACGGGGCTCGAGGCCTGGCCGGACGGCCTGGTGCGCCTGACGCGCGCGCCGGTTGTCTCGGTCGCCTTGATCAGAGGGCGCGCCACCGGGAACGGCAGCGAAATCGCGCTGGCCAGCGACATGACGTTTGTCAGTCGGGAGAAGGCCGTGCTCTCGCAGTGGGAAGTGGGCATCGGCTTGGTCGCCGGCGGCGGGCCCATGGCGCGGCTGCCGCGGCTGATAGGACGCGGACGTGCGCTGGAGGTGCTCCTCAGTTCCGAAGACATCGGGGGAGAGTTGGCCGAGGCCTATGGCTATGTGAACCGGGCGCTACCGGACGCCGAGCTCGACGGGTTCGTCGACGCGCTCGCGACGCGCATTGCCGGGTTCGAGAAGTGGGCGATCGCCAACACCAAGCGTTTGGTGAACGCCAGTCTCCCGCCGGACGTGGAAATCGCGGCCGGGTGGGATGCCTGCATGGCCTCCGTAGGCCGGCCGTCCACACAGGCGAGGATCAAGGCCTTTTTTGAACTGGGTTTTCACAAGCCGGGAGAGGCCGAAGATCGCCTCGGGGCCTACCTGGGCCGCCTCGG
>VBDV01000021.1 GCA_005882765.1 Chloroflexota bacterium | reverse complement strand
AGGTCTCGATGCGAAGGCGGAGCTCGGCGATGTCCTGATGCGGCTGTCGCGCTCGGCAAAGAAGCACGGAGATCTGCGTGCCGCGGAGCGCTACGCGTCTCAGGCCTATGCAGTGAGCAAACCGAAGAGCGCCAACGTCGAGGTCTAAGCCGGTGGCTCCAGACCGCGCGTTGGTAGTGAGCAGCGCCGGGGTCCTCTTCGCTCGGCCCCGGTGGGATCGTGATGGACCGCCGTCAAGGGGCCGCTCGCTCAGAAGACCCCGACGCTGCTCAAGGCGCCCGCGGTCTGCCCTTGGTTTCAGTCTTTTTGTTGGCGCTCCGCGGCGGTCAGCACGTTTCGGAGCAGCAGCTCGGTAGTCACGGCGCCCAGGCCGCCCGGCACTGGGCTTAGCGCAGCCGCCACCGCGGACACGCTCTCCACATCGACATCGCCGACGATTCCGTGCGGCGCCACGTTGATTCCCGCGTCGATCACGGTCGCTCCGGGAGCGAGCATGTCGCCCTTCAGGAATCCGGCACGACCGACGCCGACCACGACCACGCTCGCATCCCGCGTGATCGTGCCAATGTCCGGCGTCTTACTGTGCGCGACGGTCACCGTCGCGTCCTCGTTGAGGAGGAGATACGCGACAGGGCGGCCTACGACCGTGCTGCGTCCGACCACCGTCGCGCGCGCACCGCGAAGGGCGATGCCGTGGAACTTCAGCAGCTCGATCACAGCCTCGGCCGTGGACGGTACGAAGCGCGGCCGTCCGTCGGCGAGCAGGCCGACGTTGAACGGGCTCATGCCTTCAACGTCCTTGGCGGGAACGATGTGGTCGACGATGTGCCCCTCGTCGAGCGTTCCGGGCAGGGGAGTGAGCAGCAGGATCCCGTGGACCCGAGGATCGGTGCCGAGACGCTCGAGCGTTACGACGAGCTGGCGCTCGGACGTGTCGCTGGGGAGATCTATCTCGTCGATCGCAATGTCTAGCTTCTTCCCGCGTGCCGCGAGTCGTTGCTGGTATGCGTTCGCCGCTGGGTCGATACCGACCGAAACCGCGGCAAGTCGCGGCGCAATTCCGCGCGCATGCAGAGCGGCGCTCCGCTCGCGCGACCGCTCGTGCATTTTTTCGGCGAGTGGCTTGCCGATGAGCAGCCGCACGGTGCTACCGGGCGATCCGCGACTCGACGAAATCGATGATGCGCCGGCGCTGCTCGTCGCTGCCGTCAACCGCGCGATCGAGGTGCTCCGAGATGGCCTTCACCTGGGCGGGATCCTTTATCGATGCGAGGTTGATCATCACGTTGAGGGCCGCCCCGCGAAGCGCGGTCTCCGCCATGAGCGCGCCCACGCCGATGTCGCTCGCCGTCATCGGGCTGGCGCTCGCGACGCCGCGCTCGCACGCATCGAGAAGCCGCCGCGCCGTCTCGGCGACCTCGAGCGGGACCCGCGATGCGGCAAGGAGCGCGGCCTGCATGCGTTCCTGGCGCTCCTTTTTCTCTTCGTCCGTCTTGCGCGGAAGCTTCATCGCCTCGGCGACGCGCGCGTAGGCGGCGCTGTCATCCTCGACGAGGCGCAGGAAATCCGATCGGAGGTTGTCGGTCTCCTCGATGTATGCCTCGAGTGCTTCCGAGCGGTCCTTCTTCATCGAGATGCGTGCAACCATCGCCGCGAGTGCCGCGCCCATGACGCCCGCATACGCGGCGGCGCTCCCACCTCCGGGCACCGGCGCATCGGAGGAGAGATCGTCGCTGAACGCGCGCAGCGAGTGTTCGATGAATCGATCGGGCATGGGGACGGGGGCGAAGTGTACGTGCTAGCATTCGTCGAAACTTCATACGCGATCCCTTTCATGTAGAGAGGCTGAGGGAACGGCCCGATGACGCCTCGGCAACCGGCGGAGTCCCGCTGCGGTGCCAATTCCGTCCCGATGGATGAACCCAGGGAAAGATGAGAGGGTCGACCGAACTGGTAGACCTCTCGTCATAGATAGAAGGAGAGGTCTTTTCTTTTGAGCTCACTGGCGAGCCTTCTCAGATCCGGCGAGTTCGTCGTCACGGCGGAGCTCAATCCGCCGAAGAGCGCCGCGGCGGGCGTCGTGCGGCGTCGGGCCGAGGCGCTCAAGGGCGTTGTCGACGCCGTCAACGTCACGGACAGCAACCGGGCGATGGTCGCGATGGCCGCCATCCCCGCGGCGACGATCGTGCGGAGTGTCGGCCTTGAGCCCATCGTTCAGATGACCGGCCGAGATCGCAACCGGATCGCACTGCAGGCCGACGTGCTCGGCGCCGCGGCGATCGGCATCGAGAACTTCGTGTTCATGAGCGGCGACGACCCGAAGCAGGGCAACCATCCCGACGCCGTTTTCGTGAAGGACCTCGACGGAGTTGGTCTGGTCAAGATGGCTGTCGGTATGCGCGACGGTGGGCAGTTCCTCTCGGGCGACGAGATCAAGCAACCGCCGAAGATGCTCGTAGGCACGACCGCCTCGCCATTCACAAAACCGATGGAAGCGGACGTGACGAAAACGCTAGAAAAGATCGCGGCCGGTGCCGATTTCCTGCAGACGCAGCCCGTTTTCGACCTCGCGACATTCAGTCGCTGGCTTGTCGAGGTGCGTCGCAGCGCTTCCCGCGAGGTGCCGATGCTCGCCGGCGTCCTCATCCTCCGCTCGCCGGACCAGGCCGAGCGGCTGGCGCGGGTCCCTGGCCTCGCCATCGGGCCGGAGGTGCTGGATCGTTTGAAGAAGGCCGCTGACGCAGAGGCCGAGGGCATCGCGATCGCGGTTCAGATGGTGAAAGCGCTCAAGGCACTTCCCGGCGTGCGCGGCGTGCATCTGTACGCGATCGAGTGGCCAGAGGCGGTCGCGCGCGTCGTCGAGGCGGCCGGACTTCTCCCGAGACCGGATGCGAGGGTGCCGGCATGACCCTGAAGACCACGGTCATCGGCGCGTATCCAAAGATCGGCGAGGGCCTCGACGGGCAGGAGTTGCGGCGTGCCTTGCATCGTCACGACCGCGGCGAGATCGGCGACGCTGATCTGGACAAGGTGTTCGACGAAGTGACGCGCGCAACGATCGGCGAGATCGAGGCCGCTGGCGTCGAGACGATCAACGATGGGCAGATCCGCTGGGACGACCTTCTCGCGCCGTTCGCGCGATCATGGAGCGGGGTCGAGGCGGGGCCGCTCGAGCGCTTCTACGACAACAACACCTACTACCGCCAACCGGTCATCACCGGCCCGATCTCGACCGAGGGGCGTTCGTTCGTGCGCGACTTCACGTTCGCGCGAGGGGTTGCGAAGGCGAGACTCAAGGCGGCAGTCCCCGGACCCCTCACCTTCGCGACGCTCACAGCTCGGGACGACCACTACCGTTCGCTGGAGGAGCGGGTGCTCGCGGTAGCGGACGCGATCGGCAAGGAGATCGCCGGGCTGAGTGCGGCCGGCGCGCACCTGATCGACATCGAAGACCCCGCCGTCGTCGCTGCACCGAGGCACATCGAGCTGGCACGCGAGGCCTACCGGCGCCTCGCGGGTCGAGGCCACGCGCTCGCGCTGGTCACGTACTTTCTGCCACCCGATGCGGTGCTGGAGTCGCTCGCGTCGTTCCCGGTCGGTGTGGTCGGAATCGACGTGCGTAGCCGCGATACGACGGCGTTCGAACGTCTCGACGCCTTCCGCACGCAGTACCTGCTGCTCGGGGTGGTCGACGCACGGAATACCCGGCTCGAAACGGCCGAGGAGGTCGCGGGCTATGCCGAGCGCGCGCTCAAGCTGGTGCCGGAGGAGCGACTCGTGCTCGCGACGACCACGTCGCTCGAATACCTGCCGCGCGATGTGGCCCGCGCCAAGCTCGCTGCGCTCGTCGGGGGAGCGCGACTCGTGACTGGGGAAAAGGTGATCGCATGACCGACAACCTGCTGCTAACGACGACGGTCGGCTCCTTTGGGAAGCCCGAGTACCTCACGAAGGCCCGCGCGCAAGCGGCCCGGGGCAAGCTCGGCGCCACGGAGCTCGAGGAGCTCGAGCGCAGAGCAACGGCCGAATGGATCCGCCGCCAGGAGGAGATCGGCCTCGACGTCCTCGTCGACGGCGAGATGTACCGGGGTGACATGGTCGCGTACTTCGCCGAGCGTCTCGAGGGCTTCAAGATCGGCGGGCTGGTGCGGTCGTACGGCAACCGCTACTACCACAAGCCGGTGATCGCGGGAAAGGTCGCGCGTCCTACCCCAATGACGGTCAGCTGGTTTGAATACGCTCAGTCACTGACGTCGAAGCCGGTGAAGGGAATGCTCACCGGTCCGTATACCCTCCTCGACTGGTCGTACAACGAGGCCTATCCGACGCGGCGCGACGCGGTGCTCGCTCTCGCGGAGATCGTCCGCGACGAGGCCCGTGACCTCGAGCGTGCCGGCGCCAGGTACATCCAGATCGACGAGCCCGCGATCCACGCACGGCCCGAGGAGATCGAGATCGCGATCGAGGCCATGGGCATCGTGACCGCGGGTCTGTCGGCGAAAACGATCTCGCACATCTGCTACGGCGACTTCGCGGCGATCTACCCGCAAGTGCTCGACCTTCCCGTCGACCAGCTGGACCTCGCGATGGCGAACTACGGCTACCGCTGGCTCGAGTTGTTCGATCGCAATCCCTTCACGAAGGAGCTTGCGATCGGGATCGTCGACGTGCATGCGCACGAGACGGAGACGGTCGACGTAGCCGCGGAGGGGATCCGGAAGGGTCTGCGCTACGTCCGGCCGGAAAAGCTCTGGCCGCATCCCGACTGCGGGCTCAAGACGAGAACCGTCGAGGAATGCGTCGAGAAGTGCGTGGCCGTGGTCGAAGCGACGAAGGTCGTCCGTAAGGAGCTCGCGAAAGTCCCGGCGTAGCGGACTAACGTTTTTGATGGTTCGCGACCATTTCATTGACGGTGCCGACCACGATCAGCGCGGAACGTTGGGAGCAGCTCTACCGACTCGAGTTCGCGCGGGTGTATCGCGCGCTGCTCGCTGTGCTTCGCGACCCCGACCGCGCCCTCGACGCCATTCACGACGCGTTCGTCGCGGGCTTGCGTCGGCCGCCCGCCGAGGACGATGACCTCGCCGGCTGGCTCTTCGTCGTCGCGGTGCGTTCCGGCCGACGCGGCTTCGGGCGATCGTTGCTGCGCCTCGACCACGCCCGATCGCGTGTGTCGACGGACGAGATCGAAGCCTTGTTGGACCGGATGGAAGTGGGGCGGCTGCTCGCGGGGCTGACCGAGCGCCAGAGGGCGATGGTGGTCGCTCAGTTCTATCTCGGTCTCGACCACCGCGAGATCGCTCGGCAGTTCGGAGTCAAGACGGGGACGGTCAGCGCGACGCTCGCGCAAGCGAAAGCGCGCATGCGCGCGGAGGTGAGGAATGTTTCCTGAACTCAGCATCGAGCGGATCATCCACCGGGAGATCGACTCCCTTCCCCTACCGCCGGAAAGTTCGTGGGTCCCGAACGGGCTCTCGATGCGACGTTCGATGCCGCTGACCGCCTTGGTCATCTGCGCCACGGCGGTCCTCGTGCTCGGCGCGGTTCTGACCGCTCGAGAAGCGGGCGACGCAGCGGGGACGGGCCGGCGAGTGGTCACGACCCCTCTCGTCAATCTTCCCCGGCCGACCTGTCTTCGCGGAGGGTGCAACGTCTATCGCAACGATGCCTTTGGGTACGGGATCGTTCTACCAGCGGGTTGGCGCGTCGCCCCTGCGTTTCGCGGTGCCACACCGCCGCGCGGCGAACTGGACCGCGTCGAGTTCACAGGCCAGAGCCCGGACGAATGGACGCATCTGGTCGGGCTCGAGGTGGTGGCTCCGTGGGATCTGGTCGTCGAAGTGCACGACCGGCGAGGGACTTTGCCAATGGATTGGTCGCGGGCAGACGGGTGCGGGCCGAACCCGTGCGTCGTTGGCGAGACCACCTTGAGTCAGTCCCCTGCATACGCCGTTTCGTGGCCCATCTCACCTTCGCAGCGCATGCACGCCTACTACGTTGTCCGCGGCGACCGAATGCTCATCCTTCGCTATGTGACGGGACCGGGCGCCGAGGGCCCGCACGGAGTGACCGAGCGCACGCTGCAGGAGATGGTTGGATCGATAACGCTCGACTAGAGCAGTGATCGCGTCGGCTGCGTTGGCGCGGAGACAAGGCCTCGGCTCCTCTACTTGCGCTTGGCCTTCTTGCCCTTCTTCCCGCTCTTTTTCTCGGCGCGCGCTTTGCGCGAGCGAGGAGACGTGGGGGCTTCCGCGATCGCGACCGCCGGGGAGAGCGGCACAACGACGGCGTCAATGCGAGGCGCGACGGTCGTTCGCTGGATGAAATACACGGTCCCGGTCGGGGCCGTCATGTTCAGGTGCCGGACCTCGAGCTCGGCCTCCGCGAAGTGGTGCACCACTCGGCGGACGCTCACGTTCTCGGGGCGCGGTGTGAAGTTGCGGAACGAGTCGAGACGAACAACGGCGTACGCGTCCTGCTGGTCGGCGGTACGTGTCGTTGCCACGCCGAGAGGTTACTAGCGGTCGTAGAGCTCGAGGATCTCCCGGCGGAAGGGCACGCCTGCCTTGGCACGAAGTTGATCGAACTCGTCGAAGTCCCACTCCCCCACAAAGGTGACGGCGACCCCGGTCTTGCCGGCGCGGCCGGTCCGCCCCACGCGGTGGGTAAATACGTCGGCGTCCTCGGGGAGGTCGTAATTCACGACGTGGCTGATGTCCTCGATGTGGAGCCCTCTGGCGGCGACGTTCGTCGCGATCAGCACGTGAAGGTTGCCCTCGCGGAAGCTTTCGAGGGTGCGCTCCCGTTCCCGCTGCGTCATGTCCCCGTGGATGGCGGCGACGTTGTGCTTTTTCTTGCGCAGCTTGTCCTCGAGATCGTCGACCCCCCGCTTCGTGTGCCGGAACACGAGCACCTGATCGGTCTCATAGCGGCGCAGAAGCTCCTCGAGCGCGCGGACCTTGTCCTGTTCGAGCACTTCCACATAGACCTGGTCGATGCTGTCGACGTTCTGCTTCTCCGGCTCGATAGCGACCTCGACCGCGTTGTGGCTGAACCGCCCGGCGAGCTCACGCACGTCTGCAACAAGCGTGGCACTGAAGAGGGCGGTCTGGCGCCGTTCAGGCGCGCGCCGGAGCAGCCGCCGCACCTCTGGTGCGAAGCCCATGTCCAGGAGGCGGTCGGCCTCGTCGAGCACGACAATGAACAGACCGCCCAGATCGAGATTTCCCTTCTCGATGTGGTCGAGCAGGCGGCCCGGCGTGCCGATGACGATCTGCGTACCGCGCGCGAGAGCGCGCTCCTGCGGACCGTAGGGCACGCCGCCATAGATCGCGACTTCGTGCGATTTGCGGTACTTGCCGATCGCGCCGAACTCCCGTGTCACCTGGAGTGCGAGCTCGCGCGTCGGGACCACGACGAGAGCCTGCGGCCTCTTCAACGCCGCTTCGACCTTTTCGAGGATGGGGATCGCGAACGCGGCGGTCTTGCCGGTGCCGGTCTGCGCCTGGGCAAACAGGTCGCGGCCCGCCTGCAGGACCGGGATCGCCCGCGTCTGTACGGGCGTCGGCGCCATGAAGCCAAGCTCGTCTATGGCGCGGGAAATGTCGGGGTGGATCGCGAGCTCGCCGAAGCGAGCGGTCGGTGGTGCGAGGGTCAATGTCTCTCCGGTTTTGATTTACATGCTAACCGGTGAAACGCTCGCGGTGAACGAGCTCTTCCAACGGAAATCGATTCAGTTTGGCGACGATCTTCTCCGGATCAGCCTTCGGTCGGGGACGTGGCTGGCCCGGGGTGGGGTAACCGAGGGTGATGATCGTCGCGATCGCGGCATCGGCTGGAACGCGCAAGTCCTGGCGCATCCGATCGTGCTCATCGGGCCGCACCGAGTTCGGGCAGCTCCCGACTCCGACGGCCCACGCCGCAAGCATCATGTTCTGCGCAACTCGGCCGGCGTCGAAACGCTGGCGTTCGTTCAGGAGAACGACTGCGATCGCGACCGCGCAGCGGTCCAGATTCCGCGGCGCCATCATCGCGCTGGAGAGATCGTGCCGGTGTTGCCGGTCTTTGAGCACGATGAAGCGCCACGGCTGACTGTTCTTGGCGCTTCCGGCCGCTCGACCCGCCTGCAGAATCTTCGTGAGGACGTCCTCGGGCACGGGACGATCCGTGTATTCGCGGACTTCGCGTTTCGCAACGA
>VBDV01000020.1 GCA_005882765.1 Chloroflexota bacterium | reverse complement strand
TGCCGTGCGCGGCCTCGCTCTGCGCAGTCTCGCACTCGTGATGCGGATAGACGAGATCGCTTCCACCGCCGTGAATGTCGATGGGAAAACCGAGGTGGCGGTCGCACATCGCGGAACATTCGAGGTGCCATCCAGGACGTCCACGGCCAAAGGGGCTTGGCCAGGTCGGTCCGTCCGTCACCCGGCGCCAGAGTGCGAAGTCGAGGGGCGACCGCCGGCTCGGATCGTCGAGCCGCGCGTCGTCCTGTGAGGCGAGGATGCGCCGCATCTTCGGCTTGGAGAACTTCGACAGCTGGCCGAAGCGGGGAAACGTCGAAACGTCGAAGTACAGGCCGCCGGGGAGCTCATAGGCGTGCCCGCGGCGTTTTAGACGCTCGGCGAGCGTGACCATCGCGCGGATCTCACGGGTGGCATGCGGCATCGCATCCGGTTTGCGCCAGTCCAGACGCCGCATGTCGCCGAGAAACGCGCGCTCCTCGCGCCGTCCCAGCTCGCGCCAACTGACTTTGTCCCTCGCGGCGCGCTGCAGGATCGACTCATCGATGTCCGTGACGTTCTGGGCGTAACGCACCCGCTGGCCACGGGTCTCGAGCAGGCGTGCCAAGACGTCGAAGACGACGAACGTGCGCGCATGACCGAGGTGCGTGGTGTCGTAGGGCGTCACGCCGCAGACGTACATCGTCGCGGTACGTGCTCGAGGCTGGAAGGCGAAGGTGCCGCGCCGCCGCGTGTCGTAGAGCCATAGCACCTCTGGTGGACGATATCCTCGCGCGCGGTGCCGCGCTCAATCGATCCCGACGAGGTCCTCTCCGTCCTTCAGCGCATCGCGCTGGCCCCGACCGCTCCCTACCACGAGTGGGCCGCGCTCGACGCGATCCGCGAGGAGCTCGAGCGCGCTCGGATTCCGACGAAGACCGACCAGTTCGGGCAGCTGCACGCGCGCGTCTCGGCGGGCGCGGCGAAGCGCGCGCTCGTGTTCGCCGCGCACACCGATCACCCGGCGTTCGAGGTCATCGAAGCATCGGGGAAGACCGGAAGAGCCCGGGTCCTCGGCGGGTTCCGTCAGCGCCTGTTTCCTGCCGAGGTCACCGTGACCGTGCACGACGACGTCGGGACCGCCTCGTTCGCGGCGGTCCTGACCAAGCCGGTCTCAAATATCGAGCCGCTTCACAACTCCACCACCGTGTGCCGGATCGACGCGGAGGAGCCGCTCGCGGTCGGGCAATACGCGATGCTCGACCTCCCTGCGGCCGACGTCGCCGGGGACGAGATACGCATGCGCGCCGCCGACGACCTCGCGGGATGCGCCCTGGTCGTTTCGGCGCTCCAGGCGCTTCGGGAGGAACCTGCGCCCCACGACGTCCACGCGATCTTCACGAGGGCCGAGGAGACGGGTCTCTACGGCGCCCGCCTCGCGGCGGAGGACGGCCTCCTGCCCCGTGACGCTTACGTCGTCTCGGTCGAGGCGAGCCGCGCGCTGCCTGGCGCCGAGGCCGGCCGCGGCATCGTTGTCCGCGCCGGTGACCTGCACAACACATTCAGCAACGAGGCAGAGCGCTACCTGCGCGTCGCGCGCGAGCGGCTCGCCGAGCGCGGCATTGCCTCACAGCGCGCGTTACTGGTAGGCGGGACGTGCGAGGCGTCATCGTTCGTCCGGCTCGGCTGGGTCGCGACGGGCATCGCGCTGCCGAACGTCAACTATCACAACGCGGCCGCTGACGGCGGATTCGCGCCGGAGATCGTGCGCCTCGGCGATCTCTTGAGCGGGATCGCACTCAGCGTCGAGGCGGCTCTCGCCGCCGGCAGCGATGCGGACGAGTCGTGGTGGCCCGACGTTCGCGTGACCCCGACCGCCATCCGTGATCTCCTGGGGCGCGAGCGGCCGAAGCGCTGATATCCATTTCTGGGTAGTGGGCCACTGACCCACTACCCATTTCTGGTAGCACTTGACTCGCCCTGCCATGTTGGGTGTAGAACAAGGACAAGCTCCGCACGGGCCCACGGGGCGAGCAAGCAAGACCGGCGGACGCCAAAACGGAGGTCGCATGGTCAGGCTTCACAAACGACTCGGAGTGTTCCAAGTCGATCGATGACGCCCTCGACGGAAGGGGGCACTGCCGAGAGCTCGCTTTCGGCGGATTGAGAATCAGAGATCGCTTTTTTGACGATCTTCCGAACCGAGGCCAGATAATGAGGCCTGTAGCCGGAAGCGACGGCGACCCCCGGAGACGGGGGTCGCTTTTTGTAGGTGGAATCCCCAAGCGAGCTGGCCCTGATCGCATGCGGCGAGCGTCTCGGGTTCTCGCGAAGCGCAACGAACGGTGGTCGAGCGCATCTCGCTTCTTCGATCCGCCGGATGTCGACGCGGCGTTCGCGCAGGCCGCGGCGATCGCCGCGACGTGGCACGTTGTGGCGCCGCCGCCCTAGGTCTCGACGATCGGGATCTTCGGCGCCTTGCCGTCGGTGATTCGATACGCGAATACCTCGGGCGGCTCGGACCGCAGCGACGTCAGCACGTAGACCTGCGCTGGCCAGCGTGCGTTCGCGATGTCGAAATCCGACGGCTTCGGTTCGGTTCGGGGATGGCTGTGATAGATACCGACGAGGTAGCGGTCGGTGTCGTCGGTGCCGGCAATGGCCTCCCGTAGCTGTGCCGGATCGATCTCGTATCGCGTCTCCGGCATGGCGTGGACGTTCCGTCCGCGCACGAGACGATCCACCACCTCGCCGTCGCCGAAGAGCAGGCCGCAACACTCACCTGGCGCGCTCTCGCGCGCGTGCGCCACGATTTCATCCCGCAGCGCGCGCGGTAGGACGATGCGCGTGCGATCGATCAGCGGCCGCCAGCCATCGCCGGAATGACCATGACCTCGCTGCCATCCGGCACCACCGCACCGCTGCCACCCCGCGCGCGAGCGTCGTCCTCGCCGATGTAGACGTTGACGTACGACCGGAGCGCGCCGCCCTCATCGAGCACGCGCGAAGCGAATCCAGGGTGCCGCCGGTCAATCTCCGCTATCACGTCGCGGAGCGTTCCACCAGATGTACTGAGCTTGGTCTCACCGCCCGTCGCGTCGCGTAGCGCGCCAGGCAAGCGAACGGTCACGGACATGGATTACTCCCAGAGGGGGGTGCTGAGGTAGCGCTCGCCCCCATCAGCGATCAACACGACGATACGCCCGGATTCTTCCCGTGCGACCTCGATCGCCGCGGCCACGGCCGCGCCGCCGGAAGGTCCGGTGAAGATCCCTTCCTCACGTGCGAGCCGCTTGGTCATCGCGATCGCGTCGTCGGTGGCCATGACGCGGTGAACGTCCGCAACGCGTTCGTCCCAGATCGCGGGACGCAGTGCGGTCGGCATGTGCTTCCAGCCCTCGATCCCGTGCAACGCGTCGTTCGGCTGCACCGCCACGATGCGAACGCGCTTCGGCCGCAGCGCGCGCGAAACCCCAACGATGGTCCCGGACGTCCCCACCCCGGCGACGAAGTGGGTCACGCGTCCGCCGGTCTGCTTCCAGATCTCCGCCGCTGTGCCGAGCTCATGGGAAAGCGGGTTCGCGGGGTTCGAGTACTGGTCGACGTACGCGTAGCGGTCCGCGTCCGCGCTAGCTCGGCGCTGCGCTTCGCGGATCGCACCATCCGTGCCCTCGAGCGGATCGGTGAGAACGAGCTGCGCGCCGAAGGCCCGCGCGATGCGCTTGCGCTCGATCGACACCTTGTCGGGTATGCAGAGCTCGAGGGCATATCCCCGTACCGCGCAGACCATGGCGAGGGCAACCCCGGTATTGCCACTCGTCGCGTCGAGCACGACACGCCTGCGACGCAGGCGACCCTCTTGCTCGGCGTCGAGCACCATCCAGAGCGCCGGCCGATCCTTGACGCTGCCGCCCGGATTCGCGCTCTCGATCTTCGCCCACAGATCGCCGCGCAGGCCCGCCCCGACGCGATGCAGCGGGATCAGCGGGGTGTCGCCGATGCGCTCGAGGATCGTGCCGCGCACGCGCTCGCGGACGAGTTCCGCGCTCAGACGGGACATGCGAAGAGGCTAGCCGGGCCAGAGCTAGGCCCGGACGGTATCCAGCGCGCGTCGCGCGAGACGGAGCGCCTCGTCGGAGTCGCCGGTCGCCTCGGCCGCGCGCGACCAGCGATCGAATATCGCGCGCAGAAGGTGCGGGGCGCGCTCCTCGGCAAGCTGCCGGGCTTCTTGGAACGAGCGACGGGCCGCCGCGCCGTTCGCCTTCATCCGGAGCTCTCCTGTGAGGACGAGCATGCGGACCTCCGCGTCGACCTGGCCGACCTTGCGCGCGAATTTCAGCGCGGTCTGGGCTCCTTCGAGAGCTTCGGCGACGTCGCCCTTGGCGAGGACCTCCGCCTCCGACGCCTTGATCGACGCGAGCGTGCCATCGCGCTTCGCCTGCTCGGCGAGACCGCTCGCGCGAGCGAGACACTCGCGGGCGCGCGTCAGGTTCCCGTACTCCACGTAGAGGGCGGCAGCGTTGTCGAGGGCGCAGGCCATCTGGTCGAGAAGGCCGAGATGCTCGTAGATGTCGAGACTCTTCTGGTTGCTCATGATCGCGGCCTCGACATCACCGATGTCGTGATAGGCCTTCGCGATGCCCGCGTAGAGCGACGCCACCGCGGGAAGGTCATCGAATTGCTCAGCGAGCACGAACGCCTGCTCGAAAGCGACGAGTGCCTGCTTCGATTGACGCTGATTCCCAAGCGCGTGCGCGAGATCCACGAGACGCCGGTAATGGAACGTGACGTCCTTGACCGTTCCGTCCTCGCATGCCTGGACACACTCGCGAAGAAGACGCACCTCCTCCTCGTAGGCGTAGGTGCGGGCGTACGCCCCCGCGAGAACGCTCTTGATTCGGACCTGCTCTTCCGGGTCGTTCAGCAGATCGGCCATCCGCTGTGCCCGCTCGATCACCGGGAAGGCCTGCTTTGGCTGAGACGTGGCGTTGTAAGCCGCCGCTAAATAACGAAGCCGGACCAGCTGGTCCTGCGGGGTCAAGCCCTCTTCCAAGCCCTCAAGCAAGGGGATGGCAGCATCGGATTGGCGCTCCTCGATCAGCCGCCGCGCCTCGAGGAGCGTGTACTGCGGTGTCGCCGGCGACGGAGCGCCGCCCAACAGGTCCGCCGGCTTCACGCCCAGAACCCCGGCGATGTGCTCGAGCGCCTTCATGGACGCGCGCGTGCGCCCGGACTCGAGCATGGAGATGTACGCCTTTGTGTATTGCGGCTCGGCTACCTGCGCCTGGGTAAGGCCCTTTGCGGTACGCAGCGAACGGATCCGCGCCCCCACATCGGCCACCATGGGTGACCGAACCTCAGCCACAGCAAGGGCACTTTACGGGGGAGAACTAGACCCGTCAAACTAATCTTTACCGGATTCTTAAGGACCGAGACCGGGGCACTGCCGGTCGGGGTCCTACGGGCCCAGTTTGGCCCGAATCTCGGTCAGCCAGCGCGTATGCGCGGCCGAAGTCAGCTGCTAGCAGAAACCGCCACCACCAGAGTTCGTGCCGCACGCGTAGGCAATGGACGCGAGCGAGGCTGTGAGCGTGAAGGCGAGAGCGCTGAGAAAAGCGACGAGCTGAACAGTGCGAAGAGTCGACATTCGGTGGGTCCTCCCCGACCCCACCGGCGGATTTTCTGGACCCGGTCAACGCCACTCTGGGACTAATCCGCTTCGAAGTAAAGGCGGATTTACGTCACGTTAGGCGAAGAGGCGCTGGGTGAGAGGCCGGAGCTGGTGGACGCAACCGTCGATCGCCGCGGCGAAGAGCAAGCTCGCCGGACCGACGAGCAGGCCGGGCACCGCGTAGAGCGGTGGCAGGGTCTCGAACGCGACGCTCGCACCACCCTTGACCGCGACAAGCACCGCCGCGGCGACGAGTGCGCCGCCCGAAAGTGCGACCGACAGGGGGGACAGCCCGACTGAGAGGGGCTGGCCCGCGACGAGCTGATCGATCCGTGCTTCCGTCACCGAGAGCGAGCTCACCGGGACAAGAAGCCCGAGGGAAACGTCGTCGGCATCCGGCAGCAGCTTGTAGAGGGCGCTCGCGAGCGACCGGACTCCGCCCGACGCGCGTACCGCCTCCTGGTCGGCCTCGATCTCTTTCTGGAGCGTGTGGAACGTGAGGAGCTCGTCGACGACGGGCACCACGTAGAGGCCGGCCGCGAAGTAGCGCGCCACGACCTGGCGCAGCGGATCCCGCTGCCGCAGGTGATAGCGCTCGTGATGAAGCACGGCGCGGAGCTCGTCGGAGTCGAGCCGCTCGACGAGCGCCGTCGAGAGGCAGATCCGCGGGCGGACGAACCAATAGCAGAACGAGAACGGCCGCTCGTCGGCGACGAGGTCGATGCGGCCCTCGAGGTCGAGACCGTCGGCGGCGGCGAGCAGCGAAGGGGGTAGCGCGACCTTTTGCGCGACGAGCGTGCGGATCAGGAGCGCCGTGGCAGCGAGCTGGCGGAAGAGCGTGAGAAGCCCGAGCGAGATGCCGCACAACGCGAGGAGTAGGACGAGCGCCGCGACGATATCCGCGGTGTCTTCGGCGCCTCGAGCCAGAAGCTGCTCCACGCGGGGAGCCAGTGTGAGAAGGAGCGCGAGGAGGATCGCGCTCGAACCGAGCGCAAGCCCGAGCAAGACGGTGAAGGCGCGATCAGCGCGCTTCACGGCTGTCCTTTTGCGCGAGACGGCGAAGCGCGGCGCGGTGCGTCGCGTCGACGGTGTCGAGCTCGGCGCTGAAGGCGGCGAGGGCGGCGTCGCCGAACTCGGCAACGAGTCCGCGGGCGAGGTCGCGGGACAGACGTGCGCGGTGCTCGTCGCGGGTGTGCGCGGGACGGTAAACGTAGGTCTTGCCCTCGCGGGTGCGCTCGAGAAGCCCCTTGTCGTGGAGGCGGACCATGATCGTCATCACCGTCGTGTAGGCGAGCTCGCGTGTGCGCGCGAGGTCCTCGACGATGTCGCGGACCGTCGCCGAGCGTCGTTTCCACAGGCGGGCCATGACCTCGGTCTCGAGCGGCCCGAGGAATTTCTCCTCGGCCTTCTCTGGTCTACGCAGACGGCGCAGGTCGGGTCGGCTCACGCGCCGATTATCCCGCTCGCCGCCCGCGGACGGTAACGCGCCGACGCCGCAGCAGACGCGGATGCCGCTCAGCGAGGCCTTCCCGCCCGTGCGCGAGCGCGACGTGGAGCTCGACGATGAGATGCCCGTCACGGGGCAGGTAGACCGGACCGCCGACGCTATCGCGCCTCTCGACGACACCCGAAAGCGCGAGCGCGGCGAGCTCACGCTCCGCGTAGGTCTGCTCGACGCCGGCCCAGATCGCCGCACGTTGCGCGGTGTCCTCGCCGAGGGAGAGGGCATGGAGGAGGCGGAGCCGGCGGGAATCGGCGATCCGCT
>VBDV01000019.1 GCA_005882765.1 Chloroflexota bacterium | reverse complement strand
CCAGGACGAAAACACGACGAGCCTTTGTCTCTGTCTCCAGCTTCGCGCGGCTTGCGGCGATGTCCGCGAAGACGCTCTTCGGCGTCGCCTGCCGGACGTGTGGCATGTATTCGAAGTCGTCGGCGCGCCGGTCCATCCCTGCGGTGCGCCCGAAGTAATCGAAGGCGATCGCGTGAATGCCGGCGGACGCGAACCTGTCGGCCAGATCCTCATAGAACGAGTGCAGCCCCCGTACGTCTGGCGCGATGACGACGCCCGCCTCGCGCTGATCTGCGCGGGCGAGATGCGCGCGGAACTTGGTTCCGTCCGCGCTCGTCAGCGTCACTTCCTCCCCGCCCGATCCGCCAGTCATCGGCGGAAGAAGATCAAAGGGAATGTCGGGCGGTCGAGCACCCGGCGGATAACACATGGCGGACCTCCCCGAATAGGTTTCCGTATGCTCGCTCAAGATGGCTGAACTCGCCGAGCGCGTTGCCGCGAAAATCGCAGAGATGGAGCGCTATCTCTCGCGGACCGGCGGCCATGTGGAGCTCGTCGACGTGGAGGACGCGGTCGCCCGGATCCGCGTGTCGGTGACACGGCCGCGGACGGGACGGCTCGTCGCGACGCTGCAGCTCAAGAGCGGGATCGAGCGCGCGCTCCTCGGCGACATTCCTGAGCTGCGCGGCGTCGAGGCGGTGAATCTGCCGCCCTACACCGTGTTGGGCTGGGACCAGCCAGGGTTCACGCCGATCGACCTTCCGGAGAAGGACGGAACCTAGAGCACCGCCTTTGCGATCCGCTCGATGTCCGCGGTCGGCGAACCCTTCGGATCGGCGCGGAGCACCTGAAGGCACACGTGATCGCCGCCGCGCTTCCGGTGTTCGTCGATGCGCGCCTTGATCGCGACGGTGCCGCCCCACGCAGCGATCGCGTCGACGAGCTTGTCGCTGCCGCCCTCGGCGAGGTCCGCATCGCCCCAGCCGAGGCGCCGCAGGTTGTTCACGTAGTTGTCGAGCTCGAGGTAGCGCTTCATGTGGCGCCGCGCGGTCGCGCGCGCGGTCACGGGGTCCTCATCCAGCACGGCTGCCTGCTCCACTGCCAAGAGCGGACCTGCGCCGAGCTCCTTGCGCGCGACCGCGGTGTGCTCGACCGGCACGAAGTACGAATGCGCACCCAGCGTGCGCTCCGCGGAGAGCCGCAGCATCTGCGGCCCGAGCGCGGCGAGCACCCGGGACACCTCGACCTTCGGTCCGACGTACGGAGCGGCATCCATCGCGTCGAGGTAGCGGCGCATGTACTCGAGTGGACGCGAGTAGGTCTGTCCACGCGTCTGGACGGTTGGCGCGTGACTCACGCCAAGCCCAAGCAGGAAGCGACCGGGATACGCGTCGACCAGCGTGCGCGCTCCGTTCGCCATGGCCACGGGGTCGCGCGCCCAGATGTTGGCGATGCCGGTCGCGATGACGAGCTTCGTCGTTGCGCCGAGCAGGAGGCTCGCGTGCGCGAACGCCTCCTTACTGCCGAGGCTTTCCGGTATCCAGAGCGCTCGGAACCCGAGCGACTCAAGCGCGCGCACGTAGTCGCTCGCGCCCGCAGCCGACATTCGCTCGACATCGTGCGTCCATATGCCGACCGCTCCGAGGCGCTCGGCCCACCCGCGTGCCGTCTCGGTCACCGCGCGAAGCGTACCCGCGGTGCGTTCGCGAGGTCGAACTCGCTCATCCGCTCCGGACCGAGAGCGAGAAGCTTCTCGCGCGCGGCGGTCGCGTCGGCGATGAGCGCTGCGACATCGATGGTCTGGCAACTCGGTGCGAACGGGCGGAGACGCTCGAGACCCTCTTCGAGAAGCACTGACGCGCCGTGGAAGTTCCCTCGACGCCAGTGATGAAACCCGACGCCGACCTGGAGGATGCCGTGATAGAGATGGCGCACCGGCGGGGCGGTGTCCCGCCACAAAAGCTCGAGCGTTTCGTGCTGCTCGAAAAACTCTCCAGCATTGAATTGCTCTATCCCTCGGAGAAGCGCCGCCGGTGGCGGGTCGAAGCAACGAGCTCGCGCGGGCTCGTCGGGTGCGCCGGGAGGCTGCCGTTTTGGCGGACGCGCCGACTTGCGCGAGCGACTACTCGGCTCGGGCGTGCTCGGATCCGATGATCTTGCGATAGCGCAGCTCGTCCTCGACGAACTCGCGAACCAGATCGTTCTCGAACGCCTTGGGAAGATCATCCGGCCGCTCGGCGTAGGCGACCTTGATCCCCTCGTGCAGGTCATGCGCGGCGACCAGGTAACCCTTCGCGAGCTCGTAGAGCCGCGTGTATTGGAAATGCCACACCGGGCCCGTCTGACCGATCGTTCTGCCGGCAAAACGGATGACTCGCGGTTCCTCTCCGAGGATCTTCGCGTACTTGCCGATCTCACGCTTCGCCGTGGCCCGTTCGTCGTCGGTGACGTCGGCCGGCAATGGGAACTCGGCGATTTCGCTACTCACGTCGCGCGATGATAGGCTGAGAAAACATCGCGCGATTTCTGTCACATGTGCGAACGGGAGAGCGAATCAGATATGGCCTATGTGATCACGGAACCGTGCATCGGCGTGAAGGACGCGTCATGCTTAGATGTGTGTCCGGTTGACTGCATATATACAACGGATGCAGACAACATGTACTTCATCCATCCCGATGAATGCATCGACTGCGGCGCCTGCGAATCGGTGTGTCCGGTGAGCGCGATCTTTCCGGAAGATGCGGTGCCCGACAAGTGGAAGAATTACATCGAGATCAACAAGAACTACTTCAACAAGTAACCTAGTAGGAGACCGGCGAAAAGGCGACGACCTCAGGGCCGTCGCTTCTTATTTCTCCTCGCCCGCGCATCCTCACGAACGCACGCGAGACATTGCCTCAGATGGTTCATTGGGTCCTGCTCGTGTGTTCCGCGCCCTTTGAAGGGCCGCAGCCGAGCGTTCCACTTGTCGTGACCCCGGAGGCAGTAACGCGCACCTGCGACTCCAAATGCAGGATTGCCGCGCGGCAGGTCTGGCTGACCGTGGATCGTCGCCATGACCCGCCGCGCCTGCATCCGTTTGACATCTCCGATGAATGGCCAAAGCAAATGCAACGCCGCTTGGACCTTGAGCGGGGTCACGACACGCCAGCGGCGGTACGGGGTCCACTCGGGTCCGTCCTGGCGGACGCCGGAGATGTTCCCTAGACCGCCCATCGCGGCCTTCAGTCGCAGAAGCTCAGGAGCGATCCCGATTTCCGCTGCCTGAGGGACGTAGAGAACAGGGTAGAAGTAGCCGGAGTGTGTCCGATGCTTCTCCAGGTAGGTTGATCCTTCACCGTCGAAGAAGCCGCCGGCCCACGCGAGCTCCTCGCTCATCGAACCGGGCCAGACCTGAGCAGGCAGAGGTCCACCTAGCGTCCGCTCGAACTCGGCGCGCTTGGCTGGGCAAAGCCATGGGCCGATCCGCTCGACAACGTGAAGAAGGTCCGGGCGTGAAGTGGCGTCCCAGTAGTAGAGAGGTTGCTTGCCCTCGACGATGACCGGACCATGAATTCGACCAACGCCGACGAGCCGCCTGAACTTCATGAGCACCTCGGGAACTCCGTCGAGGCTCGCCTGATTGATCCGCGAGTTCACGCCGCGCCGCTGGCGGTTCGCCCACCCCTCGCCGTCGAAGAATCCGGCGGCCCAGGCGAGGTCATGACTCTCCAACCACGAGATTTAGACAGAACGGGTCGTGCGTGTCTGTCCTCCAAACGTGCGAAGACGTCGTCAAAATGTGCGAACGCTGTCGCACAAATGTGCGCGAGGCCGGGCACTGTGGCCCGGCCTCGCCGCGAGCTCGAGAGAGTCGGCTGGTTAGAACGCGATCGTCAACCACCTACTCCACTCATGGGATAGAACCGCAGCTGAAGCAGCTTGAGACCCTGGTTGTCGTAGTTCCAGAAGTAGTTCTGGAGGCAGGGGTCGAACAGACTCACTGTCGTGCTGGTGCACCCCGCGAGCGTCGCGTCCGCGGCGCTGAGGGTGAGCGTCAGAAGGTAAGACGTGACGTTCTGGAATTTCGCGTTCTTGGTTCGCTCGAGCTTGAGCGTTGCAAGGGAGCAGACGACCTCTTGGGTCGTGACTCCGGTGAGGGGATCGATGACCGTCACGGTAGCGCAGGTCGTCATGTCGGCCTTTCCGCCCGGCTTGCCGAGCGCTCTGGCCCAGACCGTCCATGAGGTCGAGACGTCAGCGGGGAGCTGGAAGACGGCGCCGTTCTTGTCGGTCGCATTCGCATCCAACACCTGGAAGCTCCCGCCCACCGGAGCCGGGGCAAGGAGGATGGTGTTGACTTTGCTGATGTCAGCGAAGTTCTTGCCGATGATGTCGCCGGCTGAGCTACCGCCATAGAGCTGGACAAAGATGCGGTGCCCGTCGTTATTGTTCATGTCGGCAGTCTTGTCTTTCGGCACGCCGATGATGTTGAGGTTGTAGTGCGAGCCGTTGGGCGCGCCGTTGCCGGTGGTCGCAAGGCTGGCCGTGGCGATGGTCGCGGTCGTTGCGACGCTCGCGGTCGTGGTCGTCGTGGCTTGTTGGGTTGTCGTCAGGTTCGCGGTGACCGTCTTCGCGCCGCTGTCACTCGCAGCGGCCGTCACCGCTGGAGCGACGACGTAGGCGCCGGCGACGACCGCCGGTGCGGAAGCGATCGTGATCGCGATGAGTGCGGATAGGACTCGTCCCACGAGAACCTCCCGCCCCTCTCCTCCCTATTACGAGCCGATCTGTTCGACCGTCAGACCCCTTTCCTCGCATCGGCTCGTCTGATTAACGTCGAGCAAGGCCCTCGCGCGGTAGGACTGTCGGTCACTTTGGGGCCGGACGATCAGCGCCGGATGTCGCGTCACAGACCGAACGAGACGGTATGGTCGCGTGATGCGACAACCCTAGTCTTCGATGAGCTTCCGGCCCGCGAATCCAGTTTCGACGTCGTGCCAGTAGCTGATGCGGTCGCCTTCGCCGAGCTTCCAGCAGAGCAAGACCTCGCGGCCGCGGCGCAGCGCGGGGAAGTCGATGAGCCCTTGATCGGGGTCCTTGACATCGACGCCGAGGTGCGCGATCTCGAGAAGGAGGGCGTTGATCTCCTTCGCGACGGGATCGGTGGGACGCCGGTCGTATGACGCTTTGCGTCGCTGAAGGTCTTCGAGGAGAGGACGCACTTTCGGGAGGAGCGCTTCGGCCTGAGTCCGGGTGAACGTCGGCATATGCTCGCGTTCGAGTATGGGGCTGGAGGGAGCATCGTGGCGACATACGTTCTTCTCACGAAGGTGACCGCGGCCGGCGTGAAGACGCTGCAATCGAACCCGCGGCGCATCAAGAAAGTCAACGAAGAGATCGAGGCCATGGGCGCGCGCGTCGTCGCGCAGTACGCGACGCTCGGTCGTTACGACTTCGTCAACATCGTCGAGGCGAAGGACAACGAGACCATCTCCCGGGTATCCGTTGGACTCGGAGCTCGCGGCACCGTACAGATCGAGACGCTGTCCGCCATTCCCATCGAGACGTTCATCCGCACCATCGGCAGGAAGAGCAAATAACGAGGACCACGGCGGCGAGCGCGTCGGCTAGCGAGGCCTGAGGGCCCTCCGCCACTTCGCCTCGTAGGGCTGCTGCCGTTCGGCGAGCGACTGGTAGATCGGGGCCGTCACCGGCTTCTCGGGGTGCGAGATGCGTCCGATGCGCTGGGTGAGCGCCGACGCGTCGAGAGTCACCATCGGCTCGTCACCGAGGGTCCGTGTGATCGCCGGTTTGCTAAATTTCATACCCACCGCAGACCTAACGTTATCCCCGCGTCGGCGTGTCTCCATAGCGCGTTCGGTCACCCGACCGGGTGGTGGCTTTCCCAGGACCATGCGGCCGCATCGGTGCCGACTACTGCAAACGCATGAGTGCCCATCCGCAACGCGCGGGTGCTACGCCGGAACTGGCTCCGAAAGGAGGTCGAGCGCCTTTCGAACCGGCGCGTCCATGGGGATTTCCGCGTCACGTGGCGCTTCGACTGACGTGTCGATGACGAGATCGCGCCCGAGCCGGTCGGCGAGCGTGCGACCGCACCGCTCGCCCACCTCCGAAACGTCCGCCGTCACACCGAGGCGCTGAAGAGAGGCGACCTCGTGCTGGAAGCCACAGGGAAGGACGCGATCGAACGCCGCAAGATCGGTCGACACGTTGAGCGCAAACCCGTGCGTCGTCACGCCGCGCGACACGCGCACGCCGATCGCGCCGATCTTCGCGGGCCGGCCGTCCGGCAGATCGACCCACACTCCGGTCTTGCCACGCTCGGTGCGCGACGCGACCCCGTAGCTTGTGAGCGCGTCGCGCAGGGCCTCTTCGATGGCGCGGACGTAGCCCACGAGGTCGGCGCCCTCGGCAAACGCGGTGATCGGATAACCGACGAGCTGGCCGGGGCCGTGGTAGGTGATATCGCCACCGCGGTCGACGCGATAGACGGAGGCACCCGCAGCACGGAGAACTTCTAGACCCACGAGAAGGTGGTCCGTCGTTCCTCGCCGTCCGATCGTGTACACGGGATCGTGCTCGAGCAGCAGGAGCCGCTCGGTGCCGCCGTCGCGCACGCGTGTCGCGACCGCCTCCTGCATTCGCCACGCGTCCACATAGGGGACACGCCCGAGCCAAGTCGCGTGCAACGATCTACCCAAGGCCGACGTGTCGCTCCGCGTGATACGAAGAACGGACGAGCGGTCCCGACTCGACATGGCGGAAGCCCATCGTCATCCCCTCGTCGTGAAGAGCCGCGAACTCCGCGGGCGTCCAGTAGCGCTCGATCGGAAGATGCATCGGCGACGGTCGGAGATACTGGCCGACCGTCAGGACATTGGTCCCCTGCGCCGCGATGTCGCGCATCGTCGCGACCACCTCTTCGTGCGTCTCGCCGAGGCCCACCATGATGCCGCTCTTGCAAACGAGATCCGGCGCATGCTCCTTCGTGCGGCGGAGCACCTCGAGCGATCGCGGATACCGTGCCTGGGGTCGCACGCGCGGATACAGGCGCTCGACCGTCTCAACATTGTGGTTCAGGATCTCAGGCCGCTCGGCGAGTACCGCGTCGAGAGCGGCGGGGTCGCCGACGAAGTCGGGGATGAGCACCTCCACCGTCGTCCCCGGTGACTGCACGCGGATCTCGCGGATGGTCGCGGCGAAGAGCGACGCGCCGCCATCGGGGAGCTCGTCACGGTTCACACTGGTCACGACGGCGTGTCCGAGGGCCATCTGCGCGACCGCCGCGCCAACCCGGGCGGGCTCGTCGAGATCGACGACTCCCGGACGACCCGTCTTCACCGCGCAGAAGCCGCACGAGCGCGTGCAGGTGTCGCCCAGGATCATGAATGTCGCTGTGCCCGCGCCCCAGCACTCGGCCATGTTCGGGCAGTGGGCCTCCTCACAGACCGTGTGGAGCGACTTCGACCGCATGAGACGGCGGAGGTTCTCGTACTCCGGGCCCATCGGAAGACGGACCTTGAGCCAATCGGGGCGTGCGCGGTCGATCGGGACGACGGTGTTTGCCGCGCTGCGCCCTCGCGAGCGCGGCCGCTCGACCTCGCCGGGCATCTCGAACTTGATCGGCGCGAGCTCCCCCATTAGTACACCGGTACCGAGGTGCCCGTGGTCTGAAGCCAGTCACGCACGGCGGTGAGGAACCGCGCTGCCGTCGACCCATCGACGACGCGGTGGTCGAAGCCAATGACGATGTTCATCATCTGCCGGATCGCGATCGCGTCTTCGTCGGTCACCATGAGCCGCTTGCGGATCGATTCCGACGAGAGGATCGCGGCTTGGCCGGGCGGCACGATCGGGCTCGAGACGACCGTCCCTAGCGGACCGGTGTTGTTGAGCGTGAAGGTGCCGCCGGAAAGGTCGTCCAGGGTGAGCCGCCGCGCCTTCGCGCGATCGACGACGTCGCGGATGGAACGCATCAGACCCGCGAGGCTCTTGCCGTCGGCGTCTTTGATGACCGGCACGATGAGGCCGTCCTCCCCGAGGGCGACCGCGTAGCCCAGATTGAGCTCGCGGTGGCGGATGAGTCCCTGATCGGTCCAGCTCGAGTTGACGGACGGCACCGTGCGGAGCGCCTCCACGACGGCTTTCGCGATGAACGCGGCCGGCGACAGGTCGAAGCCTTCGCGCTCCTGGAATTCGCCTCTGACGCGCTCGCGGTAGCGCATGAGGTCGGTCATGTCGACCTCCATGACGGCGTGCGCGTGCGGAGCG
>VBDV01000018.1 GCA_005882765.1 Chloroflexota bacterium | reverse complement strand
GCCAATGACCCACTCGTGCACCGGCTGGAGGCCGCGCGCGTCGAGGCCGTAGAGCCGCTGCTGCCCGGCTTCGCGGACGCGCACGAGTCCCACCTCGCGAAGGACGCGCAGGTGCTTCGACGTGCGGGGCTGCGTGATTCGCAGTGCGCGCGCAAGCTCATTGACCGGACGCTCGCGCCCTTTGAGAAGGGCGAGAATCCGCCGCCGCTGCGGCTCGGCAACGGCGTTGAACGCATCTGAGGTCGTGGCGGCTCGTGCCATGAGTCGCAAGAATATATGTCCATATCGGCATATGTCAAATGAACCTCCCGCTCCCTTGCGCCGAGCGCGGAAACGAGTAGAACGGTCGAGCGCGAGCTCGGGAGCTGAGATGAGCAAGAGGACCACTTCGAGGAAGACCACCGCAAAGAAGGCCACCGCAAAGAAGGTCACAGCGACAAAGATCACCGCGCAGAAGGCCGCTCCAAAGCGGGCACCGACGCCGCACGGAAAGGGACCGACAGAGAAAAATCTCGACATCTACGGTTCGGCGCCGATCCCGTGGTCGCGTCCTCTCAAGCAGCTCGAGGCGGGTACTGCAGCGTCGTACTGGCTGGCGACCACGAAGCCCGAAGGCCGACCGCACGTTGCCGCCGTCGGCGCGCTCTGGATCGACGGCAAGATCTACTTCACGAGCAGTCCGAAGGCGCGTAAGGGTCGGAACCTTGCCGCGAACCCCAACTGCGTCCTCTCGGTCACCCTCAAGGGACTTGACCTCGTCGTCGAGGGCAGCGCCGTCCGCATCACCGATCGGCCGACGCTCCTGCGTCTCGCCCAGCGGTACGCGGCGCAGGGCTGGCCCGCGAGCGTCCGTGGCGAGGCCCTCACCGCCGAGTACAGCGCGCCGAGCGCCGGACCGCCGCCGTGGAATCTCTACGTAGTCAGGCCGACCACGGCGTTCGGCGTCGCCACAGCCGAACCATGGGGAGCCACGCGATGGCAGTTCGAACCACGCGGTGGCGATCAGACCTAGCTACGTGGCGGTCGCTGGCCCCGAGAGGATGTGACATGGATCTCACCAATGACAGCTACGTGATCGTGATCGGCACCAAGAACTTCACGGAGCGCTATTACCGCGACAAGGCCGGCTGGTTGAAGGTGTCGGCGCGTGGACGAAAGTTCCGCGCAACCGCCGAGCAGGTCCTAAACCATGTCCTCCCGGCAGTGGCTGGGATCAAGCCGAACGTCACGGTCAAGGTGGAACACCGTGACTCAACGTGATCCAGAGCTGCCTGCACGCGCGGCGTAGGCTCCTCGCTAGATCGACGGCAGCCAGGCGGCGTGGAGGAAGTGATGTTCAAGGATTGCCGAGTGTTCACGACTCTGCCCGTGTCAGATCCGGCACGGGCGCGAAGGTTCTACGCAGAGAAGCTCGGGCTCAGGCCCACCCAGCCTGACGGCGACTACTACGAATGCGGCGAGGGCACACGGTTCGTGATCTCGAAGATGGGAGCGAAGCCAGGGGGCCACACGCAGATGGCGTTTGCGGTGGATGACATCACCAGCGCCCTGCGTGATCTCAGGTCGAAGGGAGTCGTGTTCGAGGAATACGACTACCCGACGATGAAGACGGTCGACGGTGTCTTCGACGCTGGCGATCTCAAGGCGGCGTGGTTCAAGGACTCCGAGGGCAACATGATCGGAGTCATGCAGCCTCTCGAAGGCTCGGTGCTGGCATTTGCCGCGGCGAGCGGAGCCGCCCGCTGAGCTGACGAGTCGGCTACGGTCCCGCGACCGTAGCCTCGTGGTAATAGCCCTGGTCATAGCCCACAACGCCGCTCGCTTGCCCGCAGGATGGCCCGAGCGTCAGGACGAGCGCGACGATCCGCGTAACGACGAAACGCATCGCGCTCTCCGGCCGCAACCTGCGTGCCGGGTCTAGCCGCGCGAACGCGGCAAAGGTATGCTCCCCGCGGCCCGGGGAGGACGCGCGCTTCCAGAGCACGCACCCGGACTTCGCTCATCGGTGTGAGCGTGGCGGAGGAGGGACTCATGGCGGCACGAACGGCCGCGGTGGGCGGCACCACTGATTGGATCGAGCGGCAATTCCACGTACGCGCGGCGGGTTCCACGATCGGCACGGAAGTCCGAGGCGGCATCACGACGTTCCTCGTCATGTCGTACATCCTCGTGGTCAACGCAGTCATCCTCTCCGGCGCCGGCATCCCGTTCCCCGCGGTCGTCGCGGCGACGGCGCTCATGGCCGCCCTTTTTACCGGCGGAATGGCGCTGTGGGCGAACTACCCCTACGCGGGAGCGGCGGGGCTCGGCATCAATGCGGTGGTCGCGTTTGGCTTGGTCAAAGGCGCCGGTCTCTCCTGGCAGGGAGCGATGGGCGTCGTCGCGCTCGAGGGTCTCGCGATCTGTGTCGCGATGGCGCTCGGCGTCCGGAAGGCACTGCTCGATGCCGTGCCCGTTCCGATCAAGCTCGGCATTGGCGCGGGCATCGGGGCCTTCATCTTCGCGATCGGCTTTTTCAACGGTGGCCTCGCGGTAGGAACGGGTAATCCGTCCGACCCCGTAGCACTCGGGAATCTCAACAGCGGGACCGCCATCGTCACGATCGGCGGCCTTTTGCTGACCGCGTTCCTTTACGCGCGGAACGTCAAGGGTGCGTTGATCCTCGGGATCATCGGCGCCACGATCATCGGCATCGCCGTGAACGCGGCGACCGCCGGCGCGACATACGGGGCTCTTCCCGGCGTCGCTGTAATGCCGAAATCGTTCTTCTCGACGCCGGACTTCTCGACGATCGGAGCTGTGTTCACGTCAGTGAACGGCAACTTCGGTCTCCTCGAGGTATTCAAGCTCGGTTTCTTCGTCGCGATCCTCACCGTGTTCTCGCTCATGCTGTCCGACTTCTTCGACACTGCGGGCACGGTCGTGTCAGTGGCGTCCGAGGGCGGCTGGCTGAAAAAGGACGGGAGCATCGACCGCGTCGACCGCGTGTTCTGGGTCGACTCGCTCGGCGCGCTCTTCGGCGGCATCTTCGGCACTTCCAGCAACACCACCTATATCGAGTCAGGCTCCGGTGTAGCGGAAGGAGCCAAGACCGGGCTCGCGAGCCTCGTCACGGCCGTTCTCTTCTTACTCGCGATCTTCCTCGCTCCGATCGCGGGCATCGTTCCGCAACAGGCGACGGCGCCTGCCCTGATGCTCGTCGGCTGGTTCATGTTCAAGCCCATCCTCGACCTCAACAAGATCGGAAACATCGATTTCGCGACCGGTTTCGCGGTGCTCCTCACGTTGTTCGTGATGCCTCTCACGTACTCGATCACGAACGGGGTCGGAGCGGGCTTCCTCGCGTATTCGGCTCTAAAAGTCGCAAGTGGAAAAGCCAAAGAGGTCAGTCTCCCGCTGTGGGTGGCGACGGCAGCGTTCGCCATTTACTTCGCTGATCCCTGGCTGCGGCACTTCTTGTCCCAGTAACGTCCGGTCCGGCACCAACGGAGGCCCCGTCGTCGACATGACGACGGGGCCTCTTTCTATCCTGATGTTGTGGATGCCAGAGCCGCCGTGCGCGAAGCGCTCGAACGCGGCGAGCGTGCGGCCTTGGTGACGGTGACCGGCCTCGAGGGAAGCCCGCCCTCGAGCGAAGGCATGGCACTTGGTGTCGTCGCGAGCGGCGCGCGTTTCGGCAGCCTGGGCTGCGACGGGTTCGACGAGTCAGGCGAGCACGATGCGATGCGCGCGCTGCGGGAGGGCGTCCGTCTCGAGCGCAGCTACGACTGGGACGAGACCGCGCGGATCCGGGTGGAGGTCCGGCCGTTCGCGCCGGGCGAAACGGTCCCGGGTTCGACCGCGCGGCCGGAGCTGGTCGTGATCGGGACGGGTCCGGTCGCGCGCGCGTTGGCTCGGATCGGCAAGGTGCTTGGTTTCAGCATCCGTGTCGTCTCGGTCGGTCCGTCGGACGCGCCGGATCCTGATGAGAACGTCGTGGTGCGAAGCGCGGCCGAGCTCACCCGCCTGCGTCTCGGGACGGAGAGCTACGTCGTGATCGCCGGGCACGATCGCGAGTTCTCGCAGGCCGCATTGCGCATCCTTCTGCTCTCGGATGCGCCGTACCTCGGGATGATGGGAAGCCGCCGCCACACCGGCGGTCTGCTCGACGAGCTGCGGGCTGCCGGGATCTCCGATCACGCGCTCGCGCGCGTGCACACGCCGGTCGGTCTGGACATTGGAGCGCAGACGCCCGAAGAGATCGCGCTTGCAGCGATCGCGCACGTCGTCGCGGTGCGCAGAGGACGAAACGGATCGCCTCTCGCCTAGCAATTCGGCGACGCGTAGACTGACGACGCAGCGTTGGTGACCTCCGGGGAGGTCGCATAGTGGTCGAGTGCAGAGCGGTGCTAACGCTCCAGGTCTCGTAAGGGGCCTCGAGGGTTCGAATCCCTCCCTCCCCGCATTTTTTTCGCGTGCAAGGCGATGCCGATATCTCTCTAGATGGACACCCCACGCGTCGATCTGCGCGAGCTTGCATGGGCCGCGGGACTTTATGACGGGGAAGGTTCGTGCTCCGCGTATCTGCCCAAGCGGCGAAAAACCTATCGTCGCCAGATGGCCGTCAGTCAAGGCGGCGACCCGGGTAAGCCACCACTCGTTCTGCTCGGCTTCAGAAACGCCGTGGGTGGAGTCGGGAATATCACTGGTCCGTATCGGGGCTATCTCTTCTACTGGAAGACCACGCGTATCCAAGTGATCGACGCCATCGCCACGGCTCTCTGGCCGTTTCTGGGGCAGGAGAAACGCGAGCAGTTCTTAGTAGTGTCTCGTCTCGCCGGAAAGCTTCTGCCGTTGGACTTGATCGCGCCGCGCTCACAGTCCGACGAAACGGAGCGCGCGTGGGCAGCCGGGTTCTTCGACCGCGAGGGATCTGTAGGCGTGGGAGGTGACAACTTCCTACGGCGTGCCTACCGGCAGCCGTCGATGGAGATTCCGCAGTCGAGTGCCCAAGGCATTCCCGATTCCCTCCAGCACTTCCAGACCGTGGTCGGCGTTGGTTCGATCACCGGTCCCCATCCTCCACGGAACCCGTGGGCCCGCCTCCCGAGCTATCGCTGGGAGGTTGGAGGTCATCGCAAAGTCGAGGCGGTCGCGGGACTCCTGTGGCCGTGGCTCGGCTGCGTCAAGCGTTCACAGATCGAATGGGCTCTGTCGCTGGTCCATGAAGGCCTGGTTCGCGGAGCCCATAAGAGCGTCGCAGACAGGGAGGCGTAGCTCTCGGACGAGAGACAAGCCGTGGCGCGCACGCTTTAATCGAGCGGACGCACCACAAGCCCTGCGGGCACCTTCGGATAGAAGTAGGTCGTCTTCTGCGGAAGCCGCTCGCCGGCGTCGGCCACTCGGCGGAGCGTGTTCGGATCGATCGCACGCAAGAGCACGGCGGTCGCGCCTGCTTCAGCGGCCGCGAGCGCCGCGCCTGTGTCGTGCTCGTACGCGATCTCGGCTCCGGCCTCGCGCGCCTCACGCAGGAGGAGCTCTTCGGCTTGGGCGACCGGCAGCTCGCGCCACGCCGGCCTGACGGAGGAGAGATCCGCGTTCTCCCTGAGCGTGAGCTGCTCGTAGTGACCGTCGCGGACGACGACGATGCCCGGCTGGATGTCGCCGATCGCTCCCGCGTCGATCGGAGATCGCTCGAAGTACCGATCGATCGAGCGATCGAGAACGCCATCGCCACGGACGATGCGGTGCGTCGCGAAGATGCGCAGGCCGGGATCGTCGGCGGAGCAGAGGTAGGCGAGCACGTAGCCGATCGCTGCATCAGCCGACGCCCCGGCACCACGCTCGGCAAGGTAGGCGAGCGCGGTCTCGTAGCGGTGATGCCCGTCGGCGATGTACACGCGGCGCTTGGCGAGAGCGTCCCGGAATTCACCGATGGCGAGACGATCGCCGACGGCCCACACGCGGTGCTGGTCGCCACCCACCGTCGCCTCGGCGGTCGGCTTGGTGCCTTCGATGTGGCGCGCGATCCCTCCGGCGATCTCGCCGCGTGCATCCTCGAACACTCCGAAGATCGCGCTGCTATTCGTGCGGGTCGCGCGCAGGAGCGCGAGACGGTCCTCCTTCGCTTTCGGAAACGTCAGCTCGTGCGGCATCACGATGCCCTCTTCAGGACGATGGAGCCGCAGGGCACAGTGGACGCCGCGCCGGCGCACCCGCGTCTTCCCGACCGAGAACTCGTGGTCGTGCACGTAGATCGCCGCTGCCGCGTCTTGTCGCATCACGCCGCGATCGCGCCAAGCCGCCAGATCCGCGGCGGCCGCGGCGTAGGGATCTCCGTCGGGCTTGGGAAACTCGATCCGGACGAAGTTGTGCGGGTTCTGGGCGTAAAGGCGGTCGCGCTCTTCCGGGCTGATGACATCGTACGGCGGGCACAAGAGCTCGCCGAGCGGCTCGGCCTGATCGCCATAGCGCAGCGCCTTGAGTGGAGCGACGTCGGCCATTCCCCGATTCTGACGCACGCGAGCGACGACAATTCCGGTCGTGGCACATCGGGCGCTCGTGGTCGGTGCCGGCAACGCCGGGAATGCGCACGCCAACGCGCTCAAGAGCATCGGCGTCGACGTGGTCGGTCCCGTGAGCGGTACCGCGACGGTGGCCGACCTATTGCCGCTCCGCGATCCCGCTATCGACGTCGTGCACGTCACGACCGCCAACGATCTGCATCCGCCGCTGGTGCGGGAAGCTCTTCGCGTCGGAAAGCACGTCGTCTGTGAAAAGCCGCTCGCGGGAGATCTCGAGGGAGCCGAGAAGCTCGCCGAGTTTGCGAAGCTGAGCGGGCGCCAAACCACGATCTGCCAGAACTACCGCTTCCTTCCCCTCGTCGCCGAGCTCGCGTCGCGTGTGGCCGCAGGCGAACTCGGACCGGTGCATCTGGCCCGCGGTGCGTTCCTTCAAGACTGGTTGCTGCTCGGATCGGACGACAACTGGCGGCTCGATACCTCGCGCGGCAGCGTTTCCCGTACGGCGGCTGACATCGGCGTGCATTGGCTCGATCTCGTCGAGACGATTACCGGCCGCCACGTGGAGTCCGTCGTCGCGCAGCTCGGCTACCTGCACGGCCGCAAGACCGAGGATCACGCCGGCCTTTTGATCCGATTCGCCGGCGGATTGCAAGGGGCGTGCATTCTGTCGCAGGCGTCGGCCGGGCGGCGAAACGAAGTCGAGTTCTCTCTCGACGGCACCGAGGGGTCGGCGACGTGGCACAGCGAACGAAGGGACGAGCTCTGGCTCGGCGTCCGCGATCGCGCGCCGCAGATCGTGAGGCGCTCGAGCGTGCGCTCGAAATCCGCCCGCGAGCTCGCGCATCGCCCGCCGTCCGCCGATGAGGGCCGCCGCAACCTGCTCGCCTCCTTCTATGCCTCGCTTGATGGGAGGCCATCCCCGGTTCCGCTGCCGACGTTCGACGACGGTCTGCGACACGTCCGCTTCGCCGAGGCGGTGATCGTCAGCGCGAGACGTCGCGCTTGGGTCGACGTCGCCGAAATGAGAGCGGCGATCAGCCAGGTGCCGTCGTGACGCGCATCGGCGTTCAGGATCGGCTCGTACCGGGTGCGACCCTCTCGGAGAAGTACGAGGCTGCGCGGCGCTTCGGTTTCGACGCGCTCGAGCTTTCAGAGCTCCCGGCCTTCGATGAAGCGCGCACCGCGATCCGGGAGAAGATCCCGGTCACTGCGATCGCGGGCGGCTACCGCGGCTGGCTCATCGATCCCGACAAGGAGCAGTTCTGGCGAGCACGCGAAGACATCGGCCAATTGTTGGATCTGGCGGGAGAACTCTCAACGGGCATCGTCGTCGTTCCGATTTGGGGAAGGACCCGACACCTGCCGGGCATCGAGACGGGACGATCCGCCGATTTGGATGCAACGCTCTTCGCCGACGGGCTTCTTGCACTGAAGGACCGCGCCGAGCGCGCGGGATCGCGTATCTACATCGAGCCGCTCAACCGGTATCAAAATGACGTGTGCACGACGATCGCGGACGCGCTCCGCTTCTGTCGCCTTATCGATAGCCCAGCGGTCTCGGTCGCGGCAGACACCTTCCACATGAACATCGAAGAGGCCGACATGGGCGCGTCGCTCGTCGAGGCGGGCGATCGCCTTGGCTACGTCCAGATAGCGGACTCGCAGCGGTTCGAGCCTGGGGCGGGACACATCGACTTCACTCAGATCTTCTCCGCGCTCGCCGGCATGGGTTACGCGGGCGATATCGGGATCGAGTGCGCGGGCCTTTCCGGCGACGCCGAGATCGTCCTGCCGCGCACGGCGGCGCTGGTCCGGGATCTCCTGCGCGAGAGCGAGCTCGCCGTTTGAGCGGACACATCGACGACCTCGTCGCAGGCGGCGAGATCGGTGGACGC
>VBDV01000017.1 GCA_005882765.1 Chloroflexota bacterium | reverse complement strand
ACGTGGGGCGAATCGGAGCTACCGGCACTCTCGGTGGCCGTCGGGCGCGAGCCTGGCCCGCGGGTCCTCATTCACGCCGACTACCGAGGCGTATTCCACGAGAGTCGTCCCTGGCCCGAGCTGGAGCCGTGGACCAAGGCGAGCGCCGGGCTGCCCTTCGACTGATGCGTCAGATCTCCGCGGGGCTGATGGTCCTTCCGTTTCTTAGTGGAATCGGTGTGACGATTGGAGTGAGCGACGACCTCCTGTACCCGCCCGGGGACTACGAGCGCCTGGTGACAGCGCGCGTAGGCGCCTGGCTCGCCGGCGTCGCGCTCGTCGTTTTCCTCAGCCTCGATGCATTCCCAGCCGATCGCCGAGGCGCGTCAGGACTCATCCTGGCGGCAACTGCGGCTGGAGTAACGGTCGCGATCGGGCATGACATAGGAGCGGGCGTGGGATTGAGCCCAGTCGTGGTCTTCTTCATTCCTGCGGTGATCTTCGCGATGGCGAACCTCGTTTCCTTTGCACCCGATGGCAACAGGAAACTACTGATGGCTGCGCGCCGGAAGCTTGCGGTGGTGGGTTGCGCCACCGGCCTCGTCGCGGCCTACTTCTATTTCATGGCGGGCACGCGCGGGCTCGTCGTTGACTTCGTGATGCTCGGGGCCGCAGTGGCTTGTGGGATCGCGTTGCTCGTATGCGCACTCGTCGTTTGGCCGGGAGACAGTAAGTCGGCGGCTGTTGTCACGGTCGTCACGGTTGCGATTGGCCTTATCACTCTCCGCGACTTTTTCATCTGGCAAGCGGCGGTGCTCGGCGGATCCGCTTATATGTCGCACCGTCTCGCGCGCAACGCCGTCGCCTCAACGGCGAGCGCGGACGTCCCGCCGATGCCGCCGCCAACGAATTCGCCCGTCCATAACTCAGGGTGAGCCGGTCGCGCCTCCGACTCTGAGCACGGTCGGCCCCGCGGGCGCGTACGTCATCGGATCGACGAGCACGCCGTTCGTTCTCGCCTCCCAATGCACGTGTGGGCCCGTCGACACCCCGCTCGATCCGACTGAGGCGATGCGCTGTCCTGCGACGACGCGCTCGCCGAGCTCGACGTTCGTCCCGGAGAGGTGGTAGTCGCATATCTCGAGGCCCCAGTCGAGGAGGACGCACACCGAGAGCCCGCCCGGCCCCCGCCAACCGACTTCGGTGACGGTTCCGGAGTCGCTCGCGACAACCGGCGATCCGTAGGGCGCCGCGATGTCGATGCCGGTGTGTATCTGCGAGAAGAGCTGCGTCACGATGCCGTCGGTCGGCCAGCGAATCCGCGGCGCGAAGACCCGCGGGGCCTCACTCACCATGAGGCGGAACCCTGGGTACCGCCCCTCGGGCACGGGAATCAGAAGGACGCGTCCCGCCGTGACGTCGGCTGGCTCGAACGCGACGCTGTTCACGGTCCGGACGGTGTCCGGGTCCGCCCCTAAGCTCGCCGCGATACTCGCGACGGTCTCGCCGTCGCGAACGACGTGGATCGCGGCATCGATCGGCGGGATCACGAGCGATTGACCCGGGCGAAGCTCCGCCGTGTCTTTGATCCCATTGTTGTACGCGAGCGTCTGTGGCGTGATCGCGTAGACGGCCGCTATCGAGAGGAGCGTCTCTCCTGGTGCCACCGCATGTACTTGGAGTCCCGGCGGATCCATGCGGAGGGCGGTGACCGGCGCGCCCCGGGCGACGACGACGGCACGCTCGATCCCGGCGGTCGTGGATCGCGCCACGAGCGCAGGCGCCGGCTTCGCTAGCGCGAGCGCTCCGAGCCGCTCGAGCTCGGGCGCCGCGACCACGGTCCAGATAGGGATCACGGCGGCGATGACGCAGCACGCCGCCGTCGTGACGACACGGGTCCAGTGTTTGAACGCGCTCCGTTTCCCACGCCGCCGGCGCGGTTTCCGCAAGACGAATCCAAAAGAGATATCGGCGGATCGCGTGAGAGGGAGGCGGACCTCAAGACGCGGCGGACCCCGACGAACAGCTCCCCCAACCTGAGCCACGCGCGAATTCAGGCAAGCAGCGTGCCGGTTGAGCCCTCTCCGAGCGAGCGTGCCCTAGGCGCGAGCGAGTTTCGCGAAGCTCGCCATCAGCTTCTTCACCCCTTTGTCGGGAAAAGCGACTGTAACCTCTTCATCGTCGTCCCGCGCGACACTTGTGACGACCATGCCCTCACCCAGAGACGGGTGGATGACACGGTCGCCGGCGCGAAAGCGCGTCTCCGAGACGACCGCGGTGCGTTCCTTCGTTGCGCGGCCGGTCCACGAGCCGGGCAGGCCGGCGAGCATCGCATCGCGACGCGCTTGCTTGCGCTCCTCGTAGCGACCGCGATCGCGCTCCCAATCGAGCTCGGCCCACGAGTCGCGCTCCTCTGTCTCGATGTTTCCGCGCACCTCGACGCCCTCGCTCGGGAGCTCCATCAAAAAGCGCGACGGTGGATTCATGTTCGTGCGGCCGAAGAGCGAGCGCCGGCGCGCGTACGTGAGGTACGCGCGGTCCTTCGCGCGCGTGATTCCCACGTAGCAAAGGCGCCGTTCCTCCTCGAGCTCGGACTCCTTCCCGCTATCGATCGCGCGAATGTGCGGGAAGACCCCCTCTTCCATACCGGTCATGAAAACGACAGGGAACTCGAGGCCTTTGACCGCGTGCATGGTGATGAGGGTCGCCGCGGGCTTGGCTTCCTGGTACTCGTCGACGTCGGAGACGAGCGCGATCTCCTCGAGGAAACTCGGAAGCTGCTCCTCCTGGGGCAAGGCGATGTAGTCCTCGGCAAGTGTGCGGAGCTCCTGCACGTTGGCCCACCGCTCCTCGCCCTCTTCGGTACCGTCCTTGAGATACGTCTCGTAGCCGGTCAACGTGACGAGGTCGTCGATGAGACGCGGAAGCGCGAGCTGCTCGCCCGCCGTGCGGAGCCGCCGCATTACCTTGCCGAACGCGATGAGCGCGTCCTGCTGCCGCCGCTGAATAGTCGTGATGAGGTCGGCCTTCTCGAGCGCCTCCCCCACGCTGATCTCGTGCTCTCGCGCGGTCGCGAGGAGGGCGGCGCGCGTCTTGTCCCCGAGACCGCGCGGCGGGGTGTTGAGCACGCGCGCGAGAGCGAATGCATCCTGTGGATTCCGGATGAGCCGGAGGTACGCGAGCGTGTCCTTCACCTCGCGGCGCTGGTAGAAGGAGACGCCGCCTACGATCTGGTACGCGAGTCCGAACGCGCGGAACGTGTCCTCGATCGCGCGCGACTGCGCGTTGGTCCGGTACAGAACAGCGACGTCGCGCGTTCCGTGGGCTTCCCCCTCGCGCTGCAAGCGCTCGATCTCACGCGCGACGAGCTCAGCCTCATGCGACTCGTCGTACGCCTGCATCACCACGACATCGGTCCCGCCCTGCCGGTCGGTCCAGAGCTTCTTCTCCTTGCGGGCCCCGTTGTTGCGGACGACCGAGTGCGCCGCGTCGAGGATCCGCTGCGTGGACCGATAGTTCTGTTCGAGCTTGACGACCTTCGCGTTGGGGTAGTCGCGCTCGAAGTCGAGGATGTTGCGGACATCGGCGCCACGCCAGCTGAAGACGGACTGGTCGTCGTCGCCTACGACCGCCAGGTTTTGCTTGAAGCCCGCGAGGTACCGAAGCAGCACGTACTGGGCGCGGTTCGTGTCCTGGTACTCGTCGACGAGGATGTGCTGGTAGCGGTCCTGCCATTTCTCTAGCGCCCGGTCACTCGTCTCGAACACTCGGCAGGCAAGAAGCAACAGGTCGTCGAAGTCGACCGCATTGTTCTCGCGGAGGAGCTCGTCGTACCGCTTCCACACGATGGCGGCGATCCGATCCAGCTGGCCCTTGGGGTTCGACGCGAGGTCGGCCGGGCCCTTGAGCTCGTTCTTGGCGCTCGAGATGACGGCGGCGATGGCCCCCGGGGCGAAGACGCGCTCGCTGGCGTTGGTGTCGCCCATGGCCTGGCGGAGGACCGCCCGCTGGTCGGCTTCGTCATAGATCGCGAACGAACGGTCGATCCCGACGATCGGGCCGTCGCGGCGAAGCAGGCGGGCGCAGAAGCCATGAAAAGTTCCCACGGTGAGCTCGGCAAGGCGCTCCTTGCCGACCAAACGATCGAGCCGCTCCCGCATCTCTTTGGCCGCTTTGTTGGTGAAGGTCACGGCCAGGATCGCGCTTGCCGGCACCGCCAGGTCGCGGATGAGATACGCGATGCGGTGCGTCAGGACACGCGTCTTTCCGGACCCAGCGCCGGCCAGGATCAGGAGCGGCCCGTCGCCGTGGGTCACGGCGTCGCGCTGCTCGGGATTCAGGGGGTCGAGGATGGGGTCAGCCACCACGTCCATCGTATGGAGGAAACGGACTGTTGATTCGTCGTGGATAAGCGACGGAAATCGTGGACAAAATTGAAGGCTCGGGTCTCGATTTGGTGGATAAGTTGATTGCCTGGCATCAGAGCACACCGTAGATTTCCTCTCGTCCCGAGGGGTCTGCTAAAGGGAACGGGTCCGAGATTCCATCAAGGTCAACGTTCCCCGGGAGCGCAACCGGAGATAGCATCAAAGGCGGTCCGAGAGGATATCGAGGATCGGCTCCACGGCCAGGCCGCAGAGCTTTGAAGCTGCGGTCGGGCACGGAGGCAGGTCGCTCGGGGCGTTTTCTTTCTCCCACCTAGTTACATCCACCTCTGTCCGTCGACCGTACATTTTTCGTAGTGCCTGGCCTGCAGCCGCCCGACGACGCCCTCCTGAGCGCGTTGGCCGCACGGGATTTGGGCGCTCTCGCCGCCCTGTACGACCGCTATGGGCACCTCGCGTACTCCCTGGCTTACCGCATCCTCGGCGAGAGCGAAGCGGCCGAAGACGTGGTGCAGGACGCCTTCCTCTCGGCCTGGCGGGGGGCAGGCACCTACCGTCGCGAGCGGGGCACCCCCCGGGCGTGGCTCTTATCGATCGTCCACCACCGGGCTGTCGACATCCTCCGCCGCAAGACGACCTTCCGGCCTGCGCCCCTTGAGTTGGCGGAAGCCCAGCCGAGCGACGACGACACGGCACTCACCGCCGAGAAGAACGTCGAGCACCGCACGGTCCGCGACGCTCTCGAGGCGCTCCCGCAGGCCCAGCGCCGGACGATCGAGCTCGCGTATTTCGGCGGGTACACCCACGTCGAGCTCTCCGAGCTGATGGGCGTGCCTCTTGGCACGGTGAAGGGGCGGATGCGCATCGGGCTCCAAAAGATGCGTCGAGCGCTGGAGCGAACCCGATGACCGAACACGTCCTGGATGAGCTCGACGCCTACGCCCTCGGGGCGCTCGATCGCGCCGAAGCGGAGCGGGTCGCGCAACACCTCTCGACGTGCGCGTCGTGTCGCAACGAGGCGGCTGCTCTGGCCGAGGTCGTGGGCGCGCTCCCCGACACGGTGCCGCTGCGCGAGCCGCGACCGGCGCTTCGCGACCGCCTTCTGGAGGCCGCGAAAGCCGACGTACGTTCGCCCGTTCGCGGTGCCGCGGCGCGCCGGTGGTCGGTCGGGGCGGTCCGTCCGTGGCGCCTTGCGGTCGCGGCCGTCGGAGCTGTGGTCATCGTCCTCGGTGCCGCCGACATCGATGCGTACCGCCGCCTCGTCGCCGTCACCGCCGAGCGCGACGCGTACAACAAGACGATCGAGAGCATCCGCGAAGGTGCCCGCACGTGGTACATGGCTGGCCTCGGCTCCTTCAGCGGATCCGGCGGAACGCTCTATGACCCGCGCGCTCCGGGGAAGCGACCTTTCGTCCTCTTTCACGACCTTCCCCCGATCGCCGAGGGAAAGGTCCTCACGATTTGGTTGGTCAGCCCGGACGGCACGTGGGCGCGCGCCGCGACATTCCGGCCGAGTGGTGAGGACATCCAGGTGATCGAGATCAACTCAGAGGTCGCGGGCTTTGACCGCTGCGCCGTAACGCTCGATGACGCCCCGTGGGGCAAGCACGGCACCGTCGTGATGGAGTCGCGGATCGCGCCACCTACCCCCGCTCCGTAGCAGACGCGGACGCACCTCGGATGGTGCGCCTCGCTAGGCTCGGCTACTTCATGGGCCTAAGCAGAACCGGTCCGCCAGCCCTCTTCACTAGTGAAAGCGCCGTAGAGGCCAGGTTGGATCGATCCGAATGGCAACGCGTCTATGAGGAGTGTTTTCCGCGGGTTTTTCGCGCCCTCGTCGCCGCCGGGGCTCGACCCGACGAGGCCGAAGACGCCCTACACGATGCGTTCGAGAAGGCGCTTACGCGCCAGGACGAGATCGTTCGTCCGGAAGGGTGGCTCTTTGTCGTCGGGCTGCGGCGGTGGCGTAGCCATCGGATCCGTTCCGCGATCTTCGCGCCACTCTCAATCCTTCAGCACACGACCGAGATGAACGGGGAAGGCACGGAGCTCTTGAGCGAGATGCGACGACTGCCCCTGCGCCAGCGGCAGGTCCTGGCCGCGCGGTATTTGGTTGGCCTTTCCCAGGACGAGACCGCGGCTGCACTCGGGATCGCGCGCGGGACCGTCGCCGCGCATACGACGCAGGGCCTGGCCAAGCTTCGCAAGCGCCTGGAGGTCCGATGAATCCGTACGAGCGACCGGTGGTGGACCGACTTCAGGGTGAGGTTGCGCAGATTCCGCTCCCACCGCGGGAGCGCTGGACCCCACCAGAGCGGCATCGAAGTCGTCTTCTCCCGGCGCTCGCGGCGACGGGTGCCGTCGTCGCTCTCGCAGTGATCATCGCTGCTCCCGCGCTCGAGCGGGTCTCTTCACAGGGCGAGGGAGTCGGCGCGGCCGGCTCGTCAACGGCGCCCAGGGCTGCGGCCCTGGCTTGCGCAACACCCGATCAGGCAACGTCGCCCGCCTGCAGGCTCATCACTGGGCGGGTCGTCGAGGTGCTTGGCCCGCAGCTCGTGCGCGTCACTCCCGACGCGCTGACCATCGCCGCCGACTTCGAGAACCCGGCACTCTTCGAGGCCGATGCCCGGACTCGGATCGAGCCCGCCGCATCGAGCATCGGCGCGGCGGGCGTGAAGCCTGGCGGGAGGGTTCAGGTCGCGTTCGATCCGCTCGCACCCAAGACGGCGTCTGGTGCGTACGCGCTGACGCGGTTCGTGGTTTTGAGCGCCGTCGGCGCCCCCGACTGCACGAACGGGACGCCCCTCATGGACATCGCGAGGTTTCCGCAGCCCACCACGCACGGAGGCGCAACGCCAGAAGCTGCGTTCCGAAGCGCCTATCCGGGGATTCCTGACTTCGAGCTGTTTCCTTACGGGCTATCGCCCCAAACCCCGGTCTGGGTTGTCGCTGGCACGGACACCTACGAAGCCACCATCCTTCAAGACGGAACGTGGTTCATTTCCCCCGCGAAGTTCGTGCGTTGCATTTCCTTCGAGGAAATTCGCACCTTCTCGCAGACGCCTGGTTCATCGCCGAACCCGAGCTCTCTACGGCCCGCCCCGACCGATCCGCCGCCGTTCCCAGGCGGCCGCGCTCCTACCGCGACTGAAGTGACTGAACAGCAGGTCGAGGCCGGTATGCCCTCGGGCGCGGCGATCTTCGCGGCCACGGATCCGAAGTGTGTGCTGAGCGCAGATCAGACCTCGTTCCGCTGCGCCCTGTCGCGAGCTCCGGCGCCGGAGACCTCCAACTTCCTGGACGCGAAAGAGCCGCTCGCGATCGGGGGGAGAGTGGCCGGCGGGTGCCTCGGCCTGGACCGCGGTGGGATGACCTGGCAGTGCTACATCGGTCAGGACGCGGTGGACCGCGCGATCGTCGGTCAGAACTTACTTGGCCAGCCCGCGCCTTACCCCGGCCGCGGCTGACGCTGACGGCTAGATAAAAGAAGAGGCCCGCTGGTTCACAGCGGGCCTCTTCGGGACTCCTAGCTCACGGTCTGCGTCACGGCGCTTCCGCGCCGACGCAGCTAACCTTCGCGGCTTTCGCCGCTCCGATTAGTAGTCCATCCCGCCGCCACCAGGCATTGCGGGAGCCTTCTCCTTCTCGGGAAGGTCGGTGATGAGCGCCTCGGTCGTGAGGATCATCGCGGCGATCGAAGCGCCGTTCTCGACCGCTGACCGGACGACCTTGACCGGGTCGATGATCCCGGCCTTGGGCAGGTCGACGATCTGCCCGGAGATGACCTCGTAGCCCCAGTTCTGGGACTTCGTTTCGGCCTGCTTGCGGCGGACCGCGTCGAGGACGACCTCGCCGCCTTCGCCGGCGTTCACGACGAGCTGACGGAAGGGCTCCTCGAGCGCGCGGCGGAGGATGTTCACGCCGGTCTGCTCGTCGCCCGCGGTGGCCTTGACCTTGTCGAGGGCCTTGATCGCGTTGATGAGCGTGATCTCACCGCCGGGGACCATGCCCTCTTCGACG
>VBDV01000016.1 GCA_005882765.1 Chloroflexota bacterium | reverse complement strand
CCGCGACGTGATCGGCGTGGCGTGGCCGGTCGGTGCGATGCCGTGGCTCCCGACGCAGATCGTCGCGGGCGACTGGAACAAAGACGGCAAGGCCGATGTCGCGACCGTGACCGCGGGCCAGGACGGTGTCACGCACGTGGGTCTCCTCACGAGCCTGGGCCGCGCGCTTCACTACGACGCGGACGCGTGGACGACCCCAGCGAGCGAGCTACGGGCGCTCGGATGCACGAGCTGCTGGCCCTTGAACGGCATGCCGATCCTGGCGGGACAGCCGAACCCGCACCGCCGCCCGCTCGCCGTGAAGATCGACAACGCGCCGGCGGCGCGCCCGCACTACGGGATCAGCCAGGCGGACATGGTGTGGGAGCTTCTCGTCGAGGGCTTTATCACCCGGCTCGCTACCTACTACCACTCGCAGGATCCGGGAACGATCGGCGCGGTCCGGAGCGTGCGCTTCTCCGATCGCTACACGACGCCGATGGTGCGCGGTTCGCTCGTCTTCTCGGGGGCCTCGCAGCTCATGGAAGGACTCGTGCGCGGCGACATCGCTGCGGGCCTGTACGTCGGCATTTCGCCGCAGCTCGGGCAGGGCAACTCCTTCTATCGGTCGAACGTCGACGGCAAGGTGGCGCCGCACAACCTCTTCACGTCGTCCGACGCGCTCCGCGCCGCGACGAGCGACGTCGGTGGCGGCGGCGCGGTCGACGTGCCGCGCTGGGACTTCCTTGCGCAGGCGAATCATCCGGCCACCCTCGGCGGTTTCCTGGGCAGCGTCCCGGCGAGGAGCCTGACCGTGCCTTACCGCGCTGACGCGCTCGTTCGCTACGACTACGACGCGAACGCGAACGTGTACTTGCGCTACCAGTCGAACGGCGCGCGCATGGTGCTCGAGGTGGACGCTGCGAACGGCGCCTGGATCATGCCGAAGAACATCGTGATCATCCGGACGGACGTGTGGGTGACCAACGTCGTCGACGACGCGGGTGGTGCGCCGAGCCTCGACATGCGCCTGGTCGGCTCGGGACCGGCCTCGATCTTCCGCGACGGCCTCCGACAGGATGGGACATGGTCGCGGGCGAACCTCGTCGACCCGTTCACCTTCACGAACCAGTACGGGCACAAGATCTACCTGGAGCCCGGCCAGACGTGGGTGCACGTCCTGCCAATGGACTGGCAGGTCTACTCCAACTAGCGCGCGCGCAGTCCCCTCGCGATGAGCGCGATCTCCCGTGGCGAGACGCCGAGCCGATGCAGCGCGTACCCGGTCATCTCGATCGCGAGCTCTTCCTCTCCGAGGACGACCTCGTTCGCGCCCGCCTTGCGCAGGTAGTCCGCGGCGTCACGCGTGTGCGCCCGCGCGACAATGCCGAGGCGCTCGTTCGTTCGCCGCGCGTATTCCACAACGCGACGCGACGTTTGCGGGTCGCGCAGCGCCACAACGAGGAGGATCGCGCGATCGAGGTGGGTCCGCTCGAGCACGAGAGCGTGGCCGGCGTCGCCGTAGATCGCGGCAGTACCGGCGTCGCGCAGCGCCTCCACGAGCCCGCGGTCCTGTTCGACAACGAGCACCTCCATGTTTCGCCGCTGCAGCGCACGGGTGACGAGCGACCCCACGCGGCCGTGCCCCGCGACCACCGCGTGCCGCTGCAGCTTCTCAGCGCGGTCGCGCTCTAGATGGGCGAGAGTGCCGGCGCGGCGATCGTCGAAGCCGCGGACCACCGGTATGTCGCGCAGGCGTTCGGCGAGCGGCTCGATCGACCGGAAGAGGAGCGAATTCAGGGCGATCGTGATGATCGCCGAGGCGATGATGAGGTCATGGGCCTGGGCGGGAAGAATGCCGAGCTGACGGTCGAGCTCGGAGAGCACGAACGAGAACTCGCCGATCTGGGCGAGCCCCGCGCCGACGATGAGTGCGGTCCGGATCGGATAGCCAAGGGCCAGGACGATTCCCGACGAGACGAGCCACTTGCGCACCACGATCAACGCGACCACGGCCGCGACGAGCAGCGGCTCGCGCACGACAAATGTCGGATCGAACAGCATGCCGACCGAAACGAAGAACAGCACCGCGAAGGCATCGCGCAAAGGCAGCGCTTCGGCGGCGGCCTGATGGCTCAGGTCCGATTCGCTGATGGCGACGCCTGCGAGGAACGCGCCGAGCGCGAGCGACACCTCGAATGCGAAGGCGGCAACCACGGCCACACCAAGCGCGACGACGAGGACGGCGAGTGTGAAGAGCTCGCGATGACCCGTGCGCGCGACCTGCGCGAGAAGCCATGGGATCACGCGCGTGCCGACTGCGAGCATGAGGACGCCGAACAGCCCAACTTTCGCGAATGTGACGAGGAGCCGGAACGGCAGGTCGCTCGCGTCCGCTCCTCCACTCCCGCCGAGGACCGGCGCGAGTGGCGGAAGGAGGACGAGCACGATGACGATCGCGAGGTCCTCGACCACCACCCAGCCCACCGCGATCTTCCCGTGCGCGGATTCGAGGAGCCCGACATCGGTGAGCGTTCGGATGAGCACCACCGTGCTCGATACCGCGATCGCGAGGCCGAACACGATTCCCTGGGCGTACGTCCAGCCCCACAGCGGGACGACGAGTGCGGTCACCGCGGTCGCGATCACGATCTGCCCCATCGCGCCAGGTACCGCGATCCAGCGGACGGCCCAAAGATCGGCGAGCGAGAAATGGACGCCGACGCCGAACATCAGGAGGATCACCCCGACCTCGGCGAGCTCGTTCGCGATCGTCGGATCCGCGGCGAGACCCGGCGTGAAGGGGCCGACGGCAATCCCAGCGGCGAGGTAGCCCACCAGAGGAGGAAGCCGCAACCTTGCGGCGACGAAGCCGCCAAGGAACGCCGCGCCCAGCGCGATCGTGATCGTGAGGATCAGGCCGTGCGGCGCCATCGACCGCGGTCCTCCCGCTCTGGAATCGGCCGCGCAAAGAGAGCCTAGGGCGGGCGAACCGCCTCGCGCCATAACGCCGCCCAGAGCGCACGGCGCTCCTCATCGCTCAGCGGACGGCCGAGCCGCGCGCGCAGCGCCGTGACACCATGGCCGGCGAGCGCTCCCCACGCCTTCGGCCGCGCGGTCCGCGTTCCGACAGCGAGGTCGGGCCAGCTCTTCACCGTCTTCCGCGCGATCTCCCCGATGAGATCGTCCATCGGCCTACCCTAGGGCGGTGCGTGTCGTCTCACTCGTCCCCGCGGCGACGGAGATCGTGTACGCGATCGGGGCGATAGACGAGCTCGTCGCGGTCACGCACGACGACGACTACCCGCCGACGGTTCGCGTGCTGCCCTCGGTGACCCGCTCGACGATCCCGCACGACGCGAGCGCGCGCGAGATCGACCGTCAGGTCCGCGAAGCAGGAGCGCGCGGCGAGAGCACCTTTCACCTCGACGAGCAGGCGCTGCGCGATGCGCGGCCGGACGTGATCCTCGGGCAGACCCTGTGCGCGGTATGCGCGGTCACCCTCGACCAGATCCCGGCACATCTCCCGCGCGTGCCGCAGGTCGTCGCCTTGGACGCGTCGAGCCTCGCGGGGATGTTCGAAGATGTCCGCCGCATCGGTACGGCCCTCGGGCGCGATGCCGACGCGGACCGTCTCATCCACGATCTGGGGTCTCGGCTCGCAGCGGTCGAAGCGCAAGTCGCCGGACTCTCCCGCCCTCGCGTCGCGTGCCTCGAGTGGCTCGATCCACTGTTCAACGCCGGCCACTGGGTCCCCGAGCAGGTCCGGATCGGGGGTGGCGAGGACGTCCTCGGGACCGCCGGCGCCCGATCGCGGGAGATCGGCTGGGACGACGTGCTCGCGGCGCAGCCCGAGATCGTCATTGCCATGCCGTGCGGCTGGGGCGCCGAGCGCGCCGCCACCGAAGCGGCCCGCCTCCGTGGGTCAGTCGGTGACGCCCGCGTCCTCGGGGTCGATGGCGCGGCGTTCTTCAGCCGTCCGGGTCCGCGTCTCGTCGACGGCGTGGAGCTGCTCGCTTCGATCTTCCATCCGGATGCCGTCTCCGCTCCGGACGGCGCGATCGCCGTCCCCGTCGGCATCTGACCACTCGGCGAGCGGCAGCTCCACCGTGAAGGTGGATCCATCGGGCGAGCTCGTCTCCACGAAGAGGCGGCCGTCCATCCGCGTCGCGATCGCCCTGCTCACGTAGAGCCCGATCCCCATCCCGGGTTGATCGGCGGCGGCGGCCCCGCGCGCGAAACGTTCGAAGATCCGCTCTTGGTCCACCGCGCCGATCCCGGGGCCGTGATCACGCACACGGATGACCGCGTGATCGGCTTCCGCGACGGCCCAGAGCTCGATGGCGGATCCGCGGGCGCTGTACGCGATCGCGTTCTTCAACAGGTTGTCGAAGATCTGGTCGAGGCGGGCGGGATCCGCACGAACCATGACCGACGCCGCGGGCGCGTTGACCGTGATGGGTCGACCGGGGTCGAGAGCCTGGACGCGGCGCGCGGCGGCACGCGTTGCCGCCACGAGCTCGAAGGCCTCGGGCTCGACCCGAAAGTCGGCGACCCGGGACGAGATCACCTGCAGATCGTCCGCGAGCCGAACGAGGCGGCTCACCTGCCTCCTGGCCTCGTCGATCGACGCCGGGACGCGCTCGCGCATGTCCTCGCGCGCGGCGTAGCGAGACGCGAGCTGCAGATGGCCCGAGAGTGAGGCGAGCGGGTTACGGAGCTCGTGATTGACCGTCGCGATCAACGCGGTCCGCTCCTGCTCGAGCTGCTCGCGATGGCGAAGGGTCTCCGCCGTTCGCGTGAACGCGGCGCGGACCGCCGCACCGAGGATCGCGACCACGACCCCCTCGAAGAAGAAACCGATGACGTCCAGCCCGTTCGTGTTGAGCGAAATGGCGAAGCCGGCGGGCGGAGTGAAATACGCCGCGATGAGCGTGGTCCCGATGATCGCGATGAGGGCGGGCCCGAATCCGGCGAGGACCGCGCTCGCCGCGACCGGAATGGTGAGAAAGAGATCGGGGCCGGGGCTCCCGAACGCCGGGATCGCGAGCTTCACCCCGGCGACCGCGAGGGTGAAGACCACGGCGAGGCCGTACCGCACCGGCCAGGGCCAGTCCGGCCGCAGCAGACGGAGCGACAGATCGAGGAGCCGGTCCTGCGTCGCCTTCACGCCCGAGGCGCCTCCCGCGCGATGCCTTCCGTCACCTTACCCGAACGAGCAAGCGGGAAGTTTCGCGCGGGAGGGCTCGAGGTCTAGCCGAGTCTCCCGCCGCCGAGGAATCCGATGATTGCCCCCAGCACGACGGCCTGAAAGACCTGATAGCCGGCGTCGATCGCGTACAGGCGCGGTGGCCGGCCGGCGAAGAGCACCTGCGAGAAGAACGCGGTCGCGATGAATCCGAGGCCCGCATAGAGGCCGATGAGGGCGCCGCCCGCGCCGGTGGTCCAGCCGGTCTCGTTGATGAACCAGTTGAGCGCGACGGCTTCGACGAATGCCGCGAGCGCGGTCAGCGCGTACAGCGGACCGGCGGACGCCCCTTCACCCATTCCCCGACCAGAAAGAGCCATCCACGCCTTGCCGAATACCGGCCCATACCAGAGAAAGCCGATGACCATTGCGGCGGCGGTCGCGACGATGATCGCTACCCAGTTCACGTGTCCCTCCTCCAACGCGCCTTACGTGCGCGCACAGGCTAGAGCAAGGGCACAAGCATTCCGACCTCGCGCGCGTACTCGGCATATGCGGCGCCGAAGCGCTCTCGAAGCAGCCGCTCTTCGGTCACGGCGCGCAGGTACAGGGCCGGATAGGTCACGAGGAGCGTACCCGCGATCAGCAGAAGGTTCCCCGTCGCGAGGCACGCGCCGGCGAAGTGCAGCCCAAGCCCGGTATAGACGGGATGGCGCACGAAGCGATACGGGCCGGTGCGGACGAGCTCGTGGTCGCTGTGGATCTCGAGCTCGAGATCGTAGTGCCGTCCGAGCGTCGCGATGGCCCAGATCGAGAACATGACCCCCGCGACGATGAGCACGAGACCGATCCAGCGAAGAGGCTCGGGCAGGTCAAGCTCCGGCCCGGGATGGACCCCGATGACCACGTACGGGATAAAGAAGAAGTAGGCGACGTAGTGCGCGAGGCCGCGGGAACGCACCAGGGTCTCGCCGCGCAGAGCCAGGCCGCGCGCTCGCGAGAGCTGCGCGACGACAGCGAAGGTAACGATGCTCGCGACCGACACGAACGTCACGACGGTCGAACTCACGGAGCAATACTCCTAGACTCGCCCGCCATGCATGTCGCTTGGTTGGGTGACGCCGGTTCTCTGGACGCCACGACGGTCGGGGGAAAGACTGCGAACCTCGGCCGTCTCGCGACCTCTTTCCGCGTGCCGCCCGGCTTCTGTCTCGACGTGTCGGCGTTCGACGAGCTCCGCCACGCGCTCGATGGCGATGTCGCGGCCCGGGCGCGGCTGCAGGAGCTCGTCGCCGCGTCGTATGCCGACCTCGCGAGTCGCGTTGGCGAGCGCGAGCCGCGGGTCGCGGTGCGGTCGTCGGCGATCGGCGAAGACTCGGGCGACGCATCGTTCGCGGGCCAGCACGAGACCGTGCTCGATGTCGGCGGTGTCGACGCGATCGTGGACGCGCTGCTCGAGTGCTGGCGGTCGGTGTATTCGGACCGCGCGACCGCATACCGCAGGCAACGCGGCATCACCGGAACGCCGCGGATCGCGGTGCTCGTGCAGCTCATGGTCTCAGCGGACGCTTCCGCGATCGCGTTCAGCGCCGACCCGGTGAGCGGCGCGCGCGATGTCGTCGTGGTGAACGCGGCGCGCGGGCTCGGGGACGCCATCGCCTCCGGGACGATCACGCCCGACAGCTACACCGTGCGCAAGAGCGATCTCGCGATCGCGTCGCGCATCACCGCGAACGGCGGCGTCTTGCCGGATCGAGACATCGCGGGCATCGCCCGGCTCGCGATGCAGCTCGAGGAGGTCATGGGCAGTCCGGTCGACATCGAATGCGCCCTGCGTGACGGCGAGCTCCACCTCCTGCAGTGCCGCCCGATCACGACGCTCGCCGATCAGTTCCCGGTCACGTGGGACGACCCCGAGGACGCGAAGCTGACCTGGACACGCGAGGACGCTCACTTCGACAGCGTTTTCGCGCCGCTGTCGACGGAATTCATCACAAACGGTCCCGACTACGGTATTCGGAAACGCCTCGGGTCGATCGGATTCCCGCTTCTCGTTCGGCATCGGGCATTCAACGGCCGTTTCTACGCGAGCGAAAAACCGCTCGTGACCGAGGATCGGCTGCCGGCCGAGCTCACACGAGCGGCAACATTCCGCCGCGCCTTCGCACGCACCCTCCGCCGCGCATGGGACGACGAATATCTACCCGAGCTGCGAGGGCATTACGAATGGATGCGCGGTGTCCCGATCGGGGCACTGTCGCGAGACGACCTCGCCGAAGCGTGGCTCGAAATGTGGCGACGAGTAAACCGTATCTGGACCATCCATTTCATCGTCACAGGCTCGGCCTATCCGGTGATGGAAGAGCTCGCCCAGGCATACGAGACGCTTGTGGGCGCGAATGGGGCCGAGGCGCTCGCGGTCACGCAGGGCAACGCGCCGACCTTGCAGCGCCTCGAGCGCGACCTGCACGCACTCACCGAGGCTGCCCGGCGGTTTCCCGCCGTCGCGGCGGCGATCGCGCAGGGCGAACGCGCGCTGCCAAATCTCGTCGGGCTCGAGGACGGGTCCGAGTTCGCGCGCGAGCTCGACGCGTTCCTCAACGTGCACGGCGACATCGGGCAGGAGAACTTCGATATCGAATCGCCGGCTTGGTCCGCCGACCCAGCGAAGCTCATCGGACTGCTCGGGCAGCGCCTGCGATCGGACGGTGAGCATCCCGACGCGCGTGTCGAACGCGTCAGGGCGCGCGCGAGGGACATCATGCAGCGCGCCCGAGCGCACCTCGCGGACCGGCCAGAGGACCTCGCCCGCTTCGAGGAGATCCTCGCCGCCGCGACCAGCGCCGGGCCTTTGACCGAGGAGCACAACTACTGGATCGATCGGGTCTCCCAGGCGCACGTCGGCCGATTCGTGCGCGCGATCGGCGCGCGGCTCGTTGCCGACAGGGCGCTCGACGCGGTCGACGAGATATTCCTCCTCTACGTGCCTGAGGTCGCGAAAGCCTTGCGGACGCCAGAATCGCTGCGCGATCTCGTCGCACGCCGGCGGAACGAGCTCGCACGGTGGCGCCGGATGGTGAGTCCGACGACGATCGGCGCTCCGCCGAGCGCCCCCGAGATCGTCACGCCGGGTGCGGCGATCGAGCGGGTTAGCTTCGATTACTCCGTCGCCCAGGACAACCCTTACGCCCTCAGAGGTGTGGCCGCATCGGCGGGTGTCGCTCGCGGGCCCGCGCGTCTCATCAGCGGCGATGAGGATTTCGCGAAGATGCGGGCGGGCGACGTCCTCGTGTGCCGCCAGTCAACGGTGTCCTGGGCGCCCCTGTACACCATGGCCTCCGCGGTCGTGACCGAGATAGGCGGGGCGCTCTGTCACGCGGCAGT
>VBDV01000075.1 GCA_005882765.1 Chloroflexota bacterium | reverse complement strand
CGCAGCTGAACAAGGACGTGGACGATTTCCCGGCGCGCTACGACACGATGATCGGCGAGCGTGGGGTGACGCTCTCCGGCGGCCAGAAGCAACGCGCCGCGATCGCGCGTGCAGTCGCCAAGGACCCGCGGATCCTGATCCTCGACGACGCGCTGTCGGCGGTCGACACGTACACCGAGGCCGAGATTCTTCGCCGCCTGCGTGGCGTGATGCGCGAGCGAACGAGCATCGTTGTCGCGCACCGCATCTCCACGGTGAAGGACGCCGACGAGATCCTGGTCCTCGACGGCGGACGGATCGTCGAGCGCGGCTCGCATCGCGAGCTGCTCGAGCATGGTGGCCTCTACGCGCAGATGTATCGCCGGCAGCTCCTCGAGGAGGAGCTCGAGGTCGATGAAGAGCGTGAGGAGCACTCCAAGCGGGTGAAGTCTCAGGCCGACGACGGACCGCAGCTCGGGATGCGCCCGCGGCTCGGCGGGATCGGCGGCGAGTCGTGATGCACGGCGGCGGCGGCCACGGCGGACGCGGAAACTTCGACGAGGACGAGATCCTCGGGAAGGCCTACGACGCGCGGCTCATGCGTCGCCTTCTCGGGTACCTCCGGCCCTACCGCGGCCTCGTGATCATCGCGCTCTTGATCATCCTTGGCATCTCGGTCACGGAGGCGGCGCCACCGGTCCTCGCGAAGTTCATCGTTGACAACGCCATCGCGCCCGCCGTCAACGGCCTGATCGGCGTCGACGAAGGGTTTGCGCGCCTCGCTCCGCTCGGCATTGCCTACATCGCGGTCCTCCTGCTGAGCTCGGGGCTGCGCTACGCCCAGACGATGCTCGCGAGCTACGTCGGGCAGAAGGCCATGTACGACCTACGCGTGCAGCTCTTCGCGCACCTGCAGAGCCTCTCGCTGACGTTCTTCGACCATAACCCCGTCGGCCGCCTCATGACGCGGATCACCAACGATATCGATGCGCTGATCGACATGGTCACGCAGGGGGTCGTCGCGATCTTCGGGGACATCGTCGTCATCGGAACGATCGCGATCGTCCTCCTGGTGCTCGATTTCCGTCTCGCGCTGGTCACCTTCGCCGCGCTGCCGCTTCTGATCTGGCTGACGATGTACTTCCGGCGGATCATGCGCGACTCGTTCCGCTCGATCCGCATCCGGCTCGCGCGGATCAACGCGTATCTGAACGAAAACCTCTCGGGGATGGCCATCGTGCAGCTGTTCACTCGCGAGCGCGCGTCGTTCCAGCAGTTCGACGATCTCAACACCGATCTGCTGAACGCGAACCGCGGGCAGATCCGGGCGATGTCCATGTTCTTCCCGGCCGTCGGTTTCACGCGCGCCGCCACCAGCGCCGCGCTCTTCGTCGCGGGCGGGTTCTGGATCCTGAAGGGGGAGATGACGATCGGGACGCTTCTCGCGTTCTGGCAGCTTGTCGATCGGTTCTTCCAACCGATCGGCGACCTCGCGGAGAAGTACAACATCATGCAGGCGGCGATGGCGTCGTCCGAGCGCGTGTTCCGGCTCCTCGACACGAAGGCGACGATCGTCGACGCGCCGCACCCGCGCGACCTCGCGCACGTGCGCGGGGAGATCGACTTCGACAACGTGAGCTTCGCGTACAACGAGAGCGAGTGGGTCCTTCGCGACGTGAGCTTCAAGATCTCGGCCGCCGAGAGCGTGGCCATCGTCGGCGCGACGGGGGCGGGGAAGACCTCGATCATCAGCCTGATCTCGCGCTTCTACGACGTGCAGAAGGGACGCATCCTCCTCGATGGCGTCGACCTGCGCGACCTCCGACAGCAGGACGTGCGGCGGCATGTCGGCGTGGTGCTGCAGGACCCGTTCATCTTCGCTGGGACGGTCGCCTCGAACATCCGGCTGAACAACGCGGCCATCACGGACCAGCAGGTCCGCGCCGCGGCGGCGTTCGTGAACGCCGACAAGTTCATCGAGAAGCTCCCGCAGGGCTACGAGACCGTGGTGACCGAGCGCGGCTCCACGCTGTCGGTCGGTCAGAAGCAGCTCCTGGCCTTCGCGCGTGCGATCGCGTTCAATCCCGAGATCCTTCTGGTGCTCGATGAGGCGACGAGCTCCGTGGACACCGAGACCGAGCACCTCATCCAGGACGCCCTCGCGAAGCTCATGGTCGGGCGGACCTCGATCATCATCGCCCACCGGCTGTCAACGATCCAGAACGTGGACCGGATCATCGTCCTTCACAAGGGCCGCGTGGTCGAGATGGGAACGCACCGCGATCTCCTTGCTGAGCGCGGCGTCTACCACCGTCTCTACGAGCTGCAGTACCGAGCTCACGAACCAAGCGCCTCGGCATAGCGGCCGGCCATCATGGATCGCCGCGACTTCCTCGGCGCGACCGCTCGGCTGGCGGCGCTCGCCGCGCTCGGCCAGCTCGGCGCATGCACGCAGTCGCAGCCCCTCAAGTTCGACCGTGATCCCTTCACGCTCGGCGTGGCCTCAGGCGATCCCTTACCGGACGGCGTCGTCCTTTGGACCCGCCTCGCGCCCGATCCGCTCGCGGGTGGCGGAATGGCGATGGCGCCTGTGGACGTCGATTGGCTCGTCGCTCGGGACGAGGCCATGACGGACGTCGTGCGCTCCGGCACGTACGGCGCGACTGCGGATCTCGCGCATTCGGTGCACGTCGAGGTGAGCGGACTCGAACCTGATCGCGTGTACTGGTATCGCTTCCGCGCGGGCGGTGCCGAGAGTCCGGTCGGGCGCACGCGCACCGCGCCCGCTGTGACCGCGTTCCAGGCCTTCCGGTTTGCGTTCGCCTCCTGCCAGAACTACGCGCAGGGCTACTACACGGCGCACGCCAATCTGGCGCGCGAGGATCTGCAGGCGGTGTTCTTCCTCGGGGACTACATCTACGAGGGGACCGCGCGCGGCGACATCGTTCGCGACTACAGCAAGCGCGGTTGGAGCTTCACCCTTGCCGACTATCGGGACCGCTACGCCCAATACAAGACGGACCGGGATCTCCAGGCGGCGCACGCCGCGTTCCCGTGGATCGTCACGTGGGACGACCACGAGGTCGAGAACAACTACGCCGGCGGTATCAGCGAGGACGATCCGCGCAATAAAGCTGCGCTCGCCGAGCGCAGCGCCGGCTATCAGGCCTTCTACGAGCACATGCCGGTGCGAACTCCGCGGCCGCAGGGCCCCGATCTCAAGCTCTACCGGAGCCTGAGTTACGGCGGGCTCGCGACGTTCTTCGTGCTCGACACACGGCAATACCGCTCGCCCGAGATCGCGCTCTGCAAAGAGCTCGACCAGACGCCTTCGGGCTACTGCCCCGCGAGCGTCGACCCGACGCGCACGATGCTGGGTCTTGGTCAGCGAGCCTGGCTGCTGAAGGGTCTCGGGGATTCCGTGACGCCGTGGAACTTCGTCGCGCAGTCGGTGCGCTTCGCCCAACAGGACTCGAGCCCTGAGCTCGGGAAGCACGTCTTCGACGGCGTCGACAACTGGATGGGATATGTCGTCGACCGGCAGATGATCCTCGACCGGTTTACGACGACGAAAAACCCGGTCGTCCTCTCCGGCGATAGCCACGTCAATTTCGTGTACGACCTGAAGCGAGACTTCGCCGATCCGGCTGCACCCACGATCGGGACGGAATTGCTCGGGACCTCGATCAGCTCGGACGGCGATCCCTTCGTCGAGCAAACGCAATTCACCCCGCCCTCCAAGAATCCGCAGCTTCGGTTCTTCGACAACCACCGCGGGTACGTCCGCTGCGCCCTCGAGCCGACCAGGCTCATCGCCGACTTCCGTGCGGTCTCGACGGTGAGGAAGCCCTCCGCAACGGTGAGCACGACCGCCACATTCGTCGTCGACGACGGGAAGCCCGGCGCGCGCCGCGCATGAACATCTACCGGGCGGCGGAGGCGCGCGCTCTCGCGATCGAGGCGGCACGACAGGCCGGCGCGCTGCTCCTCGAGCTTCGGCGCTCGCCCGCAGCGGGCATCCGTTCGAAGTCGAGCGCGACCGATCTCGTTTCGGAGGCGGACGAAAGGGCCGAAGCGGCGATCGTCGCGGCGATCCGGAGCAAGCGACCCGATGACGCGATCGTTGCCGAGGAGGGATCTGGTGCACAGGGCACGAGCGGCGTGAGCTGGTACGTCGATCCGCTCGATGGCACGATCAACTATCTCTACGGGATCCCGCATTGGTCGGTCTCGATCTGCTGCGCCGACACCGACGGCGCGCTCGCGGCGGTCGTGTTCGATCCGCTGCGCGACGAGCTCTTCAGCGCCGCACGCGGCGGCGGCGCGGAGCTGGGCGCCCAGCGGCTTCGCGTTAGCGAGAAACAGGACCTCGCGAGCGCGCTCGTCGCCACGGGGTTCGGTTACGTTGCGGCGCAGCGCGTGGTCCAGGGCCGGATCATCGCGAACGTGATCGGCGAGGTGCGCGACGTGCGGCGCTTCGGCTCTGCCGCGCTCGATCTTTCGTATGTAGCGGCGGGACGCTACGACGGGTACTTCGAATCGGTTGAGAAACCCTGGGATTGGATGGCCGGCGCGATGCTCGTGCGCGAAGCAGGCGGTCGCGTAACCGAGCTCCAGCCAACCGATTCGGCGTTCCCGCGGATCATCGCGAGCGGTCCCTATGTTCACGACGACCTCCTCGGGCTGCTGATACGGGCGACGGAGCGCCTGTGAGCCTAGTGCTGTAGGGATTCAAGGCACCCGTAGAATCGGCCGTCGGAAGGGGAGCCGGTGTTCGAGATCGATCTCGCCAATGGGATCTTCATCTTCTGCCTCGCCGTGGGTGGCGGACTCCTGCTGCTCACCGTCGTTCTCGACGACGTGATCGGCGGGATGTTCGACGCGCTTCACATCGGCATTCATGTCGGCGGCGTCGCGCTCATGCCTCCGCTCCTCGGGTTCGTGGCGATGTTCGGGATCGGCGGTCTTATCGGGACGCAGATCTTCAAGCTGGAGACGGGCGCTGCCTCGTTGGTAGGCGGTGTCGCCGGCGCGATCGGATTCGGCCTCGTCTTTGGCATGTTCAGCGTTCTGCGGCGGTCGGAAGGGGCCGAGGCGTTCAGCCTGAACGATCTCGTCGGCCAGACCGGCAGAGTCAGCGTCGCCATCCCCGCACGCCGCTACGGCACCGTCTTCGTGAGCTACGCGGGGGCATCGCACAACCTCACCGCGACCTCGGACGTCGACGTGGCGCCCGGGTCGTCGGTACGGGTCACGGGTGTCGCGGGCACGAACGTCATCGTCGAGCCGGTCGCGCGTTAGGGGAGGAAGGCCATGTTCGGTATCACTGGTGTCGGACCACTGCTCGTCTTCGGTACGGTCATCATCGTCGCGCTGCTCATCTTCTATGTCGCGAGCCGCTACCGCGTGGCGAACGCGAACGAAGCGCTGATCGTGGCCGGGTCGGCGGGCGCCAAAGTGCGCGACGAGAAAGGCCAGCTTATGACGCCAGCGGGCGACAAGGGCGTGAAGGTGGTCGTCGGCGGCGGCACGTTCGTCATGCCGCTCATCCACCGCGTCGGACGCCTCAAGCTCACGGTCCGCCAGATCGACGTCGTGCTCGGCGACGCGGTGACGAGCCAGGGCATCAAAGTCAAGGTGCAGGGCGTCGCGACGTTCAAGATCGGCCGCGACGTCGAGTCGCTGCGCAACGCTGCGGAGCGATTCCTCGATGCGAAGGACGAGCACGTCGACTCGATCGTGAAGAACGTGCTCGAGGGAAGCCTCCGGTCGATCGTCGGCCGGCTCACGATCGAAGAGCTGATCATGGACCGTCAGAAGCTGCAGCAAGAGGTGCAGGACGCCGCGAAGGGCGACCTGTCCTCCAGCGGCCTGCAGATCGACGCCTTCACGATCCAGTCCATCAGCGACGAGTCCGGATACGTCGACCTGCTCGGCGCTCAGAAGCTCGCCGTGGTCGAGAAAGATGCGCGGATGGCGAAGGCCGCCGCGGACCAGCTCGCATCGGTGCGCGAGGCCGAGGCCGAGCAGATCAAGATCCAGGCGCAACGCGACGTGGCGTTGAAGCGTGCCGAGGCGCAGGTCCAGACCGCCGCGGCGGAGGCGCGGGCCGCGCAGGCAGGTCCGCTCGCGCAGGCCGACGCGCAGCAGGAGGTCACCCGCAAGCAGACCGAGCTCGCGACCCTGGCCGCGCTTCGCAAAGAGCAGGAGCTGCTGTCGACGACCGTGAAGCCCGCGGCCGCGGAGGCGCAGGCCACCATCCAGCGGGCCGAGGGCGAGAAGCGCGCGCGGATCGCGGCCGCCGAGGCGGGCGCCGAAGCGGAGCGGCTCCAGGGATCGGCAGAAGCGGCCGTCGTGCTCACCAAGGGCGAGGCGGAAGCGAAGGCTCTTGCCATGCGCGCCGATGCGTACAAGCAGTTCAACGACGCGGCCATCATTCAGACGGTCCTCGCGGCGCTCCCCGACATCGTGCGGGCGGCTGCAGAGCCGATGGAGCACATCGACTCGCTGACCGTGATGAGCGTCGACGGGGCGTCCGAGATGGTGAAGAACACCACGCGGGTCGTGGCCGAGTCCGCGACCGCGATCAAGGGACTCACAGGTCTCGACGTACCCAACCTGATCGGGAACGCCATGCGCTCGGGCGCACTCGCCGGGATCCGACCCGGCGATGGCGAGCGCGGCGGGAACACGAAACCTGCGACGCCGCCAGTGCCGGCCGCGGCCCCGATACCGCCGGCGGCGGCCGCCGGTGCAACCAACGGCCAGTCGACCTCGACCGGTCAGACGATCGAGAACGCGACCGCAGCCGCGGCAGCAGCCGTAGCGACCGCCAAGGCCGGCCTCGAGGCTGCCGAGGACGACGCCGCACGCCTCCTGGCCACGAAGCTCCGGGAGATACCGAACGTCTCCGAGTACACGCATCTGCGCCTTACCGAGGTCGGCAGTAGCGGTCCGCGTCCTTTGCGCATCCTGTGGCGCATCGCGGAACCGCAGGTAGGCAAGCGATACGGTGCCATGACGGTCGGTGAGTTCATGAAGCGATTCGGAGCGCAGCCCCAGCACTAGCCAAAAAACTCAATAGACTGAAACTCGATGGCGATCGACGAGAAGACCAAAGCCCGCCCGATCGACTTCGAAGAGGACGTTATCCAGCGTCGGCCGGTGACGACCCAGGCGGGTCTCGGTACCGCCGACCCGACGTCACCGTCGCCTGGCGTCCTCGCGAACGACGACAACATCGTCTTCACGACCGTGAACAACCTCGTGAACTGGGCCCGGTCGCGTTCGCCCTGGCCGCTCGGCTATGGGCTCGCCTGCTGCGCGATCGAAATGATTTCGGCCTCGATGGCACACCACGACACCGCGCGGTTCGGCATGGAGGTCTTCCGCTCGAGCCCGCGGCAGGCCGACGTGATGATCGTGGCGGGGACGGTCACCCACAAAATGGCGCCACGCCTGCGCCGCCTCTACGAACAGATGCCCGAGCCGAAGTGGGTCATCGCCATGGGCAACTGCGCGTCCTCGGGCGGCGAGTTTTGGGACAGCTATTCCACGCTGCAGGGTGTCGACACCGTCGTACCCGTCGACGTGTATGTCCCGGGTTGCCCGCCGCGGCCGGAGGCGCTCATCGAAGGGCTGCTCCGCCTTCGCGAAAAAATCATGAAGGGCGGATAGGGATAGCCACCACCGACATCGAGCGCGGGCGCGGAAAGGGGTCACCCGGGCGAGAAGCGCCAGACCCGGCCGACTACACGCTCCCGACGATCGAGATCGAAGAGGGCGAGGTCGAGGAGCTGATCCTCAACATGGGCCCTCAGCATCCCTCGACGCACGGCGTCCTTCGTCTCGTGCTGAAGCTCGCCGGCGAAAGGGTCGTCGAGTGCGTGCCCGTGATGGGGTATCTGCACCGGGGCCTGGAGAAGATCTTCGAGTGGCGCACCTACCACCAGGGCATCCGGTACGCCGATCAGGCGGACTACGTCTCGAACATGCTGAACGAGCACGCCTATGCCGGTGCGATGGAAGCGATCGGCGACATCGACGTTCCGCGCCGCGCGGAGTTCATTCGCGTGATCGTGGACGAGATGAGCCGGTGCGCATCGCATCTCGTGTGGCTTGGCACATATGGCCTTGACC
>VBDV01000127.1 GCA_005882765.1 Chloroflexota bacterium | reverse complement strand
CGCGCCTCGACACCGTCGGGCACGGTCACGGTGATGCTCGAGGCTCCACCGTTCATATCGATCGCCACGTCACCCGTCGGCTTCGGGAGAACGAAACGCATCGAGGACGCGCCGACGTTCACGTCGGCGGTACGGATACGGACATCGGAGAGGTCGATGTCGAACTGACCGGCGCCGACGTTGATGGTGAGCGAAGTGGGAACGTCGTTCGCGATCCGGACCTGGATGTCGGCTTCGCCCGCCGGGCGGAGGAACCCGCTCGGCGTTACCTCATCGAGTCGAACATTCACGTGGCTCGTGCCGACCGTTCGCACGCGAAGATCGGGATTTGCGCTGTGCGCCTCGACGAGGTCCGAGGCGCCTCCGCTCACGCTGTACGCGCGCGTCGCTCCGGCGTTGAGCGTGAGGTCGAGGTCGGTCGCGCCGGATCGCGGGACGGTCACGTCGCTCTCGCCCGGACCGTTCCCGCCAAACACGAAGACGCCGGGGCCAAGGTTCGGCGCGTACGCCACGAGGGCCAGCCCCGCGGCGATGACGACGACCTCGGCCGCGAGCGTCGCGAGCGGCCAGCGTCCAGCGAAGGCGATGTCGAGGCCGATGAGGATGAGAAGGATCGGCCAGAGGCTCGCGATAGCGAGCCAGGACACTCCGGAGATGAAGCCCATGGTCTGGAGCAGAAAGAGCAGACCGAGGGCGATCAGAAGGAGCGGCCAGAAAACGCCTCGACGGCGGCGCGCGTTCACGACCGCACTCGCTGCACCAGGAAGAGGACGCCGATGCCGATGAGGACCAGCGGCCACAAGAACTGCCACTGGACGAAGCGGAACATCCCCGCATTGCTCAAAAGGAATAGGACCCCAAGGCCGATGAGGAGGTACCCGACGGCCATCCGGCGGCGCTCAGCCTCCGCGGCGTGGATCGCGGGGTCGACCGGTGCCAGGGCCGCGGTCGTCGCCGCGTGGTCCCCCTCGGACCCCACGGTAGCGTTCGACGATGCGGGCGGCGGCGGTGTCGAGCTGAACGGCGCGGGACGGCCCGGAAGCGGCATGAGGATGAGCAGGACGATGTACGCGAGCAGGCCGATGCCTCCGAAAAACGCCAGGACGACGAAGACGACCCTGACCAAGGTGGGGTCGACCGCGAGGTATTCGGCGATCCCGCCACACACCCCCGCGATGACCCGATTGGCATTGCTGCGCTCAAGACGTTGTGGCACGGAGACGCTCCCTTCGTTGCGCGTACTCGTAGGCGACCGCGACGGCGAGAGCGAAGGTCGCCGCCAGCGGGATGCTCGGCTGTTGCGCCGCCGCGAGAACCGCGCTCAGCGGAACGGCCGCGCGCGTCACCGTTTGGATGGCGGCATCGAAGAGCTCAGACCCGACGGCCGGCGCGATGGCCGGCAACGCCACCGCGACCAGGCCGGTGAGAGCCGCCGTGGCCATGCCGGCGAACGCAGTCGAGAGCAATCCCGCGAACGCGGATGCGGGACGGTCCGCTGCTCGGACGGCGACCGTGGCCAGATCGAAGCGCGGCGGGAGCTCAGCCGCGTCGAGCCGCAACGCACGGCGCAGCCTGATCTCGTCGAACAGCTCGTCGTCACGGAAGTCGCGCCTCATCGCGCGCCCTCCAGGGCGCCGCGGAGGAGCGCCCGGCCGCGGAGAAGCTGAACGCCGACGGTCGATGCCGGTCGTCCGGTGACCTGCGCGATCTCGTCCACGCTGAGATCGTTGAAGTAGCGAAGCACGATGACCACGCGGTACAACTCGGGCAGCTGGCTCACGGCCGCGCGGACCCGCGCGCGGTCTTCGCGCGCGACCGACTCGGCGTCCGGCGCGGCACTGACATCGGCGACGCCGGTGGCCTCGTCGACAGCGACGATGCGTCGCAGCTCGCGCCCGCGCTTTCGCACGTAGCTGATCGCTTCGTTTGTCGCGATCCGCAAAAGCCAATGCCGAAGGGGCCGTGTCTGGTCGTAGCGATGGAACGCGCGATAGGCCTTCAGGAACGTCGAGCTCGCGACGTCGAGCGCCGCGTCACGGTTGCCGGTGATACGCAGCGCGACGCCGTACACCTCGTCCTGGTGCTCGCGGACGCCGTCGGCGAACGTCGCGGGCGACGTCAGGGTCATCGGCAGGTTGAGACGTAGCGCGACACTCGCTGCCATTCCCCTCCTGTACGCCCCAGCCTGCGCTCTCATTTCGAGCGGCGCCGCCGCCAACATTGGCCACGGTCTTGTCCCGCCCACCCCCGGCCAAAACGCGAGGTCATCTCGGCAACCGTTCGAGCGCGGCCCGGGCGTTCGTCGGAACGCTGAAAAGCTTGTCGCGGGACGTGCTCCCCTGCTCGAGGCGGACGTCGGCCGCCCGCAAGCCAAGCGCCGTAGCCAAAAGTGTCTGCGCCGCTCGATTCGCTGCACCTGCTTCCGGCGGCGCGGCGACTCGAAGGACCAGACGGCCCGCGCGCAGCGCATCGACCCGGTCGCTTCTGGAGCGTGGGATGACACGCACCGCAACGGTGATGCGCTCGGTCACGGCGCTAAATCGCGGGCGGGAGTACGCGAAGCAACACGCTCGATGCGACCTGGATCAGAAGCAGCGCGACGAGCGGCGAGAAGTCGACCCCGCCGAAGAACGGCATCGCGCGCCGGATGGGGCCGAGGATCGGTTCGCTCACGGCGAAAACGAACTCGCCGAGGCCGAACGGCAGGCGGGCGTTCGGGATCCACGAGAGGATCACGCGGACGAAGATCGCGAGCGTGAGCGCCCAGCCCAGCACGTTGATGAACGATTCGATGAAGACGATCAGAAGGCACGTGGAGCACATGCGCTACACGTCCAGCCGGTACCGGGAAGGGGTCGGCCCGGTCTGCCCCTGATAGGAGGAGCCGAGCTCGGGCGAGCCGTACGGATGCTCCGCCGGGCTCGAGAGCGGGAAGAAGGACAGCTGCCCGATGCGCATCCCGGCGTACAGCGTGATGGGGATCGTGTTCACGTTGGAGAGCTCGAGGGTGATGTGACCATCCCAGGCCGGATCGATGAACCCCGCCGTGCTGTGGATGAGCAGGCCGAGCCGGCCAAGCGAGCTCTTCCCCTCGACCCGCGACACCATGTCGTCGGGAAGCCGTATGCGCTCGCGGGTCGAGCCGAGGACGAACTCGTTCGGGTGAAGGATGAACGGCTCCTTCGGCGAGACCTGAACGAGCTCGGTGATGTCGTCGAGTGGCCGCGCGAGGTCGATGAAGGCGTGACGGCTCGAGCGGAACACGCGAAAACGGTGGTCGAGGCGGATGTCGACCGACGCGGGCTGGACGCACTTCGGGTCGAACGGATCGATCCCGATGCGGCCGGCATCGATCGCCGCGCGGATGTCACGATCGGAGAGGACCACCGCGACCGAGTATGCCGGGCTTGGGTCCACCCAGTGCGCGCACCGCGTCGCGCAGCTCGCGCCACGTGCGCACGGTCCGCTCGGCGTCCGGCAGCGGCGAACGCGAGAAGCCCCACAGCACCTGGATGGTGTGCGCGCCGGCGGCCTTTCCCATCGCGAGATCCGCCGCGCTGTCTCCGATCACGACCGATTCATCTGGCGAGACACCAAGACGGCTCATGGCGTACTGCGCGAGGTCCGGGGCAGGCTTCGGCCGCGGCGCCGAATCGCCCCCGAGGTACACATCGATGTCCTGCTTGATCCCGAGGCCGCGCAGGATCCGCTCGCAGTCGGCTGCCCGCTTGCCGGTGACCGTGGCCTGCAGCAGCCCGGCCTCATGGAAATCGCGCAGTGTCGTCGCCGCCCCGCGATACAGTCGCGTTGCGGGGATCGCTACGGCGTCGTACCGAGCGCGGTACTCGACGCGATAGCTTTCGACATCCGCCGCGCCGATATCCGGCCACGCGAGCCGGAACATGGCGTCGAGCGGAAGGCCCGTGAGCTCGCCCACCTTCTCATACGGAAGAAGCGGGCCGCCGTGCGTGGCGATAACGGCGTTCATCGTCTCGACGACCAGGCGCACGCTGTCGGTGAGCGTGCCGTCCAGATCCCAGAGGACCGCGCGGAGCGGAGGTCCCTTAGCGGCGGCGACGGCGCGAGGGCCCGGCGATGACCGGCTCGGCGATGGGCAGGGTGATCTGTTCGGCGACTCGGCGATCGCGAGCCACCTGGCGAATGCGCACGAGGGACGCGAGCTCGTCGTAGAGCGCGTCGATGTCTTCCAGCCGCGAGTAGACGATCTTGAAGCGGAGATACGACAGCGGGTCGCGTTCCGCGAGGCGCTCGAGCACCATCTCGCCGATCCGTCCGGACGGGATCTCGGATGCTCCACTCTGCCGGACCGCGGCCTCGAGCTCGTCGATGAGGCGATCGATCTCTTCGCTCGACAGCGCCTTCGATGCGGCCTTCCCGATCGCGCTCGCGAGCTTCCGCCGGTCGAACTCTTGGCGGCTGCCGTCGCGCTTCAGGACCTGGATGCGGGCGGACTCGCTCCGCTCAAAGGTGGTGAATCGCTCCTCACACCGGTCGCAGACCCGCCGCCGCCGGATGGAATCGCCGTCTTCGGCTTCCCGCGAGTCGATGACGCGGGTGTCGGGATTGCTGCACGCGGGGCACTTCACAGACACAAGATATGGGACAGGGTGCCACAAAATCTAGTGGCCAGCCGGTGCAAGCACCACGCCGATCGCGTCCGTGGCGTCGAGAAGGACCCTCCGGTCGCCGGCAGCGATGCGGCTACCGCACACAAGCAGCCGGCTCTCGTCGATCTCTACGACGGCCTGGTGCGGCGGCGCGCTCTCCAGGAGACGCGCTCGCACTCGATCGTCCAGTGTCGCGAGCGCTCCTTCGGCGTCCTTCGTTTCGACGCGAAAGGCGCGGTCGAAGGCCTCGTCGCCTGAGCGGACTCCGCGATCGATCAGGCGCTGCAGCCGACCGGTCAGAAAGTCGCGCCGCGTAATGGAGATCGAAGGCAACGACCGGTCGAGCGCGAGCGTCGCGCACGTCCACTCCTTGGTGTCGTCCTGCTTTTGCTCGGTGTAATCGAAGATGCGCAGGTCGCGGCCACGCCAGCTTCCGGCGAAGATCCAGTCGACGCGAGGTCGGTCCGCCGACGCGAACGTGGCCATGAGCGATTGCGTGAGGAAGTGCCCCTTCCTTTTTTGGAAGAGCGGGAATCGAAGATCGAGGGTCGAGAGATCGCGCCCGACCGAACGCAGACCTAGCGCCATCGCGTCGGCGACCATCGCATCGCGTAACTCTGTCGTAGGGAAGCGCCCGCGGTAGAGGTCATAGAACCACATGCCGCCGAGGACGACGCCACCGCCGACGACAGCAACGCTCCCGACCACAACTGCCGTACTCATGAGGGACGGCCCGAGCGCGCTAAGCCATCCGCTGTAGGCGGCGATCGAGACCAGGAACCCGAGCCCGAGGGCCCAGGACGCGAGCGTTCTCACCCTTCCTCCCGCGCGCAACTCTAAGGACGCCGGGCAAATGCAAGCCCCCGGCCGATCGACGAGGCCGCTGCCGGGGGCTGAGAGACGCGTGGAGGCCTTAGTGCCCGATGCCGAGAAGGAACAGGATGATGATCAGCGCGAGCGGCGCGCCGAGAAGCCAGAGAAGAATCAGGATCATCTCGTTACCTCCTTACATCCGCGTCGTGCGGTCGGTTGCGACCGGACGGCGGGTCATGCGTGCGCGCTCACGGTTGTAGAAGCTGAAGTCCATCCGCTCCCCCGAGGCCATCCAGCCGCCGACGACGCTGCCGACGAGGCCGAGGAGGATCGCCACCGCCGCCGCGGTGGCGGCCGCGGCAGCGGCCTTAGCGGCGTTGGGGTCAACCGGCTGACCAGCCTGGGTCGGCACCGCGGCCGACGGCGCGAGGCCCGCGTACCACCCGTTGAAGACGGCTCCGCCGAAGCTCGCCAGCGCCATAAGAACGACCCACGCGACAAGGAACGCGATCGCCGCGTGCAGGATCGCGGGCTCCGCGCGGCGAATGCCGGCGATCCGGGCCGTCACCCATCCGCCGATCACGAAAGCGAGGAATGAAGCAAAGACCGCGTATGCGACAGCAGCGCGTCCGATGCCGCTGAAGTCGGTGATCCGGCCTTCGTTACCGGCCTTCCACGAACCGACGGCTGTGCCGACGACCCCGAAGAGCACCACGGCGACGACCGAAGCGAGCGCCCCCACGATCACCGGAGTCCAGTAGACAGGCCACGCCGTCCACGAATCCCCGCGGACGACGGTGCCTCCTTCTCGCATCACTTTGCGCACCCCCGTCTCGAAAATCTGCGTGCTTTTCGGTACGGGGATGCAGCCGACGTGCCACGGTGACGGAGCGGCGGACGATCCGCCGCTCAGCTCAACGGCGTCTCAGGAAGCTTGGGACCTCGAGATCATCGGCAGCGTATTTCTTGGTCTCTTCGGCTTTCGGATGTGGCTGGGTCATCGGTGCAGGCGCGACCGCGACGGCCGGTGCCACGCGCTGCTCGACCGAGGGCGCCTGGCGCTTGTACATCGGCCCTTCGAGACGACGGATCGCGCGAGCTTGCTCGAACGCGGTCGCGATGACCGAGATCTTGACCTCGCCACCCATCCGTTCGTCGATCACCGCGCCGAAGATGATGTTCGCCTCGGGGTCCGCCGCCGCGTGGATGATCTCCGCAGCCTCGTTCACTTCGAAGAGGGTCAGATCGGGGCCGCCGGTGATGGTGAAGAGGACGCCGCGCGCACCATCGATCGACTGCTCGAGGAGGGGCGACATGATCGCCTGACGCGCCGCGTCCGCGGCGCGCGACTCGCCCGACCCGTGCCCGATACCCATGAGCGCCGATCCGGCATTCGTCATGATCGTCTTCACGTCCGCGAAGTCGAGGTTGATAAGACCCGGCACCGTGATGAGGTCGCTGATGCCCTGAACGCCCTGTCGCAGCACGTCATCGACGATGCGGAACGCGTCGACCATGCTCGTCTTCTTCTCGACGACCTGGAGCAGGCGATCGTTTGGGATGGTGATGAGCGTGTCGACCTTGTCGACGAGCTCAGCGATGCCCTGCTCGGCGAGGAGCCGGCGCTTCGCGCCCTCGAAGCTGAACGGCTTGGTCACGACGGCGACGGTCAGCGCTCCCACGTCCTTCGCGATCTCGGCGATGATCGGAGCGGCGCCCGTGCCCGTGCCGCCACCCATGCCAGCGGTGACGAACACCATGTCCGCTTCCTTCAGGGCCTCGTAGAGCTTCTCGCTGTCGTCCTCGGCCGACTTGCGCCCGACCGTCGGGTCGGCGCCCGAGCCAAGGCCCTTCGTGACCTTGTCTCCGATGCGGAGCTTGTGGGGAGCGTCGGACAGGAGGAGGGCCTGCGCATCTGTATTAACCGCAATGAACTCGACGCCGAGGAGCTCGGCCCGGATCATTCGATTCACGGCGTTCGAACCGCCGCCGCCTATACCGACGACCTTAATGAGCGCGAAGTTCTCGATATCGCTTCGGAGGGGCATGGGTAAGCCTCCATGATGTCCATGCCGCTGCCCCTCCCCTAGCGGTGCGCTCATGGCTATTCAGTTCGCGCGCTGACTATAGCCCGCACACTCAACGTTTGGCGAGCGCTATTTGTGATTCGCGTTCGCGTGATCCGGAGTGCGGGGGTCTTCTTCGCTCGGCCCCTCGTGGGATCGCGATGAACCGCCGTCCAGGGGCCGCTCGCTCAGAAGACCCCCGCACTCCGCCATCAATCAATAGACACGCACGCCTGCCCTGATCACGACCACGTCCCTAGTCAGCGGCTCCTTGAGGGGAGTTTTCTAGGGCATGAGTCCCTTGAAGATCTTTCCGATGCGCGAACTCACGCCGTCGAAGGGGGTACGCGGACCGTGACCGTTCCCCCGATCGTCATCCGAGGCCCAGTTGTGCGCGCCCCAGAGCAGTAATCCGCTCGCGGCGGAATAGGGCGGCGTCGCGATCTGGTCGGTGAGACCGCCGAGACCTCTCGGCCCAACGACGCGGGCGCTCATGCCGAGCTGATCCCGGGCCGCCCGGGTCACGCCGTCCAGGAGCGATCCTCCACCGGTGAGGACGAGCCCCGCCTGGAGGCGATTCGTGGCGCCGGCCGCCTCGATTTCGGCCCCGACGAACTTCAAGATCTCGGTCACCCGCGATTCCACGATCTCGGCGATGTGCCGCCGGGTAACGCCGTGCGAGGTCTCCTCGCCGATGGACGTGACCTGGAGAACCTCGTCAGGGTCGACGTCCATCGGCATGGCGGACCCGTAGCGGAACTTGACGCTCTCAGCCACGTCCGGGGTCACCCGCAGGACGATGCCGAGGTCGGCGGTGACGCTCCGGCCACCCATCGGGATGGTCGCGCAGTGCGAGATCGAGCCGTCCTGGAAGATCGCGACGTCGGTGGTATCGCCGCCGATGTCGGCCAGGCAGACGCCCAGCTCGCGGTCCTCGTCGTTAAGCGTCGCCTCGGCCGTGGCCAGGGGCGCGAGCACGAGCTCGTCGATCTCGACGCCCGCGCGCTGCACGCACTTGGTGAGGTTCTGGACGCTCGTCGACGAGGCCGTGACGATGTGCGTCTCGACCTCCAGGCGAACCGCGGTCATACCGATCGGGTCGCGCACGCCCTCCTGACCGTCGACGACGTAGCCGCGCGGTACCACGTGAAGGATCTCGCGCGTGTTCGGGATGGAGACGGCGCGCGCGGCTTCGATGGCCCGCACGGTGTCGCCGCGGTCGACGTCGTGCCGCGACGAGCCCGAGACCGCGACCATGCCTCGCGAGTTCTGGGAGCTGATGTGGCTTCCGGAGATGCCCACGAAAGCCGACCGCACTTTGAGGCCCGAGATCCGCTCGGCGGCCTCGACCGCGGCCATGACCGACTGCACGGTCCGGTCGATATCGATAACGACACCCTTGCGGAGTCCATCCGAAGCGGCCTGCCCGATCCCGATGACGTCGACGCCGCCACGGGCGGCCATCTCGCCGATGAGAACGCAGACTTTCGTCGTACCGATGTCGATGGCGACGAGCACCGTTTGCTCAGCCATGACTCACTCCGATCATTGCAGTGGAAGTATCCCCTTCAACCCATCTTCGCTTGCCGCTATAGCGGCAAGCTAACTGATTCGGCCACCGCACTAGAGAAAATGGCGGCGGATGACCGCCACGTTCTGAAAGATCCGCCAGCCGAAGGCAAAGAGCGCCACGAGATAGAGGTCGATCCCGAGGCGATCCCCGAGGAACGTCAGAGCCGCTGCCAGGAGCGCATTGGTGTAAAACCCGGAGAGGAAGATCCGGGTGTCGAAGTGTCCCTCGAGCTCGGCACGGCCCGCGCCGAGCAGCGAGTCGAGGGCGGCAAGGATGCCGACGGCCGTGTAGCGAGCCCATTCGATCGGGAGGTTGAATCGAAGCGCGAGGCCCAGAAGCACCCCGGCGACGAGGCCGAGGAGCGGGAGCAGCACTTCAGGCGGGACTGACGACTATGGAATCCGGGGTGCGCACGTCGACGTAGTCTAGCTTTCGCTGCGGGTTATCCCGAAGATAGCGTTTCACGAGCGCGATCTTGTCGTCGATGCGCTCGGCACCGCCAAAGCGGATCTCCCAGCCCGTTCCTCCTCCGACCCGGAGCACCAGGCCGTTTGAACCCGAGGTGAGGACGACGCGCGGCGACGTCGCGTCGGCCCTGAGGTCCTGCGGCGAAAGACGCGCGAGCTTCATCGCCGCGTCGACCAGCGCGGGGTCGATCCGATCGCCAGCCTGCCTCCCGCTCCGCTCGTCAGTCACGCGAAGCTCTGGCGCTCCGCGCGGATCGATCGATGAGAAGAGCACGCCGTCGGCGTCGACGAACCACTCGACGCCACCCGCGATCCACCGGAGGGTCGGCGCGCGCTCGCTCAACACGACGCGCGCGCGATCGGGGATCCGGATCTCGACACGCGCGTCGCGCAGGGCCGGGAGCGCTCCGAGGAGCCGATCGCGCGCCCGCGCTGCGCTCGCCGTGAAGGCTTGGGCGTTCAAGAGACCGCTCGCCGCGACCACCGCATCCACGGTCACGTGATGGGCTCCTTCGATCGACACATCGCGGATTCGCCAGAAGGGGCCGATCGAAGCTGCGACGATCGCGGCCGCGCACGCCAACGCGGTGATGCCGGCGATCGCCCGATCGAGATCGGCCGGCCGTCGTGGCGGTCGAAGCCGCCGTGGTCGCGACCTGGCTCGCGAGCTCAGCGGGCCCGCCGCCGCGCGTCCTCGAGGGCCCAGTCGATGAACCGCGCCAGGAGATCGCCGAACCCGATGCCGGCCGCCCGCGCGGCCTTGGGCAGAAGGCTGTTGGCGGTCATCCCTGGGATCGTGTTCACCTCAAGCGCGACCATGCGGTCGCCGGACCACACGAAGTCCGTTCGTGACATGCCGCGGCAGTGGAGCGCGCGATGCGCACGCACGGCGAGGTCCTGGGCGCGTTTTGCGACGTCGGGCGGTATCTCGGCTGGGCACACCTCCTCGCTCTCGCCGGCGTCGTATTTCGCGCTGTAGTCGAAGAAGGCGCGCTTCGTGAGGATCTCGATGACCGGGAGCGCGGTGAGGTCGTCGTTCCCGATTACCGGGACGGTGAGCTCGCGGCCTTTTAACCGTTCCTCTACCAACGCCCGCGAGTCGTACCTCAAGGCGAGGGCGATGGCAGCCGGCAGATCGGCGGCATGAGCCACGATCGATGCGCCCACGCTGGATCCGCTCGAAACCGGTTTGACGAACGCCGGGATTCCGACCGATCGCGCGGCATCGAGATCCTGCTCTGTCGTGCCGGTCACGACGACCCCGCGCGGCACGTCGAGGCCTGCTGCCGCGAGGACCGTCTTCGCGACCTCCTTGTCCATAGCGAGCGCCGACGCGAGCACGCCCGATCCGGTGTACGGGACGCCGATCGTGTCGAGCAGACCCTGGATGCGCCCGTCCTCCCCCCATGTCCCATGCAAAGCGATGAGGACGACGTCGATCGGCTCGTTGTTCGTCATCACGCGCGTCGCTGGGACGAGGGCGCGCGAAGCGCTCTCGATCTGTTTCTCGAGACCGCGCGGAAGCTGATGGTCGGCCTCGAGCCGGCCGCCACCTTTGATGAGACGCTGCGCCTGTTCGCGCTGCTCGGCCGTGATCTCCGGATTGCGCGCCATGAACGCGAGAGGGTCGAGCAGGACGACCTCGAAGCGGCTCGGATCGAGGCTCGCCGCGATCTGCGCACCGGTCGCGAGCGAGATGTCGCGCTCCGCCGACGCGCCTCCGGTGAGCACGCCGACGCGGATTTTCACCACTCGCCGACCAGCTCGACCTCGGGAACGAGCTTCACCTTGAATTTCTTCGCGACTTCCTGCTGGACGAGGGTCATGAGGGCGCGGACGTCGTCTGCCGTCGCGCCGCCGGTGTTGACGATGAAGTTCGCGTGCTTGGGGCTCACCATCGCGCCGCCGACGGCCTGGCCCTTGAGCCCGGCGGCCTCGACGAGGCGGCCCGCGAAGTCGCCCGGAGGGTTCCGAAAGATCGATCCAGTATTCGGCTGCGCGAGCGGCTGCTTCTTGATCCGCTCGTTGGCCATCTCCTTGATCCGTTTGACCGCGTTCGCGCGATCGCCGCCTTTCCCGCGGAAGCGCGCGCGGACGCACACGATCGGCGTGCCCTGGAGCGAGCTCGTGCGGTAGGAGTAGCCGAGCTCATCGACCCTGGCGGTCCACGAGTCGCCGTTCAGATCGACGAGCTCCGCATCCACGAGGACATCGGCGGTCTCGCTGCCGAACGCACCCGCATTGCCGTGGACGGCGCCGCCGACCGTGCCGGGGACCGTCGCCATCCATTCGAGTCCCTCGACGCCAGAGCGCGCCGCGACGGCGGCGACGTGCGCGAGCTCCGTGCCTGACGAGGCGGTGACGACCTCACCGTCGACGCTCGACTCGCGCCACGCGTTCTGGAGGACGACGCCGCGCACGCCACGATCGGCGACGAGGAGGTTGGTGCCCCCGCCAAGGACGAAGACCGGAAGCTCGTTCTCGCGCGCCACCTGTATCGCGTCCAGGAGATCCTTCTCGGCCGCGACGCGAAGGAAGAAATCCGCAGGCCCGCCGATCCGCAGCGAGGTGTACGGCGCGAGCGGTTCGGCGCGCGCGCCGAACGTCGCCATCGTCATGCCGCCGTTCCTTGGTCGCGCAGCAGCTCGAGGAGGCGGATCCCCGCCGGCCGGATGTCGCCGGCGCCGAGGACGAGCACGAGGTCCCCGGGACGGGCGCGGTCCGCGAGGGCGCGAGCCGCGGCCTCGGCGTCGACAACGTACTCGGCGCCCGCGCGAACGGCCAGCGCCTTCGCGCCGGCGCCGCTGTCGGCCGCTTCACGCACGGACGAGAACGTCTCGGCGACGACGCTCGCGTCCGCGGTGCGCAGGGCGGCGGCAAAGTCGTCGAAGAACGCCCGCAGGCGGCTCGGGGTGTGGGGCTGGAAGAGCACGATCACCCGGCCCGTCGTCCGCGCTCGCATTCCTTCGATCGACGCGCGGATCTCGGTCGGGTGGTGCGCGTAGTCGTCGACGACTGTGATGCCGCGCACCACGCCGAGCTCCTCAAGGCGCCGCTCCGTCCCCCGGAACGTCGTGAACGCCTTGGCCGCGGCGATCGCCGGAACACCGGCGGCATCCGCCGCGGCGAGGGCCCCCGCGGCGTTCCGCGCGTTGTGCGCGCCCGCAAGCCGCAGCGAGACCGGCACCGGATTTTCGAAGGGCCCCGCGAGATCGAAGGTCACGCCGTCGGGACGTTGCACGAGCTCGACCACGCGGTAGCCAGCCTCGGACGCCATTCCATAGGTCGCGATCTGACGACCGGCGAGATCATCGCCGCCGTTCGTCGCGAGCTCGGCCGCGCCGGGATCGTCGACGCAGGCCACGAGCCACCCGCCGCGGATGACTCCTGCCACGAAGTGCCTGAAGGCCCGCTTCACGTCGGCGTGGGTCGGAAAGACGTCGACGTGGTCGTGCTCCACGTTCGTCACGATGGCGATCTCAGGCTCGAGCGAGAGGAAAGCGTGGTCGTACTCGTCGGCCTCGATAACGAGGAAGTCGCCGCGACCGGCGTACGCGTTCGTCCCGAGGTCGCGAAGCACCGCGCCGCAGATGAGCGACGGCTCGAGGCCACCGGCGCGAAGGGCCGTCCAGGCCAGTGCGGTCGTCGTGCTCTTTCCGTGTGTCCCCGCCACGGCGAGGACGCGCTTGCCGCGCGCGAGCTCGCGCCAGGCGTCCTCGCGCTTCCATACGGGTATACCGGCGGCGCGCGCCGCGGCGATCTCGGGATTGGTATCGCCATAGGCGCTCGATCGCACGACGACGTCGGCGCCCGTCACGTTCTCCGCGGCGAAGGCCGTCGCGACGGTCGCGCCGTCGGCGGCGAGCGCCTGCGCGAGTGGCCACGAGCCCTTGTCCGATCCGCTCACCCGATCCCCGCGAGCCAGGAGCAGACGCGCGACGGCGGACATGCCCATGCCGCCGATGCCGACGATATGGAATTTCGTCATGCACAGTGGCCGAGCTTGCGAAGCTCGTCCGCGATCGACGTCGCCGCATCGGGACGCCCCGCGGCTCGCGCGGCCTTCGCCATGCGCGCGAGGCGGGTCGGATTGTCGAGGAGCCCGGTGACCTGAGCGACGAGCCGATCGGCATCGAGCTGGCTCTCGCGGATCACGATGGCCGCACCGCGCTCCGCGATGTCCTGCGCGTTGGCCATCTGGTGCGCCTCCGCCGCGGCGGCGAACGGAACGAGGATGAGTGGGACGCCGAACGCGAGCGGTTCCGCGATGGAGGAGCTGCTCGCCCGTCCGACGACGAGATCCGCCGACGCGAGCGCGGCGCCCATCTCCTCGCGAAGGAACCCGAACACCTGATACCGCTCCCGAAGATCGGGCGCCAGCGTCTCCCGCTTTGCCGCGACCTGCGCGAGATGGGCGTTGCCGGTGTGATGGATCACGACCGCGCGGCGGAGGAGCCGCGTCACCGCGCCGGACACGGCGTGATTGATCGCGGCCGAGCCCTGGCTGCCGCCGGTAACGAAGACCACGGGGGTTTCCGCCGGTATCCCGAGCTTCGCGCGTCCCGTTTCTCTCGTCCACAAAAGAAGCGAGCGGCGAATGGGGTTGCCGTCGACGAACGCGCGTCCGCGCGGCAGCATCCGGAGCGATCCCTCGAATGTTGCGCCGATCCGCTGCGACCACGCCGCGAGCATGCGGTTGACACGTCCGGGGATGACGTTGCCTTCCCAGATGTACACGGGCACGCGCGCGATGCGCGCGGCGAGGACGGCCGGGAGCGATGCCAGGCCTCCGGTGGTGCAGCAGACGTCCGGCTTGAATCGCAGGATCTGAGTAAGCGCGTCGACGGTCGCGATCGGCATCACGGCGGCGCGCGAAACAAGCGAGAAGCGCGAGTCCGGATCGCGAAGTGACGGCATCGCCGTGCCGTGGAACGGAATGCCCGAGCCGGACACGAGCTCAGCCTCGAGGCCGCGACGACCACCGATGAACAGGAAGAGCGTTTCGGGATCCTTTTCGGTCAAGGCTTCCGCGACCGCGAGGAGCGGGCTCACGTGTCCGCCCGTCCCGCCACCGACGAGAAGCACGCGGCACGCTTGTCCGCTGCGTGGTTCGGGCTCGACCAACGTTCAGGAGGATACCCACGGCGATGAGCCCGACACAGAGCGAGCTGCCGCCGTACGAGATAAAGGGGAGCGTGATGCCTGTCATCGGCACGAGGCTCGCGACGACGGCCATGTTCACCCACGCCTGGAAGCAGAGCCAGATCGTGATTCCGGTAGCGAGCAGAGCACCCGTCGAGTCTTCCGCGCGTAGGGCGACGCGAACGCCGCGGAACGCGAGCGCGAGGAAGAGCAGGACGATCACGAGCGCGCCCGCCAGGCCGAGCTCATCGCCGAGGACCGCGAAGATCGAGTCGGTGTACGGGTGCGGCAGATAGCCGAACTTCTCTTTCCCCGCCCCGAGGCCTTCGCCGAACGGGCCGCCGAGACCAAGCGCGTAGAGCATCTGGATCGTCTGGAAGCCGAACTTCTGCGGATCCGACCACGGATCGAGGAACGTCAGGAGCCGCTGAAGGCGGTACGGCTGAGCGACGGCCAGCGCGAGGATGACGACGGCGGCGAGGCCGCCGAGGGCCGCGAACTCGCGTAGCCGTGCGCCGGCCGCGAAGTACATCGCGAGAGCGACCACGACGAGGACGATCGCGGTCCCGAGATCAGGCTCGACAACGACGAGACCAACAACGACGGTCGTCACGAGGATGAAGGGCAGGGTGATGCGCCAAGAGCCGATCTGCTCGCGCTTCCCGCCGAGCCACGTCGCGAGGTACACGATGAGCGCGAGCTTCGCGAGCTCGGCCGGCTGGAGGCCGAAGGCGCCGAACCGCAGCCAGCGCGTCGCGCCGCCGGCGGTGACGCCGACGCCGGGGACGAGAACGGCCCCGAGCAGGATGACGGCGACGAGGAGGAGCGGCACCGCCAGGAAACGCAGGAGTCGGTAGTCGACGCGCGACGCGACGAACATCGCGCCGATGCCGAGCGCGGCCCACGCCGCCTGCTGCCCCAGGAAAGTACTCGGGTCGTCGTTCGCGTCGAGGGCGGTGATGCCACTCGCGCTGTACACCATCGCGAGCCCGAGGAAGAGCAGCACGAGGACGATCGCGACCAGGGGAAGGTCGTATGTCGTCGTTCGTGCGAGGCCGCGTTTCACGAGAACGACCGCACGATCGCCGCGAACTTTTCGCCACGCTCGTCCGCGGAAGAGAACATGTCGAACGACGCGCACGCGGGCGAGAGGAGAACGACATCGCCGGGACGAGCCATCGCTCGAGCGCCGGCGACGGCATCGTCGAGTGTCGCCGCGCGGCGCACTTCGACCGCGCCCTTTGGGTCGGCCGCCGAGATGGCCGACGCGATCTCGTCGGCCGCGCGTCCGATCAGCACAGCGCCGCGAGCGCGGTCCGCGAGCGCGCGCGCGAGGACGCTGAAATCCGCGCCCTTGGAAACGCCGCCCAGGATGACCACCGCCGGCCGCTCATAGGCGGCGAGGGCCGTGAGCGTGGCCGCAGGCGTCGTGGCCGCGGAGTCGTTCACCCAGAGGACGCCGTCCTTCTCCGCCAGCGGCTGGAGCCTGCGCGGAACGCCCTCGAAGGCGCGGAGGACCCCACCGATGGCCTCGGACGGGATATCGAACGCGTCGCCGACGACCGCCGCCGCGAGGGCATTCGCGACGTTGTGCCGTCCAGGCACCTGGAGGTCGGACGCTTTGCAGAGAACGGCTCGCCGGTCGGCGTGCACGAGCACGAGATCGCCGCTTCGATCGAGGTACGCCCCGCGCTTCGGCTGCAGTGAGAGCGAGAAGCCACGCACTTCGGACGCGGAGCCGGTGTGCATCGCTACGGTCGTCGGATCGTCGAGATTCAGGACCGCGATGTCACGCGGGCCTTGCCACGCGACGATGTTCTTCTTCGCGGCGATGTACGCGTCGCGGGTGCCGTGGTGATCGAGGTGGTCCTCTAGGACGTTGGTGACGACCGCGACGTGAGGGCTGTGCGCGAGGGTCTCGAGCTGGAAGCTCGAGAGCTCGAGCACGACGATGTCATTCGGCGTCAACGAGTCCACGAGGTGCAGCGGCGCGCCCGTGCCGATGTTCCCTCCCGCGACCACCCGACGCCGGCCGGACGAGAGCACGAGCTCGATGAGCGTCGTCGTCGTCGTCTTGCCCTTCGTACCCGTGACCCCGACGATCGGTGCCCGGCAGAGCCGGAAGAAAAGCGCCATTTCGGTAAGGACGGGGATCTTCCGCTGGAGCGCGCGCAGGATCGTCGGCGAACGCGGACGAATGCCGGGGATGACAAAGACGAAATCCGGATCGGCGAGCGCGAGGTCGTCGCTCGAGGGCCCGAGGACGAGCTCCACATCGACGCCCCCCAGACGCGCGAGGCCCTCGCCGAGCTTGTCCGCGGACTCGCGGTCGCTCACGGTGACGGTGGCCCCCCGCGCGACGAGGAACCGCGCGAGACCGGCTGTCGTGCGGCCTTTCCCGAGCCCCACGATCGTCACGCGCCGGCCGCGGAACTCGTCCGCAGTGACCTCCGGATCGAAGGTGACCGTCATGCTGTTCCCAGCCTGCCGATGAATCCGAGCTGCGTGCCGTAACGCCCGTCCGCGCCCCGGCCCCGATACGACCACAGGTCGTGCCCTCCGCTCAGGGTGCAGATCCGCGACACCTCGATGGATTCGACGCCGAGGTCGCGAAGCTGCGCGACGTTCGCCGACCAGAGGTCGAACACCGTCGCGCCGTCGGGACGCTCATGAAGGTAGGCGCCCTGACCGCTCGCGGCCACGAGCTCCGCGCGCGCGCCGTCGATCGCGTAGCAGCACGGGCCGATCGATGGGCCGATCGACGCGACGATCCCGGACGTGCGCGACCCCGCGCCAACGAGCGCGCGGACGAGTGCCTGCGCGACGCGAAGCCGCGTGCCCTGCCATCCGGCGTGCGCCGCGCCGACGCGACCGGAGGCCGGGTCGACGAGGAGGATCGGGACGCAATCAGCGGCGGCGATACCGAGCAGCACGCCGGTCCGGTCGGTCCACATCGCATCGCCTTCGGGCCACGGCTCGACCGCCCGGTCGAGGCGGACGACGGTGTTGCCGTGGACCTGTCGGACTCGGGCGATAGCGTCGAAGCCGAGTCCACGGGCGAGCCTCTGGCGATTCCGCTCCTGCTCGTCGAGCGGGAATACCGACCCGGCCATGCTGCCCTGGGCGCGCGTCGTGAATCCCGCCACGACGTGATACCGCTCGAGCAGCGGCGAGCGCAGCAGCCCGTCGCGCTCGACCCACGTCGAAGTGATGACGCTCATCGAGTCGGCGTGGCGAGCGCGAGGATCGCGGCGACGATCCCGGCGAGCGCGCCGATGAGCCAGAAACGGATCGTCACCTTCACCTCGGGCCACTCGAACTGGTTGTGCAGCGGCGCCATGCGGAAGATCCGCTTGCCGCGGAGCTTGAAGCTGCCGACCTGGAGGATCACCGAGAGGGTCTCGGCGACGAAGATCACGCCGGCCACCGGAAGAAGCAGCACGAAGCCGGTCGTGAGAGCGCAGCATGCGAGCGTGGCTCCGATCGCGAGGGCACCGGTGTCGCCCATGATGACCTCGGCCGGATGCACGTTGAACCAGAGGAACGCGAGGAGCGCTCCGACCATCGCGGCGCAGAACACGACAAGCCAGTCATAGCCCCGTGCCGCGCTGATGAACGCGAACGCGAGGAAGGCAAAGACGCTGGTGCCGCCGGCGAGTCCGTCCATCCCGTCGGTGAGATTCACGCCGTTCGATGTCCCGACGATCGCGATGACGGCGATCATGCCGAACACGACAGCACCGACGAGCCACTCACCGACGAGCGGCACGAAGATGCCATTGACCGCGAAGTGCTTCTGGATGTAAATCGCGGCAGCGACCGCAACGATCGTCTGCCACACGAGCTTGTGGCGGCCGCGGATCCCGAAGCCGTATTTCACGTTGACGAAGTCGTCGATCGCGCCGAGTGCGCCCACGCCGACGAGCGCACCGACGGGGACGATCGTCTGCGGGATGTAGCTGTCGCGCTCGCTCTGCGGGAGGAGGAACCAGACGAACGCCCACAGGATCGCGACGACGATGATGAAGAGCGCCCCGCCCATCGTCGGTATGCCCTGCTTCGCGAAGTCTCGGCTCGGTCCCTCGCGCCGGATGTTCTGACCGATGCCGAACTGTCGGAGGAGCTGGATGTAGGGGCCGCCGAAGATGAGCCCAAGAAGGAACGCGGAAAGCATCACGCCCAGGGCGAGGATCGCGGTCGGCATCAGGTCCTCGCCGCCGGCTGAACGAGCGCATCGGCGAGCTGGTCGAGCGCGAGCGAGTGCGAGCCCTTCACGAGGACGGTGTCGCCTCGGCGAAGAATTCGCCGCAGGAGCACGAGGGCTTCGGCGCGATCGGCGACCTCGTGGGTGTCGCGAAGGCCCGCGGAGCGCGCCGACGTGACGATCGTGCTCGCGAGCTCGCCGACGCCCACGAGCACGTCGGTTTGCTTCGCGGCCTCGCGGCCGACGGCCTCGTGCGCGTCCGCGGAGAGCGTGCCGAGCTCGAGCATGTCGCCGATCACCGCGACGCGGCGCGTCGACACGGAACCGAGGACGGCGAGCGCGGCCATGACCGCGGCGGGGCTGGCGTTGTACGAGTCGTCGATGACCACAAGGTTCGCGGCGCGACGGACGTTCATTCGATGCGCCGGTGCGTCCATAACCGATAGCGCGATGGCCGCCTCGGCTAGGGGGACGCCGAGAGATGAGGCCGCTCCGAGCGCCGCCAGGGCGGACGAGACGAGATGACGGCCGGGCAACGGCAGCTGCACCTCGACGCTTCGCGCCCCATCGTGCGCGACGAAACGAAGACCCTCGACGCCGCGCGCGCTCACGTCGCTCGCGCGGAGGTCCGCGTCGCCCGATTCGCCGAAGAGGACAACCCGAGCCTTCGTGCGTGACGCCAGCGCTCGAACTCGCGCGTCATCGGCGTTCAACAACGCGACGCCGTCGGCAGGGAGGGCTTCGATCAATTCAGCCTTTCCGGCGGCGATCGCGTCGACGCTCGGGGTCCGTGAGTAGTGGACCGGCACGTCGGGGATGCGCGTGATGATCCCGATGCGTGGACGCACGAGCCGGCAGAGGTCCGCGATCTCACCGGGAACGTAGAAGCCCATCTCGATGACGGCGACCTCGTGGCTTGGCTCGATCCCGAGGAACGTGAGCGGGACACCGATCTCGTTGTTGAACGAGGACGCCGTACGAAGCACGCGGTAACGCGCACCGAGCGCGGCTGCCGTGGCTTCCTTGGTCGTCGTCTTCCCGACATTGCCGGTGATACCGACCGCCGGGATGGGATGCGTATCGCGCAGCGCATCGGCGAGGCGCCGGAGGGCGTTCTGGGTGTCCGCGACCTGCACGACGAGCGCGCCCGAAGGCAGGTCCGGGACGGGCCGCTCCACGACCGCTCCCCGGGCGCCGTGCGCGAACGCATCCGCCACGAAATCGTGGCCGTCACGCTGGTCGCGTAAGGCGAAGAAAGCGCTGCCCGGTTCGGCGATGCGTGAGTCGAACGCACCGCCGACGAACCGCTCGTCCTCGTTCGGAGCACCGTGGATGACCCGTCCACCCGTCGCGCGAAGCAACTGTTCGAGGGTGAACACGTTTGGTCGAATGGTACCGAGCGTCAGGGCCGATCCGGCTGGATGCGGGCGTAGCGGAGCGCATCCGTGGCGATCGCTTTGAACGTATTCATGGCCGGTACCGTCCCGAGCAGCTTGGATTGGGGCTTCTCGAGGACGACGACAATCACCATCCGCGGGTCGATCGCCGGGACAAAGCCGGCGAACGACGAGATGTACGCGTCGTCGACGTACCGTCCGTCGTCGCTCGGGATCTGCGCCGTGCCCGTCTTCCCGGCAACGCTGTAGCCCTTGAGCGCCGCCGCGTTCGCGATCCCGTTGTCGACGGTCGTCGTGAGCATGGTGACCATGGTGGCGGCCGTCTCTTCGGAAATCACGCGGCGGACCGCGACCGGCGCGGTGCGGTGCTCCCCATCCGCATCGCGCCGGCTCGCTACGACGTATGGCCGGTACAAGATGCCGCCGTTCGCTATCGCCGCGTAGGCCGACGCAAGCTGCAACGGCGTGACCGACAGGCCCTGCCCGAAGCTGATCGTGCCGAGATCTACGGGGTACCACTCCGCGAGGGGACGAACGATGCCCGCGGTCTCCGCAGCCAGGTCCACGCCGGTGCGCGCACCGAACCCGAACGCGTGGAGATACGCGTTCAGATCCGCAGCGCCGAGCTTGCTCGCGACGAACACCGCGCCGGCGTTCTGCGAGCGCGTGAGGACCTGCGTGACGGTCGTCGGCCCGTAGACCTTGCACTGCGCGTTGCAGAGGGTGCGCCCGCCGATGACCGCGTAGCCCACGTCCTGATAGCTCGTGCTGGGAGTGACGACGCCCTTGTCGAGAGCGGCCGCGATGGTGACGGCCTTCAGGGTCGATCCGGGCTCGTACGTCCAGGAGATCGCGCGATTGCGGAGGGCTTCGGTATTCGCGCTCCCCACGCGGGCGGGGTCGTATGTGGGTGACGAGGCCATCGCGAGCACCGCCCCGTCTTTCGGATCGAGAACGACGATCGCGCCGCCCGCGGCTTTCTCGCGCTCGACGACGGCCGCGAGCTCCCGTTCGGCCGCGTTCTGGACCGCCAGGTCCACGGTGAGCCAGAGATCGTCGCCGTTCTTCGCCGGCACCGCGGCGCGCAGGCCAAGCGCGAGCTCCCGATTCGCGGGATCGCGCGAGACCGCGAGCCGTCCCGGCGTCCCGGCGAGCGCATCGTCGTAGCTCCCCTCGACGCCGTACTGGCCGAGACCGTCATCGCTGACGAAGCCGAGGACCTGGGCCCCGACGGCGCCGTTCGGATAGAGCCGCTTCGGTTCCATCTCGAACCCGACTCCGCTCAGGCCAAGCGCAGCGATCCGCGCCGCGGTCTCTTCGGGAAGGCGCCTCCGAACGAAGAGCCACTCCGCGCCGCTGTCGAACGCGGCGCGCAGCACCTCCGGCCGCTCCCCAAGGATCGGCGCGAGCGCTGCCGCAACGGCGAAGCGCGTGTCATGGCCTTCCGAGTCCTTCATCTGGGCAGGGATGGCGTAGAGCGACCGCAGCTCAACGGTCGTCGCAAGGATCGCGCCGGTCCGGTCGCGGATGATTCCGCGCTGCGCGGCGACGGCGAGGTCGCTATGGACCTGGTCGGTCGCCCGGCTCAGAAGGTCGCCCCGTCCGACGGTCTGCCAATACGCGAGCCGCGCGGAGAGCAGAAGCGACGCGACGGTGAAGAACGCGAAGAGGACGCGAAGACGCGTGTGCGAGATCGTCGCCGTCATCCTTCACCTCCGCGCAGCTCGTTGCTGGGTGCCCGCTCCCCGCCGACACCCCGCTCGCTAACGCGCTGCCGCGACGGCCTCCGATGCGACGACGCGGATCGTCGCGGCGCGGACGAGGCCGAGCCGCTGCGCTTCCGTTTCGACCCGAGCCGGCGAGTCGAGACGGGCGCTCTCGATGACGAGAAGCGCGTTCTGCCGGCGGAGCTCGTCGCGCTGCGCCAAAAGGCGCTGCGCCTCATATCCCGCGGCCGAGACCGCCGTCGCCTGCGCCAGGTAGAGGAGCACGAGAAGAAAACAGGCGACGATCACGCCGCTCGCGAGAAGGAACGAACGGATCTCCCAGCTCGCGGCGCGGAGCCGTGTGGCCTGGCGCGACGCCGGCCGACGATGCGCGATGGCCTGCCGGTTGGGACGGTGCGGCATGCGCCGCGCTTGCGGCGCGCGCACGGCCTGCGCGAAGGTCAAGGAAGGCGCTCTGCGGCGCGAAGAGCTGCGCTGCGGGCGCGCGGGTTGCGGTCTACCTCCGCCGAGGCCGCACGTAGCGGCCGCCGGGTAAGAGCACGCAAGCCCGCGCGGTGCCCGCAGACGCAGGTGGGGAGGTGGGGAGGACAAATGCAGTCGCGCGACTCCCGCGCGAAGAACTGTTTGACGATCCGGTCCTCGAGCGAATGGAACGAGATCACGACGATCCGGCCGCCGGGACGGACGACGCGCATAGCGGAGGAGAGAGCGCGCTCGAGATTCGCAAGCTCGTCGTTGACCGCGATGCGAAGAGCCTGGAAGACACGCGTCGCGGGATCGATGCCGCGAGGCCTCCGCGTCTTGACGCCGGCAACGAAACGGCCAAGGTCGTCGGCCGCCTCGAACGGCACCTTGACACGGCGACGGACGATCGCTCCCGCGACGCGCGCCGCCTCCGGCTCCTCGCCGTACTCGGCGAAGACGCGTCGAAGGTCCTTCTCAGCCCAGCTGTTCACGATGTCGGCTGCCCTGATGCGTCCGTCCGGGTCCGCACGCATGTCCAGCGGGCCGCGCGAGCGAAAGCTGAAGCCCCGCTCTTCGTCGGCGAGCTGAATCGAGGAGAGTCCGAGATCCAGGAGGACGCCGTCGACCGGAACGAAACCGTGCGCGCCGGCCACGTCGTCGAGAAACGCGAAGTTCGCTCGTGTGAGGACCGCGCGGTCACCGAAGCGCGCGAGCTCGCGCGCGGCGAGGCCGAGCGCGGCGGGATCGCGATCGAGCCCGAGGAGCCGGCCGCTCGGCGCGGCTGCATCGAGGATGGCGGCGGCGTGCCCGCCGGCACCGACCGTCCCGTCGAGATAGCGACCGCCTTCGCGCGGAGCAAGCTCGGCGAGTACCTCGGCCACGAGAACCGGCTCATGAGCTCTCTCGATCCCATCGCTAAATTCCGAGGTCCCGGAGATCGTTCTCGACGCCGCTCTGGACTCGGGCGAGCTCGGCGCGCCAGCGCCCCGGCTCCCAGACCTCGAGGTGATCCGAGTTCCCGATGACGACGGCTTCGTTTCCGAGAGTCGCGTACTCGCGGAGGTGCGACGGGATGACGACCCGGCCCTGGCCGTCCGGGTCCGCTTCATGGGCGCCCGCCAGGATGAAATGGCGGAAGCGCGACACGGCGGGGTCCGTGCGCGGGCGCTTGGCGATCTCCGAGTTGAGGTCGGACCATTGATCGGACGGGAAGATGGCGAGGCATTCGCCTATCCACCTTGTCACGACGGCTCCTTCTTTGAAGCGGCTTCGGAACTTGGCCGGGATAGCGAGCCGACCCTTCTCGTCCAGCGAGTGGGCGAATTCGCCTGCGAAATAGCCTTCCAAGATCCCTTCCGTACCCGGAGGACGGTTCCCCACCGTCCCCCACTACTCACCACGCAGCGGGCAAGTTACACCCCAGGGGGCCCCTGTCAATAGGTCTGTGCGAAATCGATAGGGACCGGATCGGCCGCCGAAATTGGGAAGGCGTTCGTCGACCGGCCGGGCGACGAAGCTAGATACCGCCTTAATGCGTGCGACCCGCAATGACACGGGCGATTTGAGGATGGCCTCAACTGTGCAGGGCGATTTGCGCACGCGAGCGCTCTCTCCCAAGAGCAGACGTTTCCACTTGGGTGGTGGGCCGCGGGGGATGCTGGAAGTTCTGTCGGCGAACGAGCAGCTGCGCGCGCGACTCGACCTAGCGAGTCGTCTAGGAGCGCTTGCCGTCGAGCCGCACGATCTCGCCGAGCTATTCCACGCGCTGTACGCCGAGATCGCGCGGGTCATGGACGCGACCGTCTTCCTGTTCGCGCTCTACGACGAAGCGAGCCAGACCGTGGAGGTCGTCCGCCAGATCGACGGCGGGGTCGAGCATGAGGGTGGCTCGTTCCCTCTGGGCAAGGGCTTCACGAGCGACGTCATCCGGACGGCCGCACCGCGCCTCGTCCAGCGATGGTCCGCCGAGGGGCCACCGGTCCGCCTCCTCTACGGGACCGAGGCCGGAGAGCTGGTCCGTCCCGAGTCCGCCGCGATCGTTCCGATCCTGTCCGCCGATCGGGTGCTCGGCGTGATCTCCGTACAGAGCTATCGCCCGGAGGCCTACGGCGAAGCGGACATCCTGAACCTCTGCGCGATCGCGACCCAGGCAGGCACGTCGATCAAGCGCCTCCGCGCGACGGACCAGTTGGCCCTAGAGCACGAGCGGCACGCGCTGCAGCTGGAAGCCGTGCTCGCGAGCATCAACGACGCCCTTCTGATCGTCGACGCCCGCGGCGCGATCGTGCGGCTGAACCGGGCGGCGCGCGAGCTCCTCAATTTGGATAGCGCGAGCCTCGTGCTGGGCCGTCCGCTGGAACGGCAGCGCCTCGCGCAGTGGCCGAAGACGGCGCAAGAGATCGCCGTCGCCATCGTTCCCGTCATCGATAGCCTCCGCTCGGGCACGAGCGTCGAGGGCGTCGAGATCGAGCTGAGCTCCGAGGAGCGTCGTGTCCTGAGCCTCAATGCGTCGGTGCTCAGCTCGTCGAAGGGTGGTCTGCAGGGCGGCGTCATCGTCCTTCACGACATCACCGGACAGCGCGACCTCGAGCGGCTCCGTGAAGACATCTTCCAGATGGCTTGGCATGACATGCAGACGCCCATCACGCTCATACGAGGTCACGCCGAGCTCCTCCTCCGACGGCTCTCCTCCGGCAACCCCGATCCCAAAGCCTCGAGGTCGGCCGGGGCGATGATCGTCAAGCACGCCGACCGCCTCGCGGAGCTGCTCACGACGCTCTTCGACGTCCATTGCCTCGAGGCGGGTCTTCTGTCGATCTCGTTCTGGCCGACCGATCTGAGCGCGCTTGTTCGCGACGTGGCCGACGGGCTCCGGCCCACGGCGCGTCACACGATCCGGGTCGTCGCCGCTGATGGTGTCGTCGGCGAGTTCGATGAGCGGCGGATACGCCAGGTCCTGATGAATCTTCTGGCGAATGCCCAGAAGTACTCGAATGATGGATCGACCGTGACGGTGTCGGTCATCGCCGACGACCGGACGGCCACCGTGTCGGTCCGCGACGATGGCATCGGGCTCGATGCCGCCGACGTGACGCAGGTGTTCCGACGCGGATACCGCGCGGAATCGGCGCGACATATGACCGGACGAGGGCTTGGCCTCTACTTCGGCAACGGAATCATCGAGGCGCATGGGGGCCGCATGTGGGCGGAGTCGCCGGGCCGAGGCCAGGGCAGCACCTTCCACTTCGTCCTGCCGCTCCGCCAAGAGCGCTCTTCCGATCGTCAAATGGAGCATCCCGCATGAGAAGCCGTCGGCTGATCAGCCTCACCTGGGCGCTCCTCCTGGTCACACTCGCGCTCGGGCCGACGGCCCCGCCGGCACGGGCGGATTCACTGGACGGGTCCGCGAAGATCGATCCCGCACTTCGCGCGCTCATGCAAGCTCGACCACTCTCCCCACTTCCCGTCATCGTCGAGATGCAACCTCCCGCTCCCCCCTTCACCGCCGCGGCGAATCTCGATCGCACCAACGAAGCGCTCGATCTCCTCCGGCTCAACGGGACCGCGGTCGCCGGACTGGCGCTCATCGATGCAGCCGCCGGTTTCGCGAACGCCGCCGGGATCCAGGCCATCAGCCTCGTGCCAACCGTCGCGTACATCCATCACGACGCAACGGTCGCACCGGCGAGCGAGGCCGCGGGCACCGTTGCGCCGGTGGCGCTTGACCCGCTACCAACAGCCACGCCGCCCCCGCTGCCTCCACTACCAACCGCGACCCCGACTCCCACGCCAGCACCGACCCTGGCACCGACTCCCGTGCCGACGGCGGCTCCAACGCCGGTACCCACACCGTCGCCGACACCAACGCCAACACCGCCGACGCCGATCGCTACTCCTGCACCGACACCCGTGCCCACCCCCGATCCAACCGCAGCTTCCACCGCGTCTCCGACGCCCACGACCCAACCCGTGCCGACGCCGAGCCCGAGCGCCACGCCGCCCGTCACCGAGACGACCACGGCGAGTCCCGACCCCGGTGCTGCAGCGGCGGTCTATCCGCGCGAGGTGAACGCCGACCAGCTCCGGTCGCAAGGAACGACCGGACGGGGCATCACGGTCGCAGTCCTCGACTCAGGTGTTGCAGCCGATCCGGACCTCGTCACACCGGCGAGCCGCATCCTCGCGTCGGTCAACTTTGCAGATCAACGCTCCGTGGCCGACCCGGGCGGGCACGGCACGCACGTCGCGGGGATCATCGCGGGCAACGGCACGCGTTCCGCCGGCGAATTCGTCGGCATCGCTCCTGAGGCCAACATCGTCGATGTCCGCGTATTGAGTAGCACCGGCAGCGGCCGGATCTCCTCAGTCGTTCGCGGGATCGAATGGGTCCTGGCCCACCGCGTCGCATACAACATCCGCGTCATCAATCTCTCGTTCGGCGCGCCGACTCCGACGTCGTACCGCACCGATCCGATGTCGGCCGCCGTCGAGATCGCATGGCGGCGCGGTCTGGTCGTCGTGGCCGCGGCGGGGAACAGCGGACCCGGCCGCGACACCGTCGCCTCTCCGGGCATCGACCCGTACGTCATCACCGTCGGTGCCGCGGACGATCACGGGACAGTCACCCCGCGTGACGACACGCTCGCGCCGTTCTCGTCCTGGGGCACGGCTGACTCGAACGCCAAACCCGATCTGCTCGCGCCTGGCCGGCGCATCGTTTCGATCCGCGTTCAGGGGAGCGCCCTCGACGCGCTCTTCCCCGATCACGTCGTGGTGGCGCATAACGGGTCGACCTACCTTCGCCTGAGCGGAACGTCCATGGCGACCCCCGTCGTCTCAGGCGCTGTCGCGCTCTTGCTCCAGGCGCAGCCGAGCCTCGGCCCGGACCAGGTCAAAGCGCTCGTTGTGGGTACGACGCAGCCCTTCGGGCAGGACAGCGGCACGGCTCTGCCCGATCCCGCGGCGGGTGGCACAGGTCTGCTCGACGCGCTCGCCGCCGTGCGGGCCCAGGCGAGTGGCGGAGCCGGTGCGACAGGGACACTGCCCGGGACCACCCTGGGGACGCACCTGGCGAACCGTGGGCTCCGGCCGGCTGACACCTTCGCACGCTCGATGTTCCGCGTTCTCTATGGATCGCCGCTGCGGTGGAAGGATCCGACGCTTGGCGGGCTCGCGTGGGGATCGGTCAGCTGGGACAGCGTCGCCTGGGACAGCGTCGCCTGGGACAACTACGACTGGGACAGCATCGCCTGGGACAGCGTCGCCTGGGACAACTACAACTCGGCCAGCATCGCTTGGGACAGCATCGCCTGGGACAGCGTGGCCTGGGACAGCATCGCGTGGGACAGCGTGGCCTGGGACAGCATCGCCTGGGACAGCATCGCGTGGGACGCGTTTAAGTTCGACTGAGGCCGCGTCTTCGCGGCCGTGCGTGCGAAGTTCGGCGTTAGGTCGGGCGGACCCTCTCGACGACGTCTTCGAGTGCGCGGCCGGCGCGCTCGAGCGGTGAGAGAGGTCGGACGCCGTCGTGGGCGCCGAACCATTCGAGGACCGAAGCACCCCAGGTGAAGCCGCCGCCGAAAGCGACCAACAGAACTTTGTCTCCTCTCCGGAGGCGCCCCGTCGACTCGGCTTCGCAGAGCGCGATCGGGATCGAGGCCGCCGACGTGTTGCCGTAGCGCTGGATGTTCACGAAGACCTTCTCCGGCGGGTAGCGCAGGCGCTTCGCGACCCCGTCGATGATCCGGACGTTGGC
>VBDV01000074.1 GCA_005882765.1 Chloroflexota bacterium | reverse complement strand
CCGCACCCATCGATCAGCAGGCGGAGCAGACAACACCGAGCGGCACGTCGCATACCGCGCTGTCGGTCACGACGGGCGCCGCCAACACGATGCTCGTCACGCTACACGGGGTCGCCGCGACGTCGGGCGGGATATCGGGATGGACACCGCCGAGCGGGATGACCGAGCGAGTCGACTCAGGAAGCAACACCGGATCGAACGCGAGCAACGCGCTGTTTGAGATGAACGATCTGCTCGTCGCGGCGAGCGGCACCGCGACAGGCGCAGAGACGGCGACATCGCTCGCTTCCGCCGTCGGCGCGACGAAGACGATCACGCTTAAGCCGCCGGCGACCGCGCGGACCTGCACCATCACCGCCGTGGTCAAGCGCCAGACACCGATCTGGTTGCGCTCCGTTGATACGGCGACCGTGGAGAACGGGAACAGCATCAGCGTGAACAAGCCCGCTGGAGCGCAACAGAATGACGTTCTGGTCATGGTGGTCGGATTCAACCTCAGCGGAACGTTCACTCCACCGACTAGCTTCAATGAAATTGACTGGACGAGCTTCATCTGGGCTGGCTCGCACGTCGTGGGCGCCTCCGATCCAGGTCCGTACACGTTCAGCGTCGTCACTGCGAAGGGGATGGTGGCGTGGATCGGTGCGTACGTCGGAGTGGACACCGCGAACCCGGTCGATCCGACGCATCCGCATACGAGTACGAGCGGAACATCGCACTCGACGAACACCAGCACCCCGATGTCGACCGCGAACGCCTACGAACTGGTCATAGCTGCCTTCCAGGTCCAGGTCGACGCCACCTGGACGCCACCGGCGGACATGCTCGAGCTCGCGGACTTCAAGAACGCCACCGGCACGATCGTCACGGTCGGGATAAACCACGCCCTGCAATCTCAGGCCGGATTGCCGATTGTGGAGACGGCCACCTCGTCCGTCTCAGGAAGCGGCACGAACCTGATCTTCGCGCTGAACCCGCTCAGCTCGAACACGACGTCCCTCGGCTCGACCACCGTCTCGATCACCAGCCCGAGCGGGCCGACGCTCGTTTCGACGGGACCGTTCGCGCTGGCGTCGACCGGCTTCATCGGCGGCGATCACCTCGTCATCGATATCTCGGTCCCGGATGACCCGAACAACTGTCCCGCGGTTCGCGTCTCGTACGACAGCACGGCGACGCCGTCGAAGGTCACCGTCGCGTTAACGGTGCCCGAAAGCGTCGCTGCCCTCGTGCCGCTCACCCTAGCGTTGCCGGTCGCGGCCCGTTGGTGGAAGCGGAGGCGGCCGTGAGCACAGCGTTCGCGCGGCAGGGTCTCTCCGGCGCCGCGCGCCCGGTCGGCACGCTCATCGCGACCGCGTCCATCGCGCTGCTCATCCTTCCGTTCTTCTCGACCTTCGGCGAGCTCCTCACCAAGGCCGCGATGGCCGCGGGCTTCGACGCGTGGCTCGGACAATGGATCGCGCCCGTCGAGGGCCGCCTCGTGCACGGCGCGCTCGCGCTCATCGGCATCCCGTCTGCCTACGATGGCTCGCTCCTCTACGTCGGGACCGGTGCGGGCAGCCTCGCCTTGTACATCTCGTGGAACTGCGTGGGCTGGCAGACGGTCTTGTTCCTTCTCGTGTCGATGGCGACGGGTCTGCAAGGGGAGTACACGCTGCGCTCGCGTCTCGAGACCGTCGCGCTCGGCGTCCTCGGCATCGCGATGCTGAACATCCTCCGGATCACCGTCGTCGCGGTGGTCGCCTACCTGTTCGGACAGCTGCCCGCTGTCATCGTTCACGACTACGGCAGCGTCATCGCGACCGTCGCCTTCCTCATGGCGTTCTGGGCCTTCGCCTACAACGTCGTCCTCGAGCGGATGGGTGGCGCGTCCGACGATGCCTCACCCGAACAGGGGTCGAACGCCGTCTCTAGCGTGGCTACGGTGCCCTCATGAGCACGCTCCCGAACGTCCGGACGGGTCGAGCGGAAGCGCTGGTACGCGCTCCCGCGCGCCCGGTTGAGATCGCGAACCGATGCGCGCTTTGCGCAGAGGGCACGACACGCACGCTCTTCCAGGTCGACGGCACGTTCATCGTCGAGTGTCGCGACTGCGGCCTCGTGCGACAGGAAACGCGACCGCTCGCGGCCGCGGCGATCTACGACTCCGAGTACTACGCCACCGACAACCCCAAGGGTGGGTACGCGAACTATTTCCTCGACTCTGATGTGAACCGCCGCACGTTCCGCGATCGCATTCGCGCGATCGAGCGGCGCTCCGGTCGTCGCGGCCGCCTCCTCGACGTCGGCTGCGCGCTCGGCGACTTCCTCCTTGAGGCGAAGGCCTCGGGGTGGGACGTCGAGGGCGTCGAGATCTCCGCCTTCGCGGCCGAGCAGGCTCGCGCTCGCGGGCTGCGCGTGACGACGGGTCGCCTCGAAGAGCTCGCTCTTCCGGCGGCAAGCTTCGACGTCATCACGCTGTACGACTCGGTCGAGCACCTCGCCGATCCGGTCGCCACGCTCGCCGCGGTGCGGCGGCTGCTCGTCCCTGGCGGCATCGTTCACCTGGTCACCCCGAACGTGGGCGGATTGCAGGCGCGACTCCTCGGCCGCCTCTGGTACCACTACAAACCGGGCGAGCACCTCTTCTACTTCTCACATCGCACCTTGCGTGCGGTGTGTGAAGCCGCGGGACTACGCTGGGATGGCTGGCAGCGGTCGGCGTCATACCTGACGTTCACCTACTGCTTCAACCGCATGCGCTACTACGCGCCGGCGCCGTTCGCGTTCCTGGAGTGGCTCGGCAGGACGTTCCGCTTCGGGCCGTACGCCTTCCGGGTCCCGGTCGGCGAGATGGAAGCGTGGGCACAGCGCGAGGAACCGACGGGCTCCTAGTCCTCGTCGAGATCGTCGTCGTCGCGTGGACGAGGCGGCGCCGGCACGAAGACGGTCCTCCGTCGCGCGAGCAGCAACGCGAGAACGAGTCCAACCCCGGTAAGGCCCCATCCCACCCAGCCGATCGTGAGCGTGCTCGAGTACTCGAACACGACCGTCCCCGGGCCGGGCGGCAGCGCGAGCATCAAGCCCGGTCCGGCGTAATCGATCCGCAACGCTCGCTCCGTGCCATCGTCGGCCACGAAACGCGCGCTCCACTTGGAGTAGATCGACTCCTTCAACAGGACGGGCGAGCCATCGGTCTCGATCTCGCGTCGCTCCGGATCAACGAAACGCCAGCGCGGCTCGGTCTCTCCGGCAGTCGCAGGCGGGCCGAGGAATGAGAGAACGTAGCGACGTTCCGCTTGATTCGCTTTGGATTGCGCGTGATACAGGAGATTGCCCCCGACGACCACGAGCGTGCCCTTGCTGTGGATCGCCGAGACGATCAGGGGATAGTTGGGCGATGTGAGCTCCACCGTTGCTCCGGTCGCGGCAGCGACGGGGACGGTTGCGCCCCAGGGTCCTCCCTCGAACGAGGCGGGCGAGAAATCGCCTTCGGCTATGCGGCCCGCGCGATCCGTCACGGTCCACCGGTCGATGGGCAGGCGCTTGACCTGCCGTACCGGCCAGGGGTCGGGGAGGGTCGTGTCCGGCAGATCGCCGACATCCCACAGCACGTTCGCCCCGGCGGCCGTAAGCGCTTCGATATGCCGCGTGGCGGCGGCCGTCTCGCCGAGATGGGCCCCCACCACGATCACAGAGGCCGCACGCGCCGCGAGATCGTCAGGAAGGTCCGCAAGCGTGCCGTTCCACCACACCGGCACGCGTGTGCGGGGGCTCGCGCCCTCGTCGAACAAGAGTCGTGCGACACGGTCGTAGTCGGAGCGACTTCCCACCACGATGCCGAGCGGCGCCTTCGTCGTCGCGGCGATCGCTGTTGGCGAGTCCACCTTGTACAGACGGAATGGGGTGGCCTTCGTTTCGGGCACGAGCCGCATGAAGGAGAGGCTCGCGACGTCGGGCTCGCCTTTCTCATCCGACGACGAGAAAGTCATCGTGTCGAGCGCATACCAGTCGAGCACCGCCTGATAGCGCGCGTCGTTGATCGGCGGGTGGTACAGGGTGTCGTAGGCCCAGTAGAGCCAGTCCACGTTGAGCTGCGCGAACGCGTAGTAGTCCCGCAGCTCCGGCTTGCGGTTGAAGTAATTGAACAAGACCGACTCCGTCGCGCTGAGTGGGGCGATCCGGTGTCTCAAGTCGTCGCCATCGACAACGAGGCTGCGGCGAGCCGCCTGCTCGATCGCGCCGGGCGAGCTCGTGTCGTTCACGTAGCCCGCCGCGTACATGGCAGGGACCGCCACCACCGCGTTGAGCGCGACGACCACGAGCGTCCCCACGTACACGACACGCCTGAGCTTCGGCGAAAGCGACGGTGCGAGCGCCGCGAAGCTGAGTCCGCCGACGATGACGAGGAAGTACGGCACGGTCGCCGGGTCGATACCGTTGACGTAGTAGTAGCGCGTCGGCACGTGGAAGTTCGGCGCGAACATGTAGGCGATGACGGCGGTCAGGGCGAGGCCGGCACCGAGCGACTTCCAGAAACGCCGTGGGAGCGACAGCAGGACGACGAGCACTGGGACCGAGAACGCCGCAAATCCCGCGAACTGGGGAGCGACGAGCTGGATCTTGTCGGAGTACCCGAGCTCAGGACGATCCACCCCAAGGATCGTTCCGCCGATGCCGAACGAGAGCGACGATAGGATCGGCTGAGCCGCGAGCAGGAAGGACAACGCGCCGAGCGCGACGAGCGGTCGGATGCCGCCGAGCCGCATCTCCGAAAGTTGGACGACCGCGATGTATCCCGCGACGAACGCGCCGGTCACAGGATGGCAGGCGATCGTGAGCGCAATGAATACCGCGGTGAGCGCCCACCAACGGCCTGAACGGCGGGACAGCGCCATCGCGTGAGCCCACCAGGCAAGGCCGCCGAAGCCCATCGCGACGACCCGCGCGTAGACCCCGCTCGCGAGGACGAAATGCCAGATCGCCATCGACGTCACGACCATGACCGTCGCGAGGAAGGCGGTGCGCCGATCGGCGGTCCGCACCCGGACGTGGCCGTAGAAGCCGAGGCCGAACGCAAGCATCGCGACGAGGGCGAGGAGCTCGAGCGTCCGGACCTCGCCGATCAGGCGGACGACCGGAAGGGACGCGACGTACGGAAGACCAGGGTAGTTGTCGAACGCGGGCATTCCGGCGGCCCAGATGTAGAACCAGTCCTGGTGTGGGAACCAGTCGGAGACGAACTTCAGGCGCGTCAGGTGCTGGTATGCATCGACGCCCTTCGGAAATCCGGTCCAGGCGCTCAAGAGGAGGCCGAGGATGAACACGACGACCGCGATGCCCGCGGCCGCCGCGATCTCGTTTCTCCGTCCGGTCATCCGGGACTCCGGCCGCGACGCAGCCCGCGGACGACGAGAACGAGACCGGTGAGGAGCGCGATGCCGAGTCCCGCGAGAAAGTCGAGATGGACCCGACGATCGAGCTCGACGGTGTGCGAGCCCGCGGGAAGCGTGAGGCGCAGCATCCCGAGCGCGTCGGGACCTGCGGTCACGCTCTTTCCATCGACAGACGCTTGCCAGCCGCTGTCGTATGACTCGCGCACGATCAGGTCGCCTGCCGCCTGGGTCTCAACACGCCAGTCTCCGAGACCGCTCACTGCGGTGACCGGAGCGGTGCCCCGCGTGACCGCTCCGAGGTAGCTCTCCAGCGCCGGTCGGTCAATGCCGTTCGTCGGCGACGCCAGGTCGGCGGCGGACGATACGACGACCGCCCGTGGATCGCCCGCGGGCGGCACCTCGTAGATCCGGACGCCGCGCTCGTCGAACGCCACAGGGAAGATGCCGTCGAACTTCGCCGGATTGGTGAAGTCGTGGAAGATCTCGGACGAGGATGGCGTGGTCACGACCAGGTACCGGACCGCGAGCGCCTGCAGCCAGATTTTCGAGATCGCGGCATCGGGTCCGCTGCTGATCTGGAAGGCAGCGTGCGCCGGCCAGGGATCGACCGCCGCGAAATCCTGTCCCCCGCGCACCTGTGGCACATCGGCGAAGACGTTGAGCCAGAACGCGTGGTCGCCGCTCAGGAACGCGCGCTCGCCAGGTCGCATGTTTCCGGCGAGCCAGAGGGCTACGCGGCGCTCGCTCCAGTCGCGCCAGTTCGCATCCGGCGCGAGTCGCGGCTGGACCCCGAGCCAGGCCGGCGCGCCCACGACGACGAACGCCAGCGCGGCGACTGCGACGAGCACGCCTCGCGCGAGTCGCCGTGAAGTCACGCGCTCGATGAGCGCCGCGAGGACGATTCCGACGCCGATCGCGAAAGCCGCGTCGAGCTCGAGCGAGTAGCGGATCGGCTGCGGCGCAATGCCGATCGCGAAGAGCTGCTTGAGCGCCACGATCGCGCCAAGAACGAGGAGCCACAGCACCACGACGTCCATGCCGGGAGGCAATCGTTTGAGCGGCAAGGCTGCGACCGCGATGACCGCGGCGAGCGCCACCAGCGGGAGCGCGAGATAGAAGGAGGCGGTGTCGCCTCCTCCCGGCTGAGAGAACGCGCGCATGAAGCCGAGGCTGTACCAGCTCAAGGAGAACAGGACAGTGAGGAGGCCGACCTTCCAGAGACCGCTCCACTTGCCCGCGAAGCTCGCCGCCGGCCCGTTGGCGATGGCTATGCCGAAGATGAAGATGGCGACGCCCAGTGCTCCGATGAGGTTCGTGAGAGCGACGGCCACCAACGCGACGACCGCGACCGCGAGTCGAAATGCTGAAGGTGCGCGAAGGTAGCGCAGCGTCGCGGCAACTCCGAGCAGCGCAAGCGAGAGCGAGAGCACGTGCGGGCCCTCGCCGTATTCGACGAGAGCCACCAGACGCCACGGCGGCGGGATGAGCGTGCCGGAGATCGCCGCTCCGTCGGTCCGGATCGGCAAAAAGACATACGTGAGCGAAGGAAGCAGAAGAAACGCTCCCGCAGAAAGCAGCGCCGCGCGGCGTGAGCCCGTCAGCTCACGCGCGGCGAGAAAGAGCGCGGGCAGTCCCAGGGCATAGCCGGTTGCCGCCACGATCCGATAGGCCTGCGGGATGTCGCCGCCGATCTTTCCGAGTACCGCCACGACCGCGGGGAGGAGTGGCGTGTAGAAGAGCTCGAACGGGAATCCGAGATACCAGTACGGGTACCAGGAGAGATCCGGGAAGCGATCCGCGATGAAGCGGGCGTTCGCGATGAACGTAGCCTCGATGCTGCCGCGGAACTGAGTGAACTCGCCCGTAAAGAGTGGGGCGATGGCCCACGCTTGCAGAGCGAAGAGTCCGACGACGACGAGGAAATCGATCGGAAGCCGACGCGCGAAGGAGCGTGTCTCGATGGGCGGGAGTATGGGTGGCGCGCTTAGATCGCGACCGCCACCTGCTCGACCGCGTTGCGAAGTGCGACCGCTCCGAGACGCTCGGCGATCGCTTTGGCCTCGTCGCACTCCTGGCGATGCTCCGCGCGGCCGAGCGCTGCGAGAACGCGCGCGTGGTCGGCGAGCGCGACCGCGCGCTCGTAATCGAGGCGGAGCGTGCCGAACGCCTGGATCGCGTCGAAAACGAGCTTCTCGGCCTTCGCGAGCTCGCCGCGCTGCATCGCGCGGACGCCGGCCGCCTGAGTCAAAAGCGCGCGCCCGCGAGCGTGTCCGGTCCGCTCGACGACGGCCTCGATGCGCTCGACGAACGGCTGATCGTCGATCCGCCAGCGCGCCGCGGCGAGGACCCCGAGCGGTCCGAACAAGGCCTGATCCACGAGTCCCTTGGGATAACCGGCGCTTCGTATCGCGTGATAGCTCGACTCGCTTTCCCTGATGCCGTAGTACGCGGACACGAAATCGCACGCCGCGATGTCGGTGGGGTTCGCTTCGCCATCGATCAGCTGCTCGCGGAAGCTCTTCTCTTCGGGCATGCCCATCGCCGCCGCGGCAGCCGCGGCGAGCAACAGCGTTGCATGCACTTTTCCGGTTGGCAGGAACTGCTCGCGCCGCGCGGCGCTCGCGAGCACTCCCGCGAAATCTCCAGCGAGGAGGCGTCCCAATGTCTCCATCTGCAGCGACACCGCGCCCAGACGCGGCTTCTCCGTCTCGAGCGCGAGATCCCGCCCGGCGGTCGCGTGTTCGATCGCTTCGTGGAAGTCGCCGAGGACGAGCGCTGAGACCGCGATCATGTTGTGCGTGTCGATGAGCTCGTCGCTGTCCTGCAGGGACTTCGCGATCGGCAGCCGCCGCTGGTTGTGTGCGTACGACGCGCGGAAGTTTCCGAGCTCGCCGTAGGCGTAGCCCACCGCGTCGAGGCACAGCGAGACCTCGCGGAGAAGCCCGAGCTCCTCGGCGATGGAGAGGGCTTCCTTCGCCGTCGCGAGCGCTTCCTCCCAGTCGGCATCGGTCGGCTTGGGCCGCTTCCGCGCGAGGAATGACTTCGCCGCGAGCAGCAGGACCTTCTGGCGGCTGCGCTGCCCATTCACGATCGCAAGCCCGCGCGCCACCAGGCCCTCGAGGTCGGGATGCTTCGCGTCCCACCGCGTGCAGAGCTCGGCCATGTGCGCGATGACGTTGCCGACCTCGGGGTTCTTCGGGTCGCGGTCCTCGAGCATGGCAAGTGCGCGCTCGTAGGCAGAGAGCGCGGCGTCGTTCTCGCCGCGGTACCGGCGCACGCGCGCGATGAGGAAGAGCGCCTTGATCGCATCGTTGAAGCGATCGAGCTTTTCGTAGAGCTCGAGCGACTGCTCGGCGAGCTGGAGCGCCTCGACGTGCGCGTGGATCGCGGTGGCGCGCTCCGCAGCCTTCCAGGAATACTCGGCGGCTTTCTCCGGCACCTCCCCGAGGAGATAGTGGTGCGCGAGCGCCGGCAGGAAGTCCCTGATGCCCTCGCCGAGCACTGTCTCGTATGCGACCGCGACGCGCCGGTGCAGCTCGATCCGCCGCCGGACGAGCAGGGTGTTGTACGCGACCTCTTGGACGACCGCATGCTTGAAGCGATACCGGCCTTCGCGCCGCTCACCCGGCGCCGCCTCGAGGACGAGATCGGCCGCGATGAGCTCATCGACCGAGTCCGCGACCCTCGGGCCGCCCGCCTCGCGGAGCACGCGGTCGCCGAAGCGCTGCCCGATCACCGAGGCGAGCTGGATTGTTTCCTTGGCGCTTGGCGGCAGCCGGTCGATCCGTGCCGCGACGACGCCATGCAGCGTCGCCGGCACCTCGAGCGCGGCCGGCCGCTCGCGGAGCTGCCATTCGCCCTTCTCATCCTTCGCGACGGCCCCTGACTCGACCAACGAGCGGATCGATTCCTCGACGAAGAACGGATTGCCTCCGGCGCGCGCGACGATCTTGTTGCGAAGCTCGTCGGGTATCCAGTCGAACGTCGCGTCGATGATCCGAGCGGCCTCCTCGTCGGAGAGCGGCTCGAGGACGAGCTGGCTGAAGTTCGTCCGCACCGGCCGGGGCTCTGGTGATCCGGGCCCGGCCCGCTGAGCCAGAAGCAGGAGAATCGGCACACGCGAGGCCCTGGACGCCACGAACCAGAGAAGCTCGAGCGATGCGGAGTCGGCGAAATGGAGATCCTCGAGGACGTAGAGGAGCGGGCGTTCCCGCGCGAGCGACGCGATGACGTCGTAGACGATGATGAACATCGAGCGCTTCCACTCTTCCGAGTCGCTCGGCGGCTCGGTCGCTCCCGCGAAATGAAAGAACTGCGCCAGGGTCGGCGCGACCAGCTCCGGGTT
>VBDV01000073.1 GCA_005882765.1 Chloroflexota bacterium | reverse complement strand
CTTCGCCGCATGGACCGCATTGCGGATGCCGTACGCGAGCGGCGTGGGCACCACGCCCATCATCACGTCGACCTGGTCTTGGTCGATGAATTTCTGCGCCACCTGGACGCCGGTCGCGGTGACGTTCGCATCGTCACCGTAGATGAGATTGACCGGCCGGTTCGCGATCTTTCGGCCGTTCTGATTCAGGTAAAGCTCGGTCGAGCGGCGCATCGAGTTGCCGAGCTCCGCGTAGACACCCGTGAACGGCAGCAGCTGCCCGAGCTTCAGCTCCTTACCGGGGGAGGCGCTGGGCGATGCGCCCGGCGTTACGGCGGCCGGTCCGCACGCGGCGAGCGCCGCAGCGGAGGTGGCGACGAGGAACTGTCGCCGCGTGAGTCGATAGGTGTATCCGCGCTTTTCAGCGAGCTCGTTCTTACCGAATCCGCCCATGAGACCCCCTCCCATCATGGCGAGAGGCGTAAGTATGGCTCGGGTCAGGACTCCCGTTCGAAGAGCGTCGCCAGGCCCTGCCCGACCCCGATGCACATCGTGGCGATGCCATACCGCCCATTGCGTCGCTCGAGCTCGCGGAGCAGCGTACCGGCGAGACGCGCGCCCGATGCCGCGATCGGATGACCGATCGCGATGGCGCCGCCGTTCGGATTGGTGCGATCGTCCGGCAGGCCGAGCGCGCGAATGCATGGGATCACCTGGGCGGCGAACGCTTCGTTCAGCTCGATCGCATCACACTCCGCGGGCGTGATGCCGGTACGTTCGACCAGCCTGCGCACGGCGGGGATCGGTCCGAGGCCCATGTAGTCGGGGTGCACGCCGGCTGAAGCGCTGGCCACCACCCGTCCAAGCGCGCGGAGCCCGAGCGACTCGGCCTTCTCACGCGCCGCGACGAGCAGCGCGGCCGCGCCGTCGTTGATCCCCGACGAGTTCCCGGCCGTCACGGTGCCACCGTCCTTGAACGCTGGCTTGAGCTTTCCGAGCTTCTCGATCGTGCTGCCCGCGCGCGGGTGCTCGTCCTCGCTGACGAGCTCCTTGCCGTTGTGCACCGCCTGGATCTCAGCGGCGAAGAACCCGTCCGCCTTGGCGCGCGCGTAGCGATCCTGGCTGCGCGCGGCGTAGCTGTCCTGTTCCGCGCGGCCGATGTGCTCCCTCACCGACACGTTCTCGGCGGTCTCGCCGAGCGAGATCGGGTGATAGCCGAGGTCGATCATCCGCGGATTGACAAGACGCCATCCGAGCGTCGTGTCCGCGAGGACGCGCTCCCCGCGCGGAAAAGCCTCAGACGGTTTCAGCGTCACGAGCGGCGCGCGCGACATGCTCTCGACGCCGCCCGCGATCACAAGATCGGCCTCGCCGGCGCGGATGCGTCGCGCCGCGTCGTTCACCGCCTCGAGGCCGCTGCCGCAGAGCCGGTTCACGGTCACGCCCGGAACGGTCTCCGGCAGCCCCGCGAGGAGTGAAGCCATCCGACCGACGTTGCGGTTGTCCTCACCGGCCTGGTTCGACGCACCGAAGATGACCTCGTCGACCTCGGCGTCGCCGACGTCGGTGCGCTCGAGCACCGCGCGTATGACGTGTGACGCGAGGTCGTCGGGCCGGATCGTGGAAAGCGCGCCGGCGTACCGGCCGAACGGGGTCCGCACGTAGCCGAGGATCACGGCGTCCCGTGGGTGACGGCTCACCGGCCCTCCATCTTCGCGGGCCGCTTCTGGCTGAAGGCCCTCACGCCTTCAGCGTAATCGTGCGTGCGTCCCGCGCGGTCCTGCAGATCGGCCTCGTGCTCGAGGAACTCGGCGAACCCGCGCGCCATCGCCGCGTTGAGCCCCTCTTTGGTAAGCGCGAACGCCTCGGTCGCGCCGCGGGCAAGCGTCTGGGCGAGCTCGCGGCATTTCGTCGGGAACTCTGGGTCGGGCCACACCCGGGTCACGAGCCCGATGCGCAGCGCTTCGTCCGCGGTGACCGGTTCGCCGGTCAGGACCATATCGAGCGCCCGGCCCCAGCCGACCAACCGTGGAAGGAAGAACGCCGAGCCCGCGTCCGGCACGAGACCGACGCGACCCCAGGCCGCGCGGAAAGTCGACGACGACGCCGCGACGCGGATGTCGCAGGCGATCGCGAGACCGAGGCCGGCGCCTGCGGCGACTCCGTTGACCGCGGCGATGACCGGCTTGCGCATCTCGCGGATCGTCGCGATCGCCGGGTGGTAGCGCCGCCGCAGCTCGTCGCCGAGGTGGAGCTCGCCTCCCTTTTCGATCATCGCCAGGCGATCGTCGAGATCCTGACCCGCCGAGAACGCGCGGCCCGCGCCGGTGATCACGACGGCTCGGATCGCGGCGTCCGCGGCGCAATCGGCGAGGGACGCGTTCAGAGCCTCGCTCAGCGGTTCGTCGAACGCGTTCAATACATCGGGTCTGTTGAGAGTGAGGACGGTTACCGCGCCATCTCTTTCGACGCGCAGCGGCGAGAGGCTCGTCACTTCCCTTTGAAGGTCGCCTTGCGCTTGTTCACGAAGGCGTCGACGCCTTCCTTCTTGTCTTCCGTCGCGAAGAGCAGGTAGAAAGCTTTGCGCTCGAACTCGAGTCCGGCATCGAGGGTCGAGTTCCACGCGAGGTCCACCGCCTCCGTCGCGAGGCGGGCGGCGACCGGCGGTTTCTCCGCGATCGTCCGCGCGAGTGCTTTGGCGTCGTCGAGCCACGAGGCAGCCGGGTAGACCTGCGCGGCAAGGCCGATCGCTTTCGCCTCATCGGCCTTGACGCGGCGGCCGGTAAGGATCAGCTCGTTGGCGCGGTATTTCCCGACCGTACGGGTGAGCCGTTGCGTTCCGCCCGCTCCGGGGATGATTCCGAGGTTGATCTCGGGCTGTCCGAACTGGGCCGTTTCGGACGCGACGATGATGTCGCAGATCATCGCGAGCTCGCAGCCACCGCCGAGCGCGTACCCCGACACCGCTGCAACGATCGGCGTCCGGATCCGTCGGATCGCCTCCCATCGCGTCGTGAGGTCCTGCTTCAGCATCGAGACCGGCGTCGCCGTGACGAAGGTCTCTTTGATATCGGCGCCCGCCGCGAACGCGCGCTCGTTGCCGGTGAGCACGATGCATCGGATCGCGTCGTCGTCGTCCAGCTTGGTGAGCTCTTTCACGAGCTCGTCGAGCACCTCTTCGTTCAGCGCGTTGAGAACGTCGGGGCGATTTATCTGCACCGTCGCGATCGGCTCTTCTCGCGTCGTGATGACGGTGTTCGGCATGCTCACCTCCCCGGCACCGTGAGTGTGCCGCCTCAGAGCGATCGGCGCAGTTCGCGAAACGCGCGCGCGAGCGCGGGCATCTGGTAGCCGGCGGTCCTGCCGCTGGGATTGGGCAGGACCCAGATGTCGGCACCGGCGAGTCGTTCCTCCTGTCTTCCGCCCCGAGCGCCCGGCCGGCCAAACGCGACGCGGTACGCACCCATGCCGACGAACGCCACGACCCGCGGCCGGTAGCGTCGGATCTTCGCTTCCACCCGGCGCGCGCCGCGCTCGTAGTCGGCGAGGTCCAGCTCGTCCGCACTTGCCGTCGCGCGATTCACGAGATTCGTCACGCCGATCCGGCTTTTCAGCAGCACGCGCCCTTCATTTGGCGATAGGAGCCGATCGGTGAATCCGGCCTCGTGGAGCGCGCGCCAGAAACGGTTTCCCGGCCGGGCGAAGTGCAGTCCCACCGCGCCCGACCAGAGACTCGGATTAATGCCGACGAAAAGCACGTCGAGCCCCGGCGCGATGACATCGGGGATGCTTTTTCCGCGCGCCGCCTGAAGCTCCGCGGGTGTCGGCCGCGCGGGAACCTTCAACACGAAACGGCAGTATCACTACCGATGCGCGGACTCGTGCTCCTCGTCGCCGCGTTGAGCCTGGTGGCTTGCACGGCGACCCCCGCGGCGTCACCGAGCGCTCCCTCGCCTACCGTACGGGTGGATGCGGGCGGCAACGTCCTTCCGCCCTTGGTTGACGAGAAAACATGGAGCGACCTCTCCTCGAGACCGCTGCAACTACCGACGGTCGCTTCGGGTTCGGACTGCCCGATCACCCCGACGAGGGAGCTCGCGTCAGGTACCGGCGCGCTCGCGGGCTCGGGTCCGGTCTACGCCGTCGGGAACGTGATCGCCTATGGCGCGAGGATGAGCGACGGAATCTTTGGGGCGAAGGTGCTCTGGGTCGCTGCACCCGACTATCCCGGCCCCGCGCTGATGCGTGGACGGCAGCTCGATGGATCGGGCGGAGTCTTCTTCTCGAACTCGCGGAAGGTCACCGAGCTGCGATTCGAGCTGGACACCCGGGTACGCGCCGGCAAGTCAAACGAGGGCTGGCGCTACCTCCCGTCCACCGTCAACGTCGAGGGGCCGGGCTGCTACGGACTTCAGATCGACGGCCCTGGCTGGACGACCACGATCGTCATGCGTGCGCTTGCCTGAGCGGAGTAAATTCCTGTCGTGAACGTCGAGAGCGCCATCTACGGGCTCATCCTGGGCCTCGCGATCGGGTTTGTGCTGTGGCGACTCGGACCGAGGCCGTACCCATGGCGCGAGGCACTCGCCAGTGTCCTCCTCTATGTCGGGTTGTCGCTCGGGCTCATGGCGGCCGGCGTCGGTGCCACCGAGAGCATCACGATCGCGGTCATCGGGTCGGCGTTGCTCGTGGGCGGGTGGAAGCGCTTCGCGCATCGGACGGCCTGACGGGGCGCCTCTAGCGGATCTGTCCCTTCGGCGGCGGCTGACATTTCGGGCAGAGGTACATTTCGTCGAGGCCGTGGCGTGTCTTGATGATGGGCGTTCCGCAGCGTGGGCAGGGTTTGCCTTTGTGGCCCCGCACCTTCATGTGGTCGCGGATCTTCGTCCCGAGCTCAGGCGGCAGATGCTCTTCCACCTGTAATACGCCACGCGCGATGACGTCCTTCAGCGCGCGGTAGAAGCGCGACATCTCCTCGTCTGAGAGCGTGACCACCCGTCGCTTTGGGTGAAGCCTCGCTTCCCACAGAATCTCGTCGGCGTAGGCGTTCCCGATCCCTGCCAGGAAGGTCTGGTCCTGTAGAAGGTTGCGCACCTCGCGCCGCGTCGCTCGCGCGCGCTCGGCGAACTCGCGTTCGTTCCACGTGAAATCGCCGGCGTCCGGGCCAAGCTCGTCGAAGCCGTGGACCGAGGATGTTCCCTCACCTTCATCCAGGACGTGGACCTTGCCCATGCGCTTGTCGTCGCGGTAACGGAGATCCTTCCCGTCATCGAGCACGAGCGAGAGCGCGGTCGTCCGCGTGAGCTTCGACTCCGCATCGGCGAGCTCGAAGACCCCCGCGAGCATCGGGTTCACCACGATCGCGCCCTTGTCGAGATCGAAGATGAGGAACTTCCCGCGATGGCGCACGCCGGTGAAGCGCCGATGCGCGAGCGCCGTCTCGACCGGGCGGGCCGATCGGAGAACGAGTGGGTCTCCGACACGGACGAGCGTGATCTCACGACCGACGAGCGCCTTCTCGAGACGGTCGCGAACGACGTGGAGATCGGGCCACTCCGGCACTAGCCGGTCACCGCATCGAGCCAACGCGGCTCGGGGAGATCGAACCGTCGCGCGGACCATTTGAGGCACTCCTTGAGCTGGTCCCGCTGCCATCGGCGCACTCGCGGCAATCCCACGATCGGCGGCCGCCACCCACGATCGGCGAAGTACCCCGCGATCCCAGCAAGCGACGCGTCGATCATCCCCGGCCGCAACCTCAAGATCTCTTCGTACCACGCGAGGACACGCTCCCCGGACGGCCCACCTTCGGCCGCCACCGCCTGACAGAACGCGACGACGTCGAACTCCGCCGGGCCAGCGGTTGCGAACGGCCAGTCGAAGATCCGAAGACGGTCGCCCTGGAGGCGGACGTTGTCCGAGCGGGTATCGAAGTGCAGGAGCGCGAACGGCGGCCGCGCCCTCTCGAGCTCGCGTTCGTGCGCGATGAGCACCGGCAGCGCGACCGCGAGCCATTCCTCCGCCTCGGCCGCGCGTCGACCCGCGAGCGACGCGGTCCGCGCGAGCTCCCCCGTCTTCCCGAGCGTTCGCCAGAACCTCGCGTATTCCACATAGTCCGTCCGAGAGAGGGACCGCGGGAGTCGCTTGCCCCACGTCGTTCGGTGAAATCGCGCGTACGAACGGGCCGCGTTGCGCGCCTTTACGTACGTCCAAGGGGGCACGGACCGCGGCCCGAGATCCTCGAGCAGGAGCACGTGCCACCCGACGCGTCCGAACGAGCCGTAGAACTTCGGCGCCCAGGGATGGATGAATCGCTCGAGGGTCCGGTAGTTGTGCGCCTCGTGATCCATGAACCAGCGCACGCCGCTTCCCTTTGGCGCGGGATAGCTCGCCTTGAAGAACGCGCGCTTCCCATTTGCGAGCCGCAGACGGAACGTGGCCGATGGCGCGTAGCCGCCGTATACGCGCTCCGCGCGCGAAACCCGTGAACGCAGGACCCTCGCCACCTCGTCTTTGATCTCTCGCGGGACCGCGGACCAGGGTGGCTTCGGCTCAGCGCCCTGCCGCGACACTGGACTTCTGCTCAATCTCGCGGCTACCCCGCGGAGACGCGCTCACGGCTGGATGATTCGCTCGTCGCGGGTGAACCGCTCCTCGCTCAGGTCTCGTCTCATCTGCTGCCACGACTCGCGCGCTTCCTCGACCGAGCCCTCGTCCTCGATGGTCGAGATGTCGCCCGGGTCCTTGTCGAGGATTACCGCCTTCAAAACGCGCCGCATGATCTTCCCGCTTCGGGTCTTCGGGAGCATGTCGACGAAGTTGAGCTCGCCGATGACGGCGAGCGGGCCGAGGTCGTTCCGCACGGTTGCCAGGAGCTCCTTCTTCAGCTCCTCGGATGGCACTTGGCCCTGCTTCAGGACGACGAACGCGGAGATGACCTGCCCGCGGAGGTCGTCGGGGCGTCCGGTCACACCGGCCTCGGTGACCGCGGGATGTCGGAGGAAGGCGGTCTCGACCTCGATCGTGCCGATGCGGTGGTCTGCGATCTTGATGATCTCGTCGGCGCGCCCTGAGAACCACACGTAGCCGTCCGCATCGATCGACGTCGCATCGCCGGTGAAGTAGACGTTCTTTCCCGGCACCTTCTCCCAGTAGTCGCGCGCGTACCGCTCGGGCTCGGCCCAAAGGCGCGCGGTGAGCCCCGGGAACGGGCGTTTGATGACGAAGATCCCCTTCTCGCCCGGCGGGAGCTCGTTCCCGTCCTGGTCGACGACGGCCGCCTCGATCCCGGCGAGCGGCATCCCGCCTGAGCCCGGCTTGATCGGCAGCGTCGCGACGCCATACGGATTGCCGACGACGGGACCGCCGGTCTCGGTCTGCCAGTAGTGGTCGATCACCGGGACCTTGTCCTGGAGCGCCTCCTTCTGCAGCCACTCCCACGCGGGCGCGTTCAGGACCTCGCCCGCGCAGAACACGCGCTCGAGCGACGAGAGGTCGTGCTTCCTCGCTGGGGCGGTGCCGTACCGCATCAGGAGCCGGGCCGCGGTCGGCGAGGTGAACACCCCCGTCACCTCGTTGCGCTCGATGACGTCGTAAAAGGTCTCGGCGCTCGGGTGGTCGAGCGCGCCCTCGTAGGCGATCGTCGCGCAGCCGACGAGCAACGGACCGAACACGATGTAGCTGTGGCCGACGACCCAGCCGATGTCGCTCGTCGACCACCAGATGTCGCTCTCCTTCAGGCCGAACATCCACTTCGCCATCGAATAGACGTAGACCTGATAGCCGCCGTGGGTGTGGACCGCGAGCTTCGGCTTCGCGGTCGTGCCGCTCGTCGCGAGGATGTACGCGGGCTCGTTCGCTTCGAGCTCCACGTGCGTGTCGTCGTGCCCACGGCCCGCCGCAAGGAAGTCCTGCCACGAGAGCTCGTTCTTCACGCGGTCGGTCGATGACGTTCGCCGGAGGACGACGACGCGCTCGATCGTCGGCGCGTCGGAGATGGCCTGCGAGACGATCCCGAGAAGCGGCACGTCCTTGCCCTTGCGATACGTGACGTCCGTCGCGAACAGGACGCGCGCACCGGCGAGGCGGATGCGCTCGCCGAGGGCGCCGGCGCCGAACCCGGCGAACACGACGAGGATCACGACGCCGATGCGGATGGCGCCGAGCATGAGGACGATGGCCTCCGCCGACGTCGGCATGTAGATGGCGATGCGGTCACCCTTTCGGAGGCCCATGGCCCGCAGAGCAGCGCCTACGCGCTTGATCTCGCGATGAAGCTCGGCATAGGTCAGCGTCCGGCGCTGGCCGCGCTCGTTCTCGGTGATGAGCGCGACGCGCTCCCCGCGTCCCGCCGCGACATGGTGGTCGACGCAGTTGTACGCGAGGTTCGAAAGGCCGCCCGCGTACCAACGGAAGGTCGGCGGCTGCCAGTCCAGGACGCGATCCCACTTCCGAAACCACGGGACCTGCTCGGCCGCGCGGCCCCAGAAGCCCTCCGGGTCGTCCGTGGCCTCGCGCCGCCACGCGCGGACCTTCGCGATCGCGTCCGTCCCACCGTTCATTCGCGCTCCCGCAATTTGTATCTCTGGATCTTCCCGGTCACGGTCTTCGGGAGCTCCGGGACGAACTCGATCCAGCGCGGGTACTTATAAGGAGTGATCCGTCCCTTCACGAACGTCTTGAGCTCCTCGGCAAGCTCCTCCGACGGCCTCTTGCCATTCTTCAGGAGCACGAACGCTTTGGGTTTGATGAGCTCGTCCTTGTCCTTCACGCCGACAACCCCGCACTCGAGGACCGCCGGGTGCTCCATGAGCGCGGCCTCGACCTCGGCCGGCGAGACCCACTGTCCGGAGACCTTCAGCATGTCGTCGCTCCGCCCCTCGTAGGTGTAATACCCGTCCGCGTCGAGGTGGTACTTGTCGCCGGTGACGTACCAGTCTCCCTTGAACGCGGCCTTCGACTTCTCAT
>VBDV01000072.1 GCA_005882765.1 Chloroflexota bacterium | reverse complement strand
TCGAGGTCGATCCCGCGCGCGCCGAGCGGCGCAAGGCGCAAGGCTTCCTCGACGAGATCGCGCCATCGCTAGACGACGCACTCGCCCGCGTCGAACGGTACCGGCGGGACCGCACGGCACGATCGGTGGGATTGGTGGCGAACGCCGCCGACGTGCTCCCGGAGCTCGTTCGGCGCGGCGTTCATGTCGACGTCGTGACCGACCAGACGAGCGCGCACGATCCGCTCGACGGCTATGTCCCGGCCGGCGTCGCCGACCCCGACGCGCTCCGGCGCGACGATCCCGAGGACTATGTTCGTCGCTCGAGGGCCTCGATCGCGCGGCACGTCGAGGCGATCGTCGCGCTGGCCAAGCGCGGCGCGGTCGCGTTCGACTACGGCAACAACCTGCGTGGCGAAGCGCAGACCGCGGGCTTCGCGGACGCTTTCAGCTACCCCGGTTTCGTGCCCGAGTACATCCGCCCGCTCTTCTCCGAGGGACGAGGCCCGTTCCGTTGGGTCGCGCTCTCCGGCGATGCCGCGGACATCCATCGCACCGACGACCTCGTGCTCGAGCTCTTCCCTGAGGACCGCACGCTCGCGCGATGGATACGGTTGGCCCGAGATCGGGTGCCCTTCCAGGGACTACCGGCGCGGGTCTGCTGGCTCGGATACGGCGAGCGCGCCGCGTTTGGCGAGCGGATCGACGACCTCGTCGCAAACGGCGCACTCAAAGCGCCGATCGTCATTGGTCGCGATCACCTCGACTCGGGTTCGGTCGCTTCACCGTTCCGCGAGACCGAGGACATGCGCGACGGAAGCGACGCCATCGCGGACTGGCCAATCCTGAACGCGCTTGTGAACACGTCATCCGGCGCGACGTGGGTCTCGGTGCACCACGGCGGCGGTGTGGGGATCGGGAACTCGATCCACGCCGGAATGGTTGTCGTCGCGGATGGGACGCCGCTCGGGCGCGAGAAGCTCCAGCGCGTCCTGACGGCAGACCCGGGGACCGGCGTGATGCGACACGCCGACGCGGGGTATCCGGACGCGATCGAATTCGCGCGACGGAACCGGATCGACCTCCCCAGCACCTAGCATCGCGGCGGTGTTCGCCGCGCGCAGCGTGCTCGCGCCATTCCTGCTGACGCGAGTCCTCACGGCGATCGTCGCGCTCGCCGCGGTCACGCTCTTCTCCTCGCCGACGACCTGCCCTGACGTGTGCCACCCATCAACGAATCCCCTCCTCGACGCGGCGACGCGATGGGATGCGAAGGCCTACGTCGACATTGCGCACGATGGCTACGGCGCCGTGCCAGCGAACAACGCGTACTTCCCGCTCTATCCGTTCCTGATTCGCGTTCTGGCGACGATCTTCGGCGGCAGCGGTGATGCGTACCTCGCCGCCGGCGTGCTGATCTCCAATGTCGCCCTTCTCGTCGCGCTCATCTATCTCGCGAGCCTTGTGGCGATCGATCACGACGCCGCGGCGGGGACGCGCGCGGCACTGTACCTACTCGTCTTCCCGACGAGCGTGTTCCTCGCGGTCGTCTACCCCGAGTCGCTCCTGATCGCGCTCTCGATCGGCGCGGTCTATCACGCGCGTCGAGGCCAGTGGTTACCGGCCGCGGCCCTGGGTGCGCTCGCCGCTTTGACGAGGCCCTTCATCGGTGCCGCCGTCGCGCTTCCCCTTGCGATCGAGGCGTACCGCCGGTCGGGGCTGCGAGCCGCGCTCGCTGCCGCTGCACCCGCTGCCGTCGCGCTCGTCGGCTGGCTCGTCGTGCTCTGGCGCATCACCGGAGACCCGAAGGCCATCCTGACAGCCGAGGCGAACTGGGGTGTGGGGCCGTCGGTGCCGTTCGAAGCGTTCACCGATCTCTTCGACCCGAAGGTGTACGGCTTCCCCTACTTCGTTCTCGGCTTCACCCTGTTCATCGGGGCGCTGGTGATTCTGTCGTGGCGTTTCCTCCGGCCGAGCCTCGCGGCTTACGCGACGGTCGTCTTTCTGATCTCCGTCGCGACGGGCTCCCTCACTTCGTCGCCGCGGTACTACCTCTCGGTCTTCCCGGCCTTCATGGTGCTGGCGCTCGTCGCACGAGGCTGGACCGGCCTCGCCTACGTCGCGCTCGGTGCCACGATCAGCGTGAGCTTCACTGCGATGTACGCGCTGTGGTACTGGGTAGCCTGAGTCCGACGATCGACGGCGCAGGACGCAGCACCGTCACGATCGCGACCACGAAGAGGACCGCGACCCCGAGCAGATGCAGGAGGATCGGCACGAGCGTTCCGGTCTGCTGCGGCTCCATAAGGACCCACGAGCAGACAACGAGCGCGACGATCGGCACACGCTCGCCCGCAGGTCGCGTTGCGGCGCGACGCAGCGTCTCCGCAGCCAGCGGCAGCGACAGGATGAGGAACGTCGTCCAGAAATAGCCGAACGGCGCGAGGTATCCCGCGGTCGCCAGCGTAAGCGTGTGCCACGCGTTCTCGTTCCAGCGGTCGCGTCGTGCGGCGATACCCGCCGCGATCGCGAAAAGCACGGCTCCGATGGCGAGCGCGAGCGGGAACCAATCCGACCAGAACAAGCCAGCGAGCTCCGGCGGTCCCGGTCGCGCGATGTGCGCGTAGACCCAATCCTGCTCGAGGAGCCGAGGAGCGAAGCGGACGTACTCCGCGGTGCGGTCGGGCATCAGGAGGGCGCCGACGGCGAGTGCCGCGGTTCCGATCAGACCTCCGGTCACGACTGGGCGCCAACGGCCAGACGCGACATAGAAGAGGAGAAGCGTGAGCGGCAGGAACTTGAGGCCGACGGCCGCGGCCAGGAGCAGTCCCGCCGGAAGCGCACGGTCGCGGAAGCGCCACGCGGCGAGCGCGAGGCCGAGCGAGAGGAGATTCACGTTGCCGAGGGTCACCTCGAGTACGAGGCCGAGAAAGAAGACGTAGCCCGCAGCGGCCCACGGGCGCCAGAGCGGCGGAAGCTGGCGGATGAGCGCGATCCCCACCGCGGCGGCGGTCGCGACTTGCAGGGCGGTCCAGATCGCGAGCGCGATCGAGTAGGGCAGAACCGCGAACGGAATGAAGAGGAGAGCGACGATCGGCAGATAGCGGAACTCGTCGGGCAGGCCGAGGATCGTGTCGGGGCCGGGATAAAGCGGCGCGCCGTTCAGGAGATGCTGCCCGGCGAGCCAGTACGCGCGGAAGTCGTATCCGGCCGGAAGCGCGCTGGCAACGACGACCGCGGCACCTAGCGCGAGCACAGCCATGACGACGCCGGCGGACCAGACGACGCGGCCACGCATCACGGCTGGTCCGGCGTCGGCTGACCCATCGGGCTACAGGCTACGGCGGCTCGCGAACGGTTCGGGTCGCGCGCGAGGGTCAAATACCGTCAGACGTTCTCGCCGTGGTACTTGCCCTTGTATCCCTCCGCGGTAGCGGCCGAGAGTCGGAAGAAAACGAGCTGCGCCACGCGCGCGCCGCGCTGGAGGCGATAGCCGCGCGAGTTCAGGACCGCCATAAGGCCCTCACCGCGACCGGAATAGCCCGCGTCCCAGACCGCGCCGTGGATCGCGACGCCGGAGCGGAGCAGGCTCGATCGCGGGCGAGAGAGCGCCATAAGGTCCGTCGGAAGGTTCACCTTCTCGCGGTACGTGATCACGTACGCGCCCCGGTGGAGATCCCACCAGCCGTCCTTGTCCGCTTCGACGTCCTCACGCGCCGCCGGTTCGCGGACGTTGTCCGCCGCGCCGAGCAAGCCGGGAGAGGTCAGTCGCTGCACGCGCTCGACGCGAAGATCCACCCCGTTCGGCTGCAGCTGGAGGTGGATGTCGGCGTCCTCGATGAGCGGCGGCGTGGCGGCCAGCGCCACACGGAGCTCTTCGCGAGAGAGAACGGTCACCGGGCGATGCTAATGGGGCGCGGATGACAGAATCGCGCCGTGCCCCCGAACGCGAAGACCGTGGCCGGCTCGAAGACCGTGATGTCGCGGACGATGCTTCCGTCGGACGCCAACCCGTACGGCAACGTCCACGGCGGTGAGGTCATGAAGCTCATCGACGCGGTCGCCGGAGCCGCAGCGACCAGACACGCTCGAGCGCGCGTGGTCACGGCGCGCATCGATCAGCTCTCGTTCCTCGCCCCGGTCTACGTGGGACATCTCGTCACCGCGAAGGCGTCCGTGAATCACGTCGGCCGGACCAGCATGGAAGTCGGCGTGCGCGTGGAGGCGGAGGACATGCTCACCGGAAACGTCGTCCACGTCGCCTCGGCGTACCTCGTGTTCGTGGCGACCAACGAGCAGGGCCAACCGGTCTCCCTCCCCCCTCTGCTCGCCGAGACAGAGGAGGAGCGTCGGCGCATGAAGGCTGCCGAGGCTCGGCGCTCATCACGGCTGCAGCGACCCCGAACGTCCTAGACTGCCGCTCCTACCGCTGGGAGGTGCACATGCGAAATGCCATTCGCTTCGTGACCCTGTTCGTCGCCGCTTTGATCGTGGCCGTCGCGTGCAGCGCGCCCCGCGCCGCATCGACGCCGACCCCATCGGCGACCGGGACGCCGAACTTCACGGGAAAGACGCTCAACATCGTTACCGGCGGCACCGGCGCGGTCTACATCGTGTACGGCGCGGGGCTCGCCGACCTCTTGAACCGGAAGCTGGGCACAGCCGCGAGCGCGCAGTCCACCACTGCCTCGGTCGACAACATGAAGCTGATCCGTGACGGCAAGGCCGACGTCGCGTTCACGCTCGCGGACACGGCGTTCGACGCGGTGAACGGCAAGGGTTCGTTCGCTTCGCCTGAGAAGCCCGCCGATGCCAAGGTGCTGGCGGTCCTCTACTCGAACCTGACGCACCTTGTCGTAAAGGAGTCGGGCGGCATCAACACGGTGACCGATCTCAAGGGGAAGCGCGTGTCGATGGGATCGGCCGGCAGCGGTACCGAGATCATCGCGAACCGCACCCTCGAGGCATACGGGATGGACCCCGCGAACGACATCTTTCGCGAGAGACTGGGTGCCCAGGATTCGGCGGACAGGCTGCGGGACGGGAAGATCGACGCGTTCTTCTTCTCCGGAGGTCTGCCGGTCCCTGCGGTGCTGGACCTCGCGACCGGTACGAAGATCAAGATGCTGGATCTGGCGGACAGCATCCAAAAGATGTCGACGAAATACGGAAACTTCTACTTCCCGATCAAGATCCCGAAGACCACATACAACACGGCGGCCGACGTGACCGTATCGGGAGTCGCCAATCTTTTGGTCGTGCCGTCGAGCTTCGATCCGGCGCTGGCCCAAGCGATCCTCGCGACGATGTTCGACAACAAGGCCGATCTGGTGAAGGTCCACGCCGCCGCGAACGACCTCATCCTGGAATCGGCGGTCGTCGGTTCGCCGATCGACTACCACCAGGGCGCGATCGATTTCTACAAGTCAAAAGGCGTGTGGAAAAAGTAGGTGCTTCAGTTGGGAAGCCTTTTGGCTTGCTGCGCAGACCGCCCGTAGGGCGGCGGCACTGCGCAGACCGAAGTCGAAGGGTGTCTGGAAGAAATAACGCTCTCGTCGCGCTCGTCGCGGCGGTCGTAACGGCCGCGGGGGTGGCACTCGCCACTCCCGTGCCCGTCCTGACCCTGAGCGACGGGACGACCGAGTTCGTGCGTGCGCTCGATCACGCCGAGCCGCTTCAGTACTCGTACCGCCAGTCGATCTACCAGGTGACCGTCGTCGAGGAGCTTGCACGCGAGGGGAACGCGCTCCGGATTCAGCGGGTCCGATCGAGCGACATTCGGTCGATCGAGTACTTCGGCTGGAAGGGCGAGCCCGCCCAGTTGAACGGACTCTGGACCGAGGACTCGCCGCGGTCGGTCGCTGCCGACACCGAGCTCGTCATCCGGATCACACCCGCCGGGGAGCAGGCACTTTCGACGTCGCGCTGGCGGGTGGTCCTGAAGCCTGAGTTCGGTGAGACCGTGATCCGCGTTCGCGCGCAGGACCGTCCCTGGCTCCTCGCCGTGCTCGCGGGCGCCCGATGACCGGGCCGACGATCGAGCCGGAGGTCATCGCGCGCCCCGATCTCGAGGCGGTCCTCGCCGACGACAAGACCAAAGAGCTCATCGAGGAATACGAAGCCGAGGCGAGGACGCGCACATTCACCGGCTGGTGGGACCGCCTGGTCACGGGGCTCGCCGTCGCGACGACGCTCTTCGCGCTCTACTACGCCGCGGCGGGCGCAGAGATCCCGTTCACGGGTGTCGTGCTTGTTCCCTCATTCCGGATCCTCGGTCAGACGATCACGACCCCGCAGATCTACGAAATGATCTTTCTGACGGCGATCCTCGTCCTGACGTTCCTTCTCTACCCGATGCATCCGCGGTTCATCAAGCGCGTGAACGTCGTGGATCTTGCGCTCGTCGGTGCTTCGATCGCGATAACGGGGTACGTCTTTTTGAACTTCGAGACGGTCATCTACCGCGTCAACAACCCGAACGCGTTGGACTTCGCCTTCGGGGTCACCGCGATCGTCACGGTACTCGAGGCCGGGCGTCGCACCATCGGCTGGCATCTGCCCGCGATTGGCATCGCCGCGATCGCGTACGCGTACTTCGCCGACTTCATGCCGGGTCCCTTCCGTGGACCGCCGAAGGATCTCGACTACATCGTTTCGAATCAGTACCTCGGCCTTGATGGAATGCTCGGCACACCGCTCCAGGTCGCGGCGACGTTCATCATCCTGTTCACGATCTACGGCGCGATCCTCGATTACACCGGCGCGGGGAAGTTCTACGTCGATCTCGCGTTCGCCTTGACCGGGAAACGCCCGACGGGGGCGGCCCGCACCGTCACGGTCGCGTCGTTCCTCCTCGGCACGGTCTCGGGATCAGGCGTCGCCACGACGGTGACGCTCGGGTCCATCGCCTATCCGATGCTGAAAAAGGCGGGACACGACCGGGAGTCGAGCGGCGCGATCCTCTCAGCCGGCGGTATCGGCGCGGTCATCTCACCGCCGGTGCTCGGACCAGCCGCGTTCCTCATGGCGGAGATCCTTGGCATCAGCTACCTGCAGGTCGTGGTCATGGCCATGATGCCGACGATCCTCTACTACCTCGGCATCCTGCTGACGATCGAGATCGACGCCCGCCGGCTCGGTGCGCGCGCCATCGCACTCGACGCGCCGGGCTTCTGGGAGCTCACGAAGCGATACTGGTACCAGTACACGTCGCTGTTCGCGATCATCGTCTTCCTCGTCGCGGGCTTCTCCACGATCACGGCGGTCTTCTGGTCGATCATTGTGGCGATACTCGTCTCGTACATCCGGCGCGAGACGTCGCTCTCCCCGAGCAGGCTGGTGAAGGCGCTCGCCGCCGGCACGAAACAGGTACTGCCCGTCGGCGCGACGACCGCGGTGGCCGGGATCGCGGTGGGCATCCTTCTGCAGACCGGGCTCGGCCTGAAGATCTCGCGTCTCATCCTCGATCTTGGGCTTGGCAACCTCGTCCTGACACTCGTTGTCTCCGCGATCGTCCTCTGGGTGCTCGGCCTATCGCTTCCGATCACGGCCACGTACCTCGTCGCGGTACCAACGGTCGTCCCCGCGTTGATCACGCTCGGAGTAGCGCCGCCCGCGGCGCACATGTTCGTCTTCTACTACGCAGTCCTCTCCGAGGTATCACCGCCGGTCGCGCTCTCGCCATTCGCGGCCGCCGCGATCACTGGAGGCAACCCCTACAAGACGATGATGCTCACCTGGAAGTACGCCCTGCCCTGTTTCCTCGTGCCCTTCATGTTCACGCAGCCCGACGGCCTCGCGATCCTGTGGACCGGATCGACCATCCCGGACGCGATCCTCGCGTCGGTCTCGGCCGCGGTCGGGATCATCGCTCTGGTCGCCGGCGTCGGCGGATTCCTGCTCGGCCCGACCGATCTCCTCGAGCGGGCGCTTCTGATCGCCGGCGGTTTGCTGCTGCTCGCCCCGGGCATCACCGCTGACGTCGCCGGTCTCGCGCTATTCGGTTTTGCCGGCGCGTCGCAGCTCGTCCGCCGCGCGCGCCAGCCAGCCACCGAAGCCGGACGTCTCTAGAGGACCCGCTCCAGGTAGTCGGCGAGGATCGTGAACGTGCGGATCTTCTGCTGAATGTCGGCGCTCCCGTGACCCTCGTCGGCGAGCTCGACGTACTCGAAGTCGTCGCCTTCTCGCTTCCCCAGCGCAACGAGCTTGTCGCGGAAGATGCGCGACTGCGAAACCGGGCAGCGCGGATCGTTCACCCCATGGACCATGAGGAGCTTTGCCTCCAGGCGATCGGCGAACTCGATCGCGCTGCGGTCGCGCCACAGCTCGCGGTCCTTCTCCGGATCGCCCATCTGCTCGCGAAGGAAATACCGGAAATGCTCCTTGCTCTCGTCCCACATCCGGTGCAGGTCGCTGATGCCGACCCACGAAACGGCGGCACGCCAGAGCGCCGGCTTCTTCGTGGCCGCGATGAAAGTCATGAACCCGCCATAGCTTCCACCGAACACCACGAGCCGGTCAGCGTCAACATATGGCAACGACGCGAGATACTCCGCGCCGGCCGCGACGTCCTCGAGATCGGCGCCGCCCCAGTCCCTGAGCGCCGCGTCGCGAAACTCGACGCCGTAGCCGGTCGATCCGCGGATGTTCGGCTCGAGCACGACGAGCCCGCGGTCCACGAGGAACTGCGCGAACGGATCGAATCCGCGGAACCATTGCGCGGTCGGTCCGCCGTGGACGTGTACCAGCGCCGGCAGCTTCTCGCCCGGGGCGATGTCCTTTGGCCGGTACAGAAGAGCTGGCACCTTCTTGCCATCGAAGGTCTCGTACCAGACATGCTCAGCATTCACGAAGACCTTTTGGTCGATCGACCCGTATTCGGGCTCGATGAGCGTCTCGGAGGTGTCTGTCGCGAGGTCGTAGGCAACGAGCGCGGTACGCCTCACATCCGTGGAGTAGTTGAGGAGAAGCTTCGTGTCGTTCGCGAAGAACTGAGCGCCCTGTGCGAATCCA
>VBDV01000071.1 GCA_005882765.1 Chloroflexota bacterium | reverse complement strand
CGTCCGTATAGCGGTAGACCGCGGTCGCGACGTTGGCCCCTTCGATCTCGGATGTGCTGTCGACCTCGATGACCGGGGGATCCTTGGTCGGGAACTCGAACGGGCCGTCGGGCAGGATGATTCCGGGCGGTGTTGCTTGTCTGATGGCGGCAGTGGTGAAGCTCATGCTGAAATCGTCAGCCAGGCCGGGCCCGATCAACTGAACCCCGAAACCCTTACTCACGGAGACCCGATAGGTCGCGGCTGGACGCAGCTGAGACGGTATGAATACGAGGGTGTTCTTGTGCGTCTCGAAACGCCCCGAGACCGAAGGCTCGATGGAGAAGTAAGAGAGCGGGTTGCCTAGGTCCGCGCCGGAAAACGTGATCTCGATGCCACTGGATACGGGAACGTCGGTGCTGCCGTCGGCCGGCAGCGTACCGATGACGCTAAGCCCCGTCCTTCCCGGGATACCGAGCGAAAAAAGGAGCAGTGCGGCGATGGCAAAGGCCCACCCGATCGTCTTGCGGCCCTGACCCTCGAAGCGGCCGGCAAGCCACTTCCGCGGTCCTTCCATGTCCGCGTAGTCTGCGGTCGCCTTTTGGGCGCGATGCGCTCCGATGGCGCCGACTCGGCAGACACCTGTCCTTTGCAACCCAATCGAGTCGAAGGCGGCCGCAGTTGCTCTTCAACCACGCGCGAGAGCGCCATCAACCCAAACGCAAACTGAGACTGGTCCGTGACCAATAGCGTTCTCTCATTCAACGAATCGTTCAGTTGCAGTGGGCACTGACTCGGCGGCGCGACTGCGATGCGCTCGACCCCCGAACGTGAGAAGGAACGCGGGTGCGCGCGCTGCCGGTTTCCGCCGGCAGCCGCGCGATAGGCTCTCGAAGGGATCTCCTACGCTCGCACGGGTCGTCCACGTATGAGCCGCACGATCGCGACGAGGACGACCGCGCCGATCGTGGCGACGATGATCGAGCCGATCAGACCGCTCGGCTCGGCACTCGGCAGGATCAGCGAGAAGAGCCAGCCGCCGACTAGGGCACCGATGAGTCCGAGGATGAGGTCTCCGATCAGCCCGTACCCGCCCCCCTTCATGATCAGTCCAGCGAGCCACCCCGCGATAAGTCCCACGATGATCCAAGCGATGATTCCCATGTTTGTTTCCTCCTGACCCTTTGGTTAGGCCACTAGCGCGAGCGCATCGAGCAGCGACTTCTGATTCGTATTGGTGTTGCAAGTCTGTAGTTCGGCCCAGTCGGCGTGCTCGGATTGACATTGACCTGTCCCACGTCGTGGCGCCCCCGCTGCGTTCCGCGTTTGCCCGCCGTGCAAGCACTGTGCCGCATGCTGAGTTGGAGAGCGTCCCGACATCAGCCCGCGGCGCTTGAACTCGCTTCGGCCAATCGTGCGACCTCCTGACCCGCGCCGATTAGATGCCTGAACATCCGGGCCTTCCGTAAGTGATTTGCCTGACGCGCCGCAATCAGCGCTTTCGTAGGGTCGCGCTTAATGGACGACTCTACCCAGACGCGAGAAGGCTCGACCGTTCGGCGAGCAACCGTCGTCGCGTCGTGGCTTACCACGCTCAGCCTTGTAGTGGTTCTGATGACATCGACGTTCGTCCGATCCGCGTACGCGTACACGGGATGGACATGGTCGAATCCACTACCCCAAGGGAACCCGCTCATGTCGATCGCGATCGTGGACGCCAGCACGATGGTCGCCGTCGGAGAGCTGGGAACGATCGTGCGCACGACGGACGGTGGGCGTAGGTGGACGCAGATATCCAGCGGTACAACGCAGGATCTCCGAGGGGTGTCCTTCGCCGGCCCGAACGCGGGAACAGCGGTGGGAGCATCCGGCACGATCTTGCGGAGCGCGGACGCCGGCGCTACGTGGACAGCGCAGGTCAGTGGTACCACGCGAGACCTGTACGGCGTCTCCTTCACGGACGCAAACACCGGGACAGCGGTCGGGTCAGTCGGCACGATCCTGCGAACCGTGAACGGTGGGGCGACCTGGTCTCCAGAGGCCAGCGGCACTACGCAGAATCTCAACAGCGTCGTCTTCACCAATGCCCTGATGGGTACGGCGGTAGGAACTGGTGGCACGATCGTGCGAACGATCAACGGAGGCCTGACCTGGCTCTCGCAGTTGACTCCGACGCTCGCTGACCTGAGTGGTGTGTCTTTCACGGACGCGATCACCGGTACCGCGGTGGGGGTCGGGGGGACGATTCTTCGGACTTCGAACGGAGGCGTGACGTGGGACAAACAGTCCAGCGGCACGACGGTCTGGCTGTCCGGGGTCGACTTCGCCGACGCCAGCAACGGCTTCGCCGTCGGCGCTGACGGCGTGATCCTCCGCACGACCAACGGCGGCGTCGCGTGGCTCCAGCAACCACGCTTCAACTGGCTCCGCCTCGCGGCAGTAGCTCTCCACGGCGCCGGCACCGCTACGGTTGTCGGAGCGGAAGGTCTCATCATCGGTACCACCGACGGCGGCGCGACATGGACGGAGCAGTCTGCCGGTACGGATTGGCTTCTTCTCGACGTAGCGTTCGCCGACTCGAATCACGGCATCGCGGTCGGAGCCGGAGGCACGATCATGCGCACCGTCGACGGAGGCAGAATCTGGGATCGGATGCCGAGCGGCACGAGCGAGACGCTCGACGGCGCTTCCTTCCTCGACGCCAACACCGGCATCGTCGTGGGCTCGAATGGAACGATCCTCCGGACCACGGATGGTGGAGCGACCTGGGCTGCCCAAACGAGCGGCACGACCGAGTCGCTCAACAGCGTTTCGTTCCCCGATCCGAGCGTGGGCATCGCCGTCGGGGGCAACGGGACGATCCTGCGCACGATCGACGGTGGTGTGACATGGACCCGGCAGGACAGCGGTACGACGGTGGCGCTCCTGGGGGTGTCCTTCGGCGATGCGAGCACGGGAACCGCAGTGGGCCGATACAACTACAACATCTTGGGGCCAACCATCCTCCGTACGATTGACGGTGGCGTCACGTGGACTCCTCAGTTCAGCAGCTTTGGCGGAGACTGGCGGGAAGTGCACTTCACGGATGCCAATCACGGGACAGCGATCGGGAACTTCGGTGCGATCCTGCGTACCGAAGACGGCGGCGCGAATTGGACGCACCAGCCGAGCGGCACGAACGAGCATCTGCTCGGCGTCTTCTTCACGGACGCGAACAACGGGATCGTGGTCGGGCGGTATGGAACGATCCTCCGGACCACGGACGGCGGCGTGACGTGGACCCCAGAGTTCAGCGACACGCACTCCGATCTTTTCGGCGTGTTCTTCAGCGATGCCGACACGGGCACGGTGGTGGGCGGCGAGGGCACGATCCTTCGCACGCGCTGAGTTGCAGCGCGGGCGGAGAATAGGCTGCGAGTGAGGGCTCGCCGCTGGGCGAGAGCGAAGAGGGGGAGCGACCATGGATCAAGTCTGTTTCGCGTTGCCCGTGATCTCCGGCAAAACTGAAGACGCCCGCGCATTCTTCAAAGAGCTAGAAGGGTCTCGCAAGGCTGAATTCGCGAGGTCCGAAGAGCGCATCGGCATTCCGAAAGAATCCTGGTACCTGCAGCAGACCCCGATGGCCGATCTGCTGATTGGCTACATGGAAAGTCCTGACTTCACGCGCGCGTTGGATCTCTTCGCGCGGTCGCAGGACGAGTTCGACATCTGGTTCAAGCGGCGTCTTGCGGAGTTGACCGGCGCGGATTTGAACAGCCCGCCGCCTGGGCCCATGAGCGAGCAGCTATCGAGTTACGAAGCCAGGGTGCCAGTCAGCTAGATCTTGAGTCGGTGACGCGACCCGTCGTCCTCACTTGCCGGGTGCGCGTCGCCGACTACGGCTTTTGGTTAGAGCTTCCTCGCGGCGATCCGCAAACCGAGAGCGGAAGACGGGAGTCTGGCCCCAATGTTGAAACAAACCGGCTGATTCGAGACGAGCGCGGCTGGCTCCGGCTTGCGGTTAGCAGACGAAAGGATCAGTGAATCGTGCCGAAGGGGCGCGCGGCCGACGCCCACACCCAACCCTGCCGCGGCTACAAGACTCACGGTCACAGTGGTGCGGACTCTCCCAGTACGGGCACCGGGTGATAATCCTAGAAGCTTCCATCCCATCTTTTCGTGACTGCTCCACCGAACCAGGTGACGATGACGTGGACCGCGTACGTCGTATTGAGGTTTCCAGCCCAAGTGATCGTGATGAAGCCCGATGAGGTAGAGGTTCCCGGGGCCGCGTTGAACGAACACCCCGAAGCTGGGACGATCGTGCTGCACACCAGTGTCGTCGGATTACTGAATGACACCGATGCAAACGAGATTGCATATCCTGGCGTCACCCCGAGTTGCACGGAACAGCACTGCGAGTTGGTGACGATCGGATGGTACCCGTTCAAAGTGATGGTGTAATTCTCCGGGTGTACCACGAAGACCGTCGGCGTTGGCTTCGGAGTGTACCCCGGGTACGGGTTCGAACACTTTACCGTAGTCGCCGGATCGCAGTACACCCCCGGCTGAAGACATGCTGTGGGACTGCTCGGATCACAGACAGCGTACCCGTTCTTCATGATCGGTGCGGGCGCGCGCGCGGGCGCCGCAGTCGGTGCGAGCGTGGACACGGGTGTCGGAGCCGTCGTGGGGACGGAAGTCGACGTAGTCGTGGGAACGGGAGTCGGTGTAACCGTAGTGAGCGTGGGCGTGAAAGCACTTGGTGTCACGGTGGCCGTTGATGTTGGGGGCGTTGATGAGACGGCACTCTGCTCCGTCAGAGTTGCGCAGCCGCCGAGCAGTAGCCCCGCTAGGACCAGCACCCTGATGCCAATGCGGCGGGTCATGACGACAATTGCCGAGGCCGGCCAGTCCTACACAAACCGCGAAATGACTCCGTAGTCGCCAACGGGAGCGAGTCCATCACAGACGCCAGGCTTCCTCCTAGCACGTCTGGCAGGCATCCCCCAACAGGACTCTCTTAGTCGCGGTGCCGTCTCACTTCGCCGGCTAAAACTGATTCTGTGCCGGCCCCGAGCACTCACGACCGGCTTTTGCCTCTACCGCGCAGCCAAGCTCAAGAGTGGGAACAAGTGGCCGTTTGTTACCTCGGCGATGGTCACGGACGGAATCACGGAAACCCGGGGTCAAGTACGCGGATGTGATAACAGTTCAGCTTGTCCAAGACGAGCATGGGTGCTTAGGTTTGCGACCTGACACCTGACCTACCTGAGGCACGCGGTCCAGAAGAGAAGCGTCCGACGGGCTCATCGAGCTATGGCAGGTCCAATAGCGTTCCGCTCCAGAACCAGCGACCGTCCCGATTCTCGAGGAGCAGATCGATGACTGTGCTCGACTTGACCGCCTGGCTTTGGGCGTCGCCCCAGGTCGAGCTGACATAAGCGTCGGCGCCGGCGGTCGGTCCGACGACGATCGGACGCGCCTGCACGGCCACGACGAGCCCATTGCTCATGAGGCTGGCAAGCCCGCGCGTGTAACGCGCTCGACCCTGCGTCAACGAGTCAGCAGCGACGCGCCTCGACACCATGCACTCGGTCATCAGCGCCTCGAGCGCGTGGAGGTCATGCCGAGCGAAACCGTCCGCAAGTGCGTCCGCGACATCTTCCGCCGAGCGTGACGCGACGGGCAAGGCCGGAGCCGCAGTGGGAAGAGCACGCCGTTCGGTTTCGCTGAGGATGTGGAAGGAGCTCTCGATCCATCCCAGCGCCACGTCCGAGGCCGCCCACCGGCCGCCGACCGTGTACATCAGCGGCCCCACCGGCATGACATAAGCGTTGCCCATCGGAAGGCCGCCGCGAACAAGGACCGCTGGCCGTCCGTCGAGAACGGTCTCCTCATATTGTTGTCCCATCATCGAGCCGACACCGTAGTGCAAGTTGCTGTCGATCCATTCGCGCGCCGAGACGCGATCGGGGTTTTGCTCTGCGATGACCTCGACGCCTGGCGCTTGCGTGTCCAGCGACGAGTCCGTGACGACCTCTTCCCCCTCAGGCGCGATGACGAAGACCTCGCCGCGCGTACCGCTACCCCAGTTCCGTGACTCGCAGGAAGAGCGACGGAAGGGCGTGGGGAGATCGATGCGATAGCCGAGCTCCGCGCTCGTGAACCGAACGACAGGGCCAAAGGTCACGCGCGGGGCGGTGGACTGAGGCGACGAGACTTGTGCCGGCGCGGTCAGAACGGCGCGATCGGGCAAAGCGCCGAGACCTACGATCATCCCGATGGCTGCAGCGACGCTGAAGACCGCGCGCCCGCGCGTCCGAACGAATGGGTTGTGGAGCCGGGGATGCGCGAGAAGTGTTAAGTACGCCACCGGTGGGACGAGGAGGGTCGGCGCGAGGAACCAGTCACCCAACCGGGTCTCGAGGCGGCCGTAATACACGGCGTAACCAACGACGAGGCCGAGAGTTGCTGCGGCGAGCGAGGCGAATAGACGGCGGAGGCCGGCGGGGGAACCATTGACCGAGGCCTTCGATGGGCCTGAGTCGTACGCCCCCGGCCACGGGACTAGGACCGCAAAGCCTGCCGTCAGGACGGTCGCAAGGATCAGCCACCATTCCAGCTGGGTGAGAGCTGGGTCGAAACGCCCGTAGACCAACAGGTACGCGAACAAGACCAGCAACCCAGTCGCGATTGCGACGAGCAAACGGCCGAGGCCAGCTGCGAGGGCGCGCAGCACACGTGTCAGGCGCTTCGCAATACGAGCTGCCAACTAGCTCACCGCGGTCGCTGCAGTCACGCCGCAGCAACGCTTGCGCTGCCGCAACGCATTTGCTTGAGATCAGCCTCGCGCAGGTGGCTGAGCCTAGATCGGAGGAGTGACGAATCGGTAGCGGAGCGTTTCGTCTATTTCGAGGCTCAGGCCTTTTGGTAGGGGCATCGCCAACTGGACCCGGAAGCAACTTCTTAGCCATCGCGCAATCCAGGCCGCTGTCTCGGAGCGGAAGACGGGAGTCTATGTCCCCAATGTTGAAACAACTCGGCTAGTCCGAGACGAGCGCGGTTGGCTGCGACTGGCGTCCTGAAGCGGGTATTGAGCTCGGCGCATTCGCCGCGCTGCTCTTATCCACCGCGGCGTAACGTCACACTTCTGAATGTCGGGAGCAGCCCGCGTCATCAACCGGATCCTCGCGATCGGATCTGATCTCGCCGATTCGCCCGAGCTGCGTAGGCAGAAACGACTCCTCGTCCTCTTCTCCCTTGCCGTAGTAGCCCCGGATCCGGTCTGGTCAGGGGTATATCTCGCGTACCACGAGCCAGCGGCCGCCATCGTGCCGCTGCTGTACACGCCGCTCGCGCTCGCGAACCTCGCCGCTTTCTCGCGGACCCGCCAGCTCCAGTGGGCGGTCGCGGGCCAGTCGCTGATCATCCTTTTTCTTCCCTTCCTCGTGCACGTCGCGCTGGGCGGTTTCCAACCCTCGAGTGGCGTCGTGCTCTGGTCAGTTCTTGCGCCATTCGCGGGTCTTGTCTTCGGAGGTATTCGCACGGGGATCGCGTGGCTCGCCGCGTTTGCCGGGATCGTCGTGCTCGCGGCGCTCGTTCAGCCGCGGGTGACGAACAACCTGCCCGAATGGGTCGTCACGGTGTTCTTCGTCGCGAACATCGCCACGATCTCCGGTGTCGCGTTCGCGCTTATCGCCGCCTACGCGCGGCAGGTCGCAGCGGAACGCAGCCGGTCGGAGCGACTGCTCCTGAACGTCCTGCCCGCGCCCATCGCACAGCGCCTACGCGAGCGCGAGGAAGTGATCGCCGACGCGTACGACGCCGCGACGGTCATATTTGCCGACGTCGTGAACTCGACGCCGTTGACCGTCGAGCTCCCGCCCTCGCAGATGGTCGCGCTGCTTGACGAGCACGTCGCGGCGTTCGACGAGCTCGCCGACCGCTACGGCGTCGAGAAGATCCGGACGATCGGGGACAACTGGATGGGGGTTGCCGGCGTCCCCGGCGCCCGGGACGACCACGCTGCCGCTGCGGCTCGGCTCGCCCTCGGCATGCTCGCCTTCGTGGACGAACGTCGGCGCTCCGGGGGACGATGTCTCGACTTCCGTATCGGCCTGAACTCTGGGCCGATGATCGGTGGCGTCATCGGCCGGCGAAAGTTCGTATTCGACGTCTGGGGTGACGCCGTGAATACGGCGGCCCGCATGGAGTCCACTGGCGAAGCGGGTCGGATCCAGATCACCGAGGCGACCTACCGCCTGATCTCGGAGGCCTTCGTGTGCGAGCTGCGCGGACCGACGGAGGTGAAGGGAAAGGGCATGATGGTCACGTGGTGGCTCGTCCGGGAGCGCTGACTCCGCGGACAATCCAGGCGCCCCTTAGCGGGAGCACAGATGCCGACGTGCTGCGGTGCGGACGCCTACGCCAAGCTCTTCGATGAGAAGAACGCGAAGAAAGACTTGCGGCGATACCTGAAGAGCGGACTCGATGCGACTGGGCGGCGCATCGTCGACGCGATCATTAATAGGGGAGTTGTTGGCACGACTGTTCTCGAAGTCGGCGGGGGCATCGGCGCCATCCAGGTCGAGCTCCTGCGCGCCGGCGCACTGCGGGCGACGAACGTCGAGATCGTCGATACCTACGAGTCGGCGGCCGGCCATCTCCTCGCAACTGTCGGGCTGGCAGAGCGCGTCGACCGCAAGGTGCTGGACTTCGCTGAGTCCGGTCCGGAGATCGCTGGCGCAGACGTCGTCGTGTTGCACCGCGTGATCTGCTGCTACCCGGACATGGAAGCTCTGGTGCGCGCTGCCACGACCCACGCTGGCCGCCTGCTGGCTCTCAGCTTCCCGCCCGACCGCTGGTGGTGGCGAATCGGCGCGCGGCTCGCCACCGCCTGGTTCCAGATTCGTGGTTGCGGCTTCCGCATCTACACACACGATCCGCGCCGGATCCTGGCGGCTGCGGCCTCCGCGGGCTTCCGCCCCGTCCTCGAGCACCGCGGATTGACCTGGCAGGTCGCGGTGCTGGAGCGTTCGGCCTCATAAGCAACCAGCAGCGGAGCGAAGAGCGAGCCGACGTCAAAGTCATTGCGGAGTCTCCAGAGACGTACCGTGGCGTGACGCCACGTGGCGGTCCGAGCCAGTAAGCCAGTAACAATCGTTCTCGACACGGAACCTACCGTTTCGGTCCGTCTTGCTGCGCCGTCATCGGCGCGTCGGCAGACTCGCGCGGCGGATGACCCAGCGAGCGCCGAGCAACGCAACAAAGGCCGCACCTGCGACCGCGAGCGCCGGCGGCGGAAGCGCGACAAGCAGACCGACGCAGCCGACGATCCCATACCAGGAGAAGAGCAGCGACGTGATCCGCTTCTCCTTCGGGAGCGCGAGTGCGGCGTAGTGCGTGACGAGGTACCACACCAGCATGAAGGCGCTCGCGACCTCGATGAGCGGGCGGAGGTCGAAGACCAGCACCAGGGCCGCGCTTGCGATGCCGAGCGCGACGACGGAGCGCACCGGCGTCCCAAGTCGCTCATGCACCCGCGCGAACCACTCAGGTACTTCGCGGGCCTTCGCCATCGCCAGCACGACGCGCGATCCGGTGAGCAGGACTCCGAGCATGTCGACGAGGGTTGCCACGATCGCCGCCGCGAGTACCACCCAGAATGCCCAGTCGGCGGCCTTCTTTCCTGCGGCCAGCAACGGCGTGTCCTCGGCACCGACCGCATTGGCACCGAGGACGCCGAGCGTGATCGCGCCAACCGTGAGGAACACCACGGCGGCGATCGCGACCCCGCCGACGATCCCGAACGGGATGGCGCGTCGCGGGTCTTTGACCTCGCTCGCCATGATCGCCGCGCGCATGAACCCGTCCCACGACCAGAAGAAGATCGCCGCACCGGCGAGCAACCCGAGCGGCCCATTGTCGCCGAGGATCGGCCCGAGATTCGCCGGATCGACCGCACCGACCGCCGCGCCGCTGTACAACGCGAGCAGGCCGACCAGGACCGCGAGCAGCGCGATCAGCATCTTCGAGGTCAGCTCGATGCCGAAGACGTTGAGGCCAGTCATCCCCAACACGGCGATCGCCGCCGCCAGGTGCGCGGGGAGACCTGGAATCGCCTGGCTGACGTATGTCGCGAATGCGAGTGCGATCACGCTCATCGAGACGAGTACCTTGCCGAGATAGCCGCAGCCGGCGATGAAGCCGATCGTGTCGTGGTCGAACTGCCGGGCCCAGGTGAAGGCCCCACCCTCTTCGGGGAAGTTGACGCCCAGCTGAGCCGCGCTGATGCCCGTCGCGAGCGCGACACTGCCGCCGAGCAGCATCGCGACGAGAATTCCGCTGCCGGCCACGTTAGTCGCGGCCCCAAAGGCGGCGAAGATGCCGGTCCCCACGATCATCGCTGCGGTGAAGAGCGTCGTGGTGAGCACCCCGAGCTCACGCGTGAGACCGCTGCGCGCGCGCTCGCGGCTCATCGGAGCCCGAAGAGCACCAGGCCCACGATCGCAGAGGTTGCGACTAGAGCGGGCTCGGGAACCCTCGCTCGCCAGAGGATGAGGAACGAGACGACAAAGATCGAGATCGTCGGAACGTCGACGAGCACCTGCGTCGCGATGACACCGGCGGCGCCGACGATGGCCCCAGCCGCGGCGGCAGTCGCGCCTTTCGTGAAGCCCTGCACCGCTGGGTGCTTTCGGTAGCGAATGATCCAGGGCGCGAAGAGCACCACCATCAGGAACGGCGGCAGAAACACGCCGATGCCCGCGACCGTCGCGCCCGAAAGGCCCGCGACGAGATAGCCCACGAACACGGCGGTGATGACCACCGGCCCCGGCGTGATCATGCCCATGGCGACGGCGTCGAGGAACTCGCGCTCCGAGAGCCACCCGTAGTCGCGCACGACCCCCTGCTGGAGGAACGGCACGATCGCGAGCCCGGACCCGAAGGTGAACGCTCCGGCCTTGAAGAAGAAGATCCCGAGCTGCAGGAGCACGTTCGGATCGGCGGCCTGCGTGACGAGCGTGCCGAGTCCCATCGGAATCGCCGCCGGCGAGATCGCGAGTCGCCGAAGCCAGCCCGGTGGCGCATAGAGCAGCACGCCGAGGAACCCGGCGAGCACGAAGAGCACCGCCACCTCGCTGCGAACGGCAAACGTGATTAGCGTGACGACTGCAAAGATCACCCAGAGCCGGCGGTCGTTCTTCACCGTCACCCCGAGCAGCTTCCACGCGCCGCGGAGGATCAGCGCGATGACCGTTGGGCCGATGCCGTAGAAGAGCGCTTGGATGACAGTCGTTCCACGGAACGCGACGTACAGCGCGGCGACGATGCTGACGATGACAAATGGCGGCAAGATGAACGGCACGGCTGCCGCGACCGCGCCCCAGAACCCGCGACGCACGTAGCCGAGCCACATCGCGAGCTGCGCGGCGAGCGGACCGGGCAGGGTCTGCGCCACGGCCAGGCCTTGGAGGTACTCCTCTTGCGTGAACCAGCGCCGTCGCTCCACCAGATCGCGCTGCATATATCCGGCAAGGGCGATCGGGCCGCCGAACCCGAAGCTTCCGAGGCGAACAAAGTAGCCGGCGATCTGTCCCAGCGACAGGCACGGCGGACCCCCAACGCTCACGCGCTCTCCTCGTAGATCGCCACACCGCAACTCTTAGGCTCGAAGACGAAGAGCCGACGGCTCGCCGGATCCCAGCCGATCGTGTGCGCGCCCTCTTCCGTCTCGATCGTCTCGCGGTGTGCACGCTGGCGGATGTCGAATACGGAGACGGTCCCTGGACTGCCTACGGCCACGTAGAGCCGGCCGAGGTCGCGGTCGTACATCACGACGTCGGGAGCACCCGGCAGCGGCAGCGTCGCTTCCACTGCGCGGGAGTCCCGATCGATCACGACGAGCGCTCCGGCGTCGGCCGCACACCAGAGCGAGGCGCCGCGCTCCTCAGGCACGATCGCCAGCCCATGCGGGCCGGCAGCCGGGATCGGGATCGTGCCGGACATCATCAGGACATCGGCTTCGATGACACCGATCGTCGCCGGCTCCGCGATGTTCACGTAGACGGAGCGGGTCGCGTCGTCGCAAAGGGCCCAGCGCGGGCGGCCCGGGAGGACGATCGTCGTCGTGACCCGGCGTTCTTCCACCGAAATGACCGAGGCCGTGCAGTTGGTCCCCGCGGGGTCGCCGAGATTGAAACTGAAGAGCCGCCGGAACCTTTGGTCATACGCGAGCGCGTTTGGCCGCGGACCGACCGGTACCCGATCAATGAGCGTCTGGTCCGAACACCGCAAGAGACTGACCCGTCCCGCCGTGCGGTCAGACGTGAAGAGCAGGTCCTGCTCGCTGTCGATGAGGACACCGGCTACGCCAGGCAGATCGGTAATGGCTCCGATGTAGGCGCCGCTGCGGCAGTCGAGCACGTCCACTCGATCGGCGCCGGTGTGGGCGACGTAGAGCCGGTTGCCGGTCCGCGTGAGGTAAGTGTCGGCGTGATCGAAGCCTGGTTTGAGACCGGGCGGCACAGGCGTGAAGCCAACGTGCCGCAGGGTCACGCCGCTTTTGCCTCCACCTTCTTCTGGCAGAAGGCGTAGAGCGCGTCGAGCAGCGGTCGCGACGCCTCGCGCTGTTTCTGGTCGTTCGGATAGTGAACGTGCCTTATCCCATCGAGGATCGCCTCGACGCCCTGCGACTCGGGCGTGATCGTCTTGTCAGCGGTATCCGCGCCACGGATGACCTTGGCCATGTAGGCCATCGCCGGATCCTTCTCGAGCCCGTACTTGTGCACGAACGCGTCGAAGCTGCACTCCGCTCCGTGATGTCCGAGCTCGACATCCTTGATGTCGTAAGGCGTGGCACCTCGCTTCTGCGCCTCGGCCGCGACCTGATCCGACGGGACGTAGATGAACTCGGCCTGTTTGTCGACGAACCTTTCGATCAGCCAGGGGCAGGCCACCCTGTCGACCCGGGGATGCTCGCGCGTGATCCACTTCATGGTTGTCCTCCCAAAACACCTGCTGCTGCCATCGGTAGCATCGCAGAAGTAGCTCAGGACTCTCTCATCTACGTCGTTGGTGCGCTGCTCGCGGCGGTCATCGTCGCGGCGGTGCTGTACTGGCGCTATCCCTGGTCGCGCCCGCGCCGACGGTTTGGGACCGCCGCGATCGCCACGTTCGTCGCATGGATCCTCTGGCGCGTGGTGCTCCAGCTGAGCAACGGGGACAACCTCGATGTCGATAACCCGTTCCTGCTCGGATTGAGCGCCCAGGACGTCGGCAGCGGGATTGTCGCCTTCCTCCTCACAGCGGTGCCATTGGGTCTGGTCAGCGAACGCGACGAACCCGCCCACCACGTCACCGCGACCGCCTTGATCGCTGGAGCCCTGGCGATGTTCGTTGATCGGTTCATTTGAGTGGCGATGTCGTCAAATAGAAGGCTATCCACCGGCTTCTTGAGGTAGCCATCGATCGGTGTGAGGACGTCGCGAACCGCGTCGAGACAATCGTGGTAAACAGAGGTCACAACCGGCGGGGACTCCATGCCGCAGCCAACCTCAGATATGCCAACACAGCCGCACCGTTGCAACATTGATGGTCGCGCGAACACCCCGACTCTATGTCCCCAATGTTGAAACAACCCGGCTGGTCCGAGACGAACACGTGGGTGTCTCCGATGTCGTCGTCCGTGAGCGCGACGCTGCGGGCGCCGAGTGACGATGCAGATGTCCTCTTGCGGCTTCGGGTTGAAATGACACTTCCCGAAATACGACCCGATGGCCTCAAGGTGCGTCGTTCACGAGCCGACAGTCCGGCGTTGGCGGCTGGCCTGCGCGAAGGCGACCGAGTCATCGCGATCGGCGGTCAGGAGATCGCGACCGATCTCGACACTGCCGCCGTGCAGCGAGCAGGTCGAGGTCACACTCCCGATGGGCCGATGACATTGCGGATCCGCCGCGGCGGCGAACCAGAGCCGACAGGGATCAGCGCTTCGATGAGCTGACGACCACGACTGCTTAGGTCAATGGACAGGCGCAACCGGTTGCTACATCGGAGCGGAAGACGGGGGTCAAGCACGCGGAAGTGATAACAACTCAGCTGGTCCAAGACGAGCGTGGGTGGCTCCGGTTGGCGGGCTGAGTCCAAAGGGCGGCTGATCTACAGATAGACAATCGTGGTGGACGCCTTCGCCGAAAGAATTCGCGGAATTCCGAACAGGCTGCGCCAGCCCTGCCTAGCACCAATCCGGCCCCGACCCGTGACCCATAACGGACACTGGGGGTGACTCGTCGTCACACTCCACGACATACGACACACGAGGAGGTGAACGATGAAGGCGATAGTGGTGACGGACCACGCTGCGGGAACGGCCGGGATGAGGCTGGTGGAGCGGCCCGAGCCGCGGGCAGCGATAAACGACGTCGTCGTTCAGGTTCATGCGTCGGGATTCGTCCCGACTGAGATGGCGTGGCCCTCGACCTGGACCGATCGCCTCGACCGTGACCGAACACCGTCGATCCCTGGGCACGAGCTGGCCGGAGTCGTCACCGTCCTCGGCTATGGCACGACGGGGCTGTCGGTCGGACAGCGGGTGTTCGGCCTCACCGACTGGACTCGCG
>VBDV01000070.1 GCA_005882765.1 Chloroflexota bacterium | reverse complement strand
GTCGTCGTGACGAACCTCTTCCGCGATCAGATGGATCGCTACTTCGAGCTGGACACGCTCGCGAGGAAAATCGGCGACGCGCTCGCCGGCTTACCCGGGGACACGACGCTCGTGCTGAACGCCGACGATCCGCTTGTTGCGTATCTCGCGCTCCGACGCGACGCGAAGACCGTCTTCTTCGGTGTCGACGATCCGGACGTGGGGGGCGTCATCCCGCAGGCGATCAGCGACGCGACGCGCTGTCCGCGCTGCAAGTCGCCTCTCACGTACGCGCGTGTCGTTCTCGCCCACGTGGGCGACTGGTCCTGCCCGTCGTGCGGTCTCACGCGTCCGCCCCGCGACGTCGCCGCGACCAAAGTCACGCTCGGGCCCAGCGGCAGCGAGCTCGTGCTCGCCGGAACGGTCGGCAACGTGTTCGAGCCGGTCCGCGTCCCGATCCCCGGCCTCTACAACGCGTACAACGCGCTCGCCGCGCTCGCGGCCGCGCGCGCCCTGGACCTCGGTCTGGCCGAGGCGATCCGCGCGCTCGCGAGCTTCCGCCCGGCTTTCGGACGGCTCGAAACGATCGAGCACAAGGGCCGGACCCTGCGCCTTGTCCTCGTGAAGAATCCCGCTGGGTTCAATGCCGCGATCGGGGCGCTGCTCGAGACCGGGCGATCGCCTCGTCTCCTCGCCGCCCTGAGCGACCGCGACGCCGACGGGCGCGACGTCTCCTGGATCTGGGACGCCGACTTCGAGGCCCTCGCCCCGCCGGTGGAGCACGCCGTCATCACCGGGCTGCGCGGGCGGGATCTCGCCCTCCGCTTCAAGTACGCCGGGCTCGCGAAGGAGCGCCTCGCGGTCGTGGATGACTGGGCCGCGGCGATCGACCGAGCCACCACCCTCGCGCCCGAGGGCGGCGAGGTCGTCGTGCTCGCGACCTACACGGCGATGCAGGCGTTGCGCGCGGTGCTCGCCCGGGCCGGCGCGACCGTGCCGTTCTGGGAAGATTGACGGTCATGGATCTGCGGATCGCGCACCTATATCCCGACCTAATGAACATCTACGGCGACCGCGGCAACGTCATCGCGCTCACCCAGCGCGCGAAATGGCGGGGCATGGGCGTCGAGGTGCGGCCCTACTCCGTTGGCGAGTGGGCCGACCCGGAGTGGCCGGACGTGTGGTTCTTCGGCGGCGGCCAGGATCAGGGGCAGGACATCGTCGGCGCCGATCTGGTGGGCAAGAACGGCTCGGGCCTGCGGAAGTCCGTCGAGGGCGGCGCCGCGATCTTCTCGGTCTGCGGCGGCTATCAGCTCCTCGGACACGAGTACGTGCCGGAGGTCGGCCCCGCGATTCCAGGGCTGGGCATTCTCGACGTGACCACTCGCGCCGGCAGGAAGCGCTTCGTGGGCAATCTGCTGGTGGATTCGCCCGACGGACCGCTCGTCGGGTTCGAGAACCACTCCGGGCGGACGTACCTCGGCACCGGCGCGAAGCCGCTCGGAACGGTCGTCGCCGGAAACGGCAACAACGGCGAAGACAAGACCGAGGGCGCGGTACAGGGAAAAGTGATCGGTTGCTATCTCCACGGATCGGGCCTCCCGAAGAACCCGTGGCTTGCGGACCGCCTTCTCGCGTGGGCGATCGAAAGGCGACACAAGGACGCGAGGCTCGAACCACTCGACGATGCCGACGAACTTGCCGCGCGCGCGCAGGCGAGCGAGGTGGCGCGAACCAGGACGTAGCGCGGTACTCCGGTACCGGCCACTTCTCCTATGCGATCCGGGCGCCTCCATCTGTTGACTGCGCGGCGTGACTCCCGGTGTTCTCATTCGCGCGTCCGTCATCGCACTGGCCCTTCTTTCGGCTGGAGGGCTCACGGCGAGCGCGGACGATGGCCGGCCGCCGGCGCCGAGCGGCACCGGCCATCCTCCGACCTCCAGCAGCATCCCGCTCACCGAGCTCAGGCCGAGCGAGATCCGCTCTGCGCCGACGCCGACCATCGCACCCGCACTCACTCCAATTGCCGAGCCTCTTCGCGCCCCCGCGCGCAAACGCGAACTGGTCCTGTTTGTCGGCGGATACGGTTCGAAGGCCGACGACGGCGCGTTCGACGAGCTCAAGACGCGTTTTCCATCGGATCGCTACGAAATCCGAAGGCTTGGGGACGACCCCCAGTTTCCGTACGACACGTACGGCGGCGTCGATGCCAATGCGCGCGTCTTGACCGATCAAATCCGCAACATATCCGCGGACTACTCCGGAGTCGACATCGTGTCGCACTCGATGGGAGGCGTCGTCGTCGATCGCGCCATCGCGGGAGGACTTTCGTCAGATGACGGAGTGGTGACGTATGTCGCGATCGCAAGTCCGCATAGCGGCGCGGACTTCGCCCGCGCGCCGGCGTTTGTTCTTCCGATCATCAGTCCGGTCAAAGAGATCGTCCGAGCCGGCGGAGTCGCGGTCGCGCGCGATCCGCAGAGCACCGCCATCAACGATCTCGCGACGGCGCGGCCCATTCCTCCGCCCCGGGGAATCGTTCGCGTCGACGCAAGCCTCGCCACCGACGGGTTTGTCAACGAGTTCGACGCTCGCGATCCGGGCGTCCCGCAGCGGCTTTTCCTTCCGGCGAGCCCGCGCGAGCTCATCGACGGGCACGGCGGGAGCCTGGTCAACCGGGAGATCGGAGATCTCGTGGTCGAAACGATCCGCACCCACGAGGTCCCGCCCGACCGTCGCGATCCAATAACCCAGCTTGTCGCACCGATTCTGTGGAATGAGGAGACGCGGCTCTGGCGCAGGGTCCTATTGATAACGACGCTCGCCGCGGTCTGCTTGTACGCAGCCCGATTCCTACCCTTCTGCCGCGGTCCGATCGACCGGATCAACGCGTGGTGCGGCCGGTTCGTTCGTGCCCTCGGTCGATGAGGGCCGAGCGCGGTCAAGCGATAGTCGAATTCGCGTTGGTGTTGCCGCTTCTGCTCGTGCTGCTCCTTGGGGTCGCGCTCATTACGGAGATCGGCGTGGCTCGTCTCGCGCTCGAGCATGCCGCGGCCGAAGCGGCACGGACCGGGTCGCTCACGAACGATGACGATCTGATTCGCAGCACGGTGGCCGCAGCCGTCAGCCCGCTGGACGCCTCTCGCGTGATGGTGGTCATTGAACCGACGCAAGGCGAAGTGCCGCGATCATCGACACCTCGCGGCTCTCTCATTCGCGTTCGGCTGCGGTACCCGCTGCCAGTCCCCCTCGCGTTCGTGGGTCTTCCCCGTTTGATCGTGGAAGGAACGGCCGCTCGCCGGGTCGAGTGGGCTCCGTGAGGGAGGAGCGGGGTCAGGCGGTGTTGGTGGTCGTGCTCGCGCTCGCCATTTCGGCCGCTGCGGTTATCGGCCTTCGCACCGCACAAGACCGCATCGTCGTGGCGGCCCACGCACAGCGCGCGGGCGAAGCAGCTGTCGAGGCGGCCGCCCAGGCCGTGGCGGACCTTTACGGCTCGCACGCGGTCGCGCCCGCAAAGCTCGTCACCGATCCGCGCGCTCTCGAAGCCGCCCGAAGCGCCGCAGACGAACTCGCCCGGCTGAACGGTGCCTCCGGCGTCGCGCAGGTGGAATTGGTGTGCGCCAACAAACGTATCGAAGCGCGACTCGTATTGAACGGTTACTCGCACCACGCCGGGTTCAGTGCCCCCGAATGCTCCCCGTCCTGACCTTCACGCCCAAGCGGTGGCTGTTCGGGCGCCGGCGGCTTGTCCTCGCCGTCGGCGGGGCTGGACTCCTCGTCCTCTCGATCCTCTCGACGCTGGTCGCTCTGCCTTCTCGTTCCGCGGACGAGGGCACCGCACGTAGGTCATTGGCGCAACGTTTGTCGATGTCGACCTGGGCCCTCGCAGTGCCGCTCTCCTGGCTCGCCGCACCGTTGGCTGAGGTGCGGAGCGGCGACAGCGTCGATCTCCTCGCCGTTCGGAGCGGCGATCGCCCGTTGGCCGTCGCCATCGCCGCCGACCTTCGCGTCATGGGCGCGGACGAGCGATCTGTCGTCTTCGAGGTCGACGAGGAGAGCGCGACCGCTATCGCCACCGCTCGCGCGTCGGGTTTGCTCATCGTTCCGCTGCTCCGATCGACGCATTGACCGTCCGCGTCGCTCTGTGCGGAGGCGCCGAGCTCACATCGGCGGCTCAGGTGCTCGGACTGATCGCCGTGGATGCAGCGCGCGCCGACCTCGCCCTCGTCGACCTTCGCGATGCGGAGGCTGTCTCCAGTGCGGCCGCGCTCCCGCCTGCGCTGCCGCGTGTCGTCGTCCTCGGCGACGAGCAAATCCCGGTCGCAAGCGCGCTTGGTATTTCGGATCGCTCCGTGGCGAGGTCCTGCGAGCCCGCTGTGTTGGGACCGCTCATAGCGGCGACCCTGCCTCCCGCCAGGCGAGGGTCGACGCGGTCGGTCCTCGTGACGTCAGCGCGTGGTGGCGCAGGTCGGTCGCTCCTCGTCGCCAACGTGGCACGCCGGCTCGCCCCGCTTCGCTCGACGCTCTGCCTTGATCTCAGCGGGGACGGGACACTCGGATGGTGGCTCGGTGTCACGACCGGCGGCTGGTCGGACCTCGAAGAGCTGACGGACGAGTTGACCGCCGAACATCTGGGGGTCGTCGCGACCGAAGCCGCGCCGGGCCTCCGGGTCGTCGGCGGGCCACCCTATGGGCCAAGCGTCCGATTGGCGCAGTCCGCGTTCCGGGCCTCGCTCGAGCTCTCGGAGCTCGTACTCGTGGATGGTCCGACCCTCGCCGACGAGCGCACGCGACGGCTTCTTCCATCCGTCGATCGCGATCGTGATGAGCTACGACGACCCGATCTCCCTCGCCGCGCTCGCTACGGCGGATCTTCCCGAAGCGGCGTGGCTGATCGCTTCTCAGTCGACGACCACGTCCCTCAGTGGGCGCGACGTCTTCCGCGCGCTTCCGCGTGCGGAGGCCGCGATCTCCGCCGCGACATCTCGGCCCGGCGCGATCGGTGGAGCTCTCGGAAAGGCATACGACGAGTTGTCCGAGATCATCGCGATCGACGCCACGTGACAGTCGCTGCGCGCGCTCGCATCGAGCGCGGGGTCGTCATACGTCTTCGCGAAGCACCCGACGGCCGACCCCGTCGCGAACATCTGGCGGCCGCGCTACGGGAGACGCTGGTCGATGAGCGCCTGGTCATCCCGGCAGGAGAGCATCGGCTTCTCGAGCGCTGGCTCGAAGATCGGCTCTTCGGCCTCGGCGAGCTCGCGCCACTTCTCCGTGATGATCGCGTGACCGAGGTCATGGTCAACGGAACGCGCGGTGTGTGGGTCGAGCGCGACGGACGACTTGAGGAGACCGCGATCCACTTTGCCGACCCCGATGAAATCCTTGTGCTGATCGAGCGGCTCGTCGCCCCTCTCGGGCGGCGGATCGACCTCGCGAGTCCGCTTGTCGACGCGCGCCTTCCTGATGGCTCACGCGTGCACGCCGTGATTCCACCGATATCGCTCGTCGGGCCCGTCCTTACGATCCGCCGGTTCGCACAACGTGCACTCAGCCCGGAAGACCTCGTCCGCAACGGCACGCTGCCGCCCGAGGTCATGGCCTATCTCGTGAGCGCGGTGCGCGAGCGTCGCAGCGTGCTCGTTTCCGGTGGCACCTCGAGTGGCAAGACCACGACGCTCAATGCGCTCGCGTTTGCTGTCGGCGATCGTGAACGCATCGTGACCATCGAGGATGCCGCCGAGCTTCGACTTCCGCAGCCGAACGTTGTTGCACTTGAGACGCGCGCGCCGAGCGTCGAAGGGTCCGGGGCCGTCGACGTCCGCGCGCTGCTCCGCGCGGCGCTCCGTATGCGTCCGGACCGCATCGTTGTCGGTGAAGTTCGCGGCGGCGAAGCTCTCGACATGCTCCAGGCAATGAACACCGGACACCGTGGGTCATTGACCACGGCTCACGCGAACGGCGCGTCCCACGCGCTGATGCGGATCGAGACGATGGCGCTCATGGGCGGTATCGACCTGCCGCTCGAGGCGATCCGCGAGCAGATCCGTCGCGGCATCGACGTCATCGTGCATCAGGAGCGCGACCCGAGCGGGGTTCGGAGGGTCGTTGAGATCGCGGAGCTCTCGCCGGAGCGGGCCGATCCCTACCGGCTCAGTCGGATCTATCCATGATCGCGATCCTCCTTGCGGCCGTCGGGGTCACTCTTCTGGTTCTGCTCGATGAGCGACGGTCCCGCGCGCTTGCGGCGATCGCGCTGACGCTCGACCCCCGCGCCCGCTCGGAAATGCGGGAATGCCGCCTCGCGTTACCCGGGCTCGTTGATTCGGTCGCGGCCGCACTCTCGAGCGGGCTTTCGGTGCAGTTAGCGCTCAGCGAGGTCGCGCCTACGTTGCCGCGGGCTCTGGCGCGGCCAACCGAGCGCGCCGGGGCGTCAATCGCGCTCGGCGCCTCCGTCGACGAGGCCCTCGGCGCCTACGCGGGCGCCGTCGCTGGCGAGGATCTCGCGCCGTTCGCAATCGTTCTTGGGGCATTCGCGCGTAGCGGTGGCAGGATCGGCCGAAGCCTCGACCGCGTCGCTACGCTGCTCCGCGGACGTATCGCCCTCGAGGACGAGCGCAATGCGCTGACCGCGCAAGGCCGAGCGTCCGCCATCGTGCTCGTCGCACTCGCGCCGCTCGGGGGGACATTCTTCGCGGTGATGACTCCGGAATACCTCGCGGTGATGTTCGATCGCGGTCGCTGGCTTCTCGGTATCGCGATCGTCCTCGAGGTGGCTGGCGGCCTTTGGCTCTGGAGGATTCTCCGACTCTCGTCACCCGGCGCGGATCTGGCGACGCTTCTCGATGCCGTGATCGTCGGTCTGGAGGCCGGACTCACGTTCGAGCTTGCTCTAGCGGCGCTCGTGGTGCGTGCGCCGATGGTGGCGCGACTCCCGGAGGCGCGGCGGCTTCTCGCAGATCTCGCGTTGGGGCGCGGTGCCAACGAAGCGTTCTCCGCTTTCGGCAGCGTAGGTCCCACCGAGGCTCGGGTCGCGGCATTGGTGCGCGCCGCAACACGATTCGGCTCGCCGCTCGCCAACCTTCTCGTCACTCAGGCCGATGCGCTTCGGCTGAGCGATCGCCGCCGCGCGGAAGCGCAAGCCCGTCGGTTGCCGATCCTCATGCTTTTTCCGCTTGCGGTATGCGTTCTCCCCGCGCTGCTTTGTGTCTTCCTCGGGCCTCCGCTTCTCTCTCTTTTGGGCTAGTACGCCCGGACGGTGTCAAAACGGGAGAGAACAAGCCAAATTGCGGGGCAAGCCTTGTTGCGGCAGGCAGAATTGGGCCTAGCCCAAACGGCGGAGGTACGACCTTCCTAGTTGTCGGACCAGCGCCAGACGGGCAGGCTTGCACGAGATCGACAGGAAAGGGGGACCGAAATAATGCTCGCATTCCTGCGCGACGACGAAGGCCAGGGTCTGGTCGAATACGCACTCATCATCGCCGTCATCGCCATTGCCGTTATCGTCGCGATGATCTTCCTTCGCGGCCAGATTACGAACATCTTCAGCAACATCGGCAACAACCTCACCTAGGCCATCGCAAGCTGCTGAATACGACGACCGGGCGGCGCCTCAAAAACGCCGCCCGGTCCGTCTTCCAGGGGGCACCGAGATAGACGCAGTACGAGCCGTCGAGGACGCGATCCTTGTGGCGTTCGTTGTTGCTGTCGTCTACACCGACTGGCGCTACCGGCGTATCCCGAACGCGTTCACCTATCCCGTCATGCTCGTCGGTCTCGTGCTCGGCGGGTTTGAAGCGGTGCCCGGCGAGGTCTTCGCGAACGGACTCCTCGACCACGTTGCCGGCCTCGTCGTCGGCTTCCTCATCGCGTATCCCTTCTACGCGATGGGCGGGCTCAAGGCGGGAGACGGCAAGTACCTCATGGCGGTTGGCGCGCTGCGCGGCCTCAGTCTCCTTCTCGCGGGAGCGGTCTACGGCGCACTGCTTGGCGGCGTCATCGCGCTGGGCTTCATCGCCGTGCGCCGCCTCCGACCCGCGAATGGCGTGGGGGCGTCGATGGGCGGAGTCATGAAGACATGGATCCCGTACGGCGTGGCGCTCGGGCTCGGCACCCTCCTCGCGCTCGCGGTCGAGCTGTCGGGACGCTTACCCGGAGCGACGATGTGATCAGCATTACGACACCGGTCTCTCGCCGCGACCGCTTCCCTGTATATTCCGGCCGGGCGGGACACGCGAACAACGTGATCTCATGAGCGACCGTTAGTAGGGGAGTTATGGCCGAAGCCGAGAAGATACGCATCCTGATCGTCGACGACATCGCCGACACTCGCGATAACCTCGCGAAGCTGATCGGCTTTGAGCCGGATATGGAAGTCGCCGGCACTGCCGACGGCGGCCAGGCCGCGGTCAACCTCGCCAAGAAAGAGCGGCCCCACGTGATCCTCATGGACATCAACATGCCGGACATGGATGGGATCACGGCCACGGAAATCATTTCGAACACCGTCCCCGAGTCGCCGATCATCATGATGAGCGTCCAGGGCGAGCAGGATTACCTGCGCCGCTCGATGCTCGCAGGTGCGCGCGAGTTCCTGGTGAAGCCGTTCTCGGCGGACGAGCTGATCAACGCCATCCGGCACGTCCACGAGCTCGAGAAGGTCAAGCGTGCCCGCTACGCCGCGGCGGCTCCTGCGGCCGCCGCCCCGGTGAACCCCCTGGCGCCGGCCGGCGCGCCTCGCGTGACCGGCGAGATCATCACGTTCTTCTCGCCGAAAGGCGGCGTCGGCCGGACGACGATCGCGACGAACCTCGCCGTCGCGCTCCATCAGCTCTCGCAGAAGCCCGTCGTCCTCGTCGACGGAAGCCTCCCGTTCGGCGACATCGCCGTGATCCTCAACATGAGCCCAAAGGCGAAGACCATCGCCGATCTCATCGGGTCGTT
>VBDV01000069.1 GCA_005882765.1 Chloroflexota bacterium | reverse complement strand
GCGAGAGCGCGCCGGAGAAAACCGCGACCTCGTCGATCGAGCCCTGGAAGGGATAGAGGTTCTGACCGAGCCGACCGATGAACGATGGCCCGCTACCGCTGCTGAGTGGTCCCGCGGCCGCGCTCGTCGCCGCGAGCACACCGTTCACGTAGAGACGCAGCACGCTGCCATCAAACGTACCGACGAGGTGCGACCACGTGTTCAGCGCGAGCGCCGGCCCATCGACCGGCAGCAGTGCGCCGCTTGCGGTGCGCACGCGGAACTTCGCGACGCCGGCCTCGAGGAAGAGCATGTACTGGCTGTTCACCCAGCCGTTCACGGTCTTTTCGTAGATTCCGCCGTTCTGCCCCGCGAGCGTCGGACGCACCCACGCCTCGACCGAGACCGCGTTCGC
>VBDV01000068.1 GCA_005882765.1 Chloroflexota bacterium | reverse complement strand
GCCAGAAACCCAACGGGCGATCGGTGAACACCTGCTGGGTGGGGCCACCGACCTCGATCGCCCCGAGCGCGCAGCTTGTGACCTGGCCGCTCGATGCGCAGCTGCCCTGGCTTGAGGTTGCCGAGCCGGGTGTGAGGCCCGCCGGCATGGTGACCTGAACTGTGCCGTTCGTAGCACGGGCGGGTCCGTTGTTCGCGAGCGTCAGCTGGTACGTGAGCGCGTCGCCGACATTTGCGGGCTCGGGTGAGACGGAGCCCGTGAGTGCCAGATCGGCACGCGGTGTGGTGATCGTGCTGTCCAGGCTCAACGTGTTGTTCGAGCTATCCGGGTCGGCCTCGGTTGCCTGCGCCTGGGCGGTGGTGTGCACGGTCCCGCCGGCCGTCGCGGTTGCGCTCAGACCAAGGGTGACTGCCCCGCCCAGGTAGTGATTGCGCACACGGTCGGCCGACAGCGCGACCGGGAAGACCGCGACTTCATCGAGCGAGCCCTGGAAGGGATAGAGGTTCTGACCGAGCCGACCGATGAAGGCGGGCCCACTCCCGCTCGCCACGGGACCCTGGGCCGCGGCGCTCGCCGCAAGCGCGCCGTTCACATACAGGCGCAGCGTTGTGCCGTCGAAGGTGCCGACGAGGTGCGTCCACGTGTTCAGCGGAAGCGTCGGTCCGTTTACCGGCAGGAGCGCGCCGCTTGCGGTGCGCACACGGAACTTCGCGACGCCGGCCTCGAGGAAGAGCATGTACTGGCTGTTCACCCAGCCATTGACGGTCTTCTCGAAGATGCCGCCGTTCTGCCCGGCAAAGGTCGGACGGGCCCAGGCCTCCACCGAAACGGCATTCGTGAGCTCGAGCCGAGCGCTCGCGGCGACGGTCACCGCGGGACCGCTGCCGCTGAACGTGGCGGCGCTGTCACCGCTCAGCGCGCCGGGCTGCCCGAGTGTCACCCCCGGATCGATCGCGCCGACGAGGCCGTTGCCGCTCGCATCCGCGGCGGAGGTGCTGCCCGCGGGATCACCCAAACGCCAGAACCCACTTGGATGATCGGCGAGCGTCTGGCTGGTGGGGCCGCCGACCTCGACCGTCCCTACGTTGCAGCTCACGACCTGTCCGGCCGTGCTGCAGGTTCCCTGACTCGGCGTCGCGGCTCCCGGTGTGAGCGCGGTCCCGAGAGTTACTGAAAGCGTTCCGCCCGAAGCGCGCGCCGGTCCTTTGTTGTTGAGCGTGAGCTGATAGGTGAGGGTGTCGCCGACATTGGCGGGCTCTGGTGAGACGCTGCCGGTGAGGGCGAGATCCGACAGCGGGATTGTCGTCGTGAACGTGAAGTCGCCCGAGACCGCGAGGTTTCCCCACCCATCGCGGCTCTTCACGCGGTAGTGGTACAGCGTCGTTGGGCTGAGACCGCTGAGGTCGACCGTATGGCTCGTCACGAACGCCGACGCGATCTGGGTCGCCGACCCATACGCCACCGTCGTCCCGTATTCGACCTGACTGTCCGCGTTCTCGTCGGTCGTCCACGTGATCCTCGCGGCTTCGTGCGTGACCGCGCTCGAGCTCACCGACGTGATGACCGGCGCGACCGTGTCGACGGCGCCGGCCCACGCGAGGTAGCCGTAGTACGCGTCGATTGGGTGACTGGGATCCCCGACGAAGCCTGCTGCGGGATTCGACGCCGTGTGCCCCGCGGCATTCGCGCGCATCTTGGCGATGACCTGCGCGGGCGCGAGACCGGTGCACGGCCCGGCGGCGCCTTTCTCACCGAAGCAGAGCGCGACGACGCCGGCAACGTGCGGGGACGCCATGCTCGTTCCGGAGATCGTCTGGTACTTGTTGCCCGGCCAGGTCGAGAGGATGCATACGCCCGGTCCGGCGATCGCGTGGGCGGCGTCGGCGCTGCCTTCGGTGGTGAAGTTGCTGAAGCCGGCCGCCGCATCGTCGTTCTCGAAATAGCCATCGCCGCAGCTTGGCGCTCCGAGGCCGCCCGATAGGCCATCGAAGTCGGCCATAGCCGTGACGGTGAGGACCTCGTTGTAGTTCGCCGGCACGTCCGCGGAGAAGTCCTCGCTGCTGTTCCCGGCCGCGACGACGTACGTGACACCGGCCGCGACCGAGTTGCAGATCGCGCGATGGAGCGCGTCGCCGTTGGTGTTGCCACAGTTGCCGTCGTCCGCGCCCGGCCCGCCCAGGCTCATGTTGGCGACCTTGATGCCGAGCGACGCCGCGTTCGCCGTGACCCAGTCGATGCCACAGATGACCTGCGCGTCGGTACCGCTGCCTTGCGCGTTGACGACCTTGACCGCGTAAAGCTTCGTTCCGGGTGCGACGCCGACGACGCCGGCGCCATTGTTCTTCGCGCCGATCGTGCCCGCGACGTGGGTGCCATGACCGTTGTCGTCACGGGCGTTTCCGCCGCTGATGCAGTTCTTTCCGTTCACCGCGTTCAGGTCCGTGTGCGAGAGATCGATGCCCGAATCGATGACGGCGACGTTCGACGTCGAAGCCTCCCGCACGGTGGTCGTCGTCGCCGCGCCGAGGCGCCGCACGCCGGGCGGCGCGGTGTCGCCGGCCTTGATCGGTACAACCCCGATCGTGTGCAGGACGCGATCCGCGGAGATGAAGGCGACGTCCGGGTCGGCGCGGACGCGCGCGAGCTGCAGCGAGTTCAGGCGGGCGGCGAATCCCTGGAGCGCGCTCGTGTAGCGGAAGTCGCTCGAGAAGCCGAGGCGTCGCTCGACGTCATCCGTCTTCGCATTCGAGGCGACGCCTTGCCGGAAGACCACGATGTAGGTCCTGGAATCGTCCGCAGCCGCGACGGATCCGCTCGGAACCCCGACGTTCACGAGAAGCGCGGCCAGCGCGGCGGACACGAGCCGCCGCAGCAAGGCTGTGCGATTCGAACGACCGCGATGCGTCGAAGCCACGCCGTTCCTCCCGACTGGGCGGCAACACTAGACCCGTCGAGCAAGCGGCAGCATGCTCGGCCTGGTTGGGCGCGGTCTCGGACGCGTCTAAGTGGGCTCTTTTGTGTCGGGAAGAGTCCCCTTTGGCGAGACCGGCGTCAGCCCTCGAGGAACGGGATCACCACGGCCGACAACGCCGGTGCGCTCCCGATGTTGTAGTGCGTGAGCCCTGGGAGGATCGCGAGCTGCGACTTCGGCCGGCCCGAACCATCCCAGCCGCCGTCGCGCTTTCCGCCGCCGAGCAACCCGAACACCTCGACCGCGTGGGCCGGCGGGAAGATGTCGGCGTCCGCCGCGACGATCAGTGTCGTCGGTTGAAGCTTCCCGAACTCCTTGGTGAAGTCGTAATCGTTCTTCATCGACTCGCCCATCTTGGTGAGAAGGCGCGGCCAGTCTTCCGGCTTCGGCGCGATGCTCGCGTACAGCTGGTACATCGGGGTCTGCTTCATCGCCTCCGCCGCCTCGGCCGTCACCTGGCCCTGCTGACCCAGGATGTCGGGGTAGAACGCGTTGCGCCGGATCGGCGTCGACACGAGGACGAGCTTTCCGACGAGCTCCGGATGCCGAAGGGCTACGAAGAACGCGACGCCGCCGCCCAGCGAGTAGCCCATCACATCGGGCCTGTCGAGCTTCAGATACTTGATGAGCGCCGCGATGTCCTCGGCCATCAGCTCGGGGCTGATCGGTCGATCGATGTCAGCCGTTCGGCCGTGACCCTGCAGGTCCGCGGCGATGACCTGACGGCCCTTCGCGAGGGCTGGAAGGTTTGGCCCGAACATCGGGGTCGCGCCGAGGCCGCCGTGGAGCAGGACGAGCGGATGCCCCGTCCCGTGTATCTCGTAGTAGAGCTTGATGCCGTTGACGTCGGCGTATTTGCCCGTGACTTCGCTCTTTCCGCCCCAGGGCCCTTCGGCCGTCTTGGACTCGACTTCTTCGTCGGGAACGGTGACGCCTCTGGATGTGGAGCTCATTGCTCTTCTCCCCCTAGTTCTCGTATGAACCTATCGCAAGCTTCGCGAACTCGGTCATCGCACCGTTGAATATGACATCGGTGGTCTGCGTCATCGCGATCGCGACCAGACGACGGGTCGGATCATTAAACCAGTAGGTCCCGTAGCCGCCGTTCCAACCGTATCGCCCAGGAACCGCCGACACGTCGTCGGGCGAGGTGACGACGGACATACCGTAGCCCCACCCCTGGCCGTCGAGAATTGGACCGCCACGCGCCATCTGTTCGACCGTAAGACGGTTTGTCGTCATGAGCTTCACCGATCGCTGCGACAGCAGCCTCCGATCTTCGTGGACACCGTCGTCGAGAAGGAGACGCGCGAAGGCGAGGTAATCGTCGATCGTCGAAACGAGACCGGCCGCGCCCGAGGGGAATGTGGGCGGCGATGTCCAGACGCTCGGTGCCGAGATTGTCTGCAGCTCCAACTTCCCGGTCTGGAAATCCGTTTGGTAGTAGCTCGGCAGCCGGCGGGACTGGGCCGCGCTGATCGAGAAGCCCGTGTCTCTCATGCCCAACGGCTCGAAGATGCGAGTCCTGAAGAATTCCGCGAGGGCCTGGCGAGACGCGCGTGCGACGAGGACGCCGAGCACCAGCGATCCCGTGTTGTATTGCCACCTCTCGCCGGGCTGGTACATGAGCGGCAGAGTCCCGAAGCGCTTGAGCCACTCGTCCGGGTCATGCGGTGTGCGCGGCTCGGGCGGCCCCATGACGAGCTCGAGATCGCGTGCCGCGATAACGATCGGAAACGGGGGGTCGAACGTTGGCTCCATGATCAGCCCGTGACCCATGCGGAACGTCAACAGGTCCTCCACCGTGATTGGACGGCGCGCGGGGACTGTCTCGTCGAGTGGCCCGTCGATGCGCTTCAGAACTTTGCGGTCGGCGAGCTCAGGAAGGAGTCGGTCGACCGGCTCGTCCAATGCGAGCTTGCCGTCCTCGACGAGCATCATCGTTGCGGCGGCAAGGATCGGCTTGGTCATCGACGTGATGCGAAAGATCGTGTCGCGTCGCATCGGTTCGTTTCCGCCGAACGCCATCATGCCCATCGCGTCGACGTGCACGTCCTCGTCACGAGCGACGAGGATGACCATGCCGGGGAGCTCGCCCTTCGCGACGCGAGCGGCCATCGCTTCATGCAAACGGTCGAGGCCGGCCTTCTGCTGGGAATCGATCATCCTCACAACTCCAATGCCTGGCGGACGTGCCAAGCGGCGCGATGACCCGATTTTGAACCTGCGCGGGCTGGCGCGCTCGAGCACCGAGCCAAGCACTCGATCGGCACCCGTCTCCAATAATCCGTCCCGTCGATTTCGCAAGGAGAACACACAATGAAGATGACGCTTGTTCCGCTTGTCGTCGTTCTGGTTCTCGTTCTCGTGGGCAGCTCCGCTACCTTCGTTTCCGCAGACGGCTCCGCTGCCACCTATCACCAGATCGCGCTCATCAAAGTCCCAGGCGCCCCACTGACGAGCTTCGACATCAGCTTCGTCGAGCGATCGAGTCAGACGTACTACCTGGCCGACCGCTCGAACAAGGCCGTCGACATCTTCGACGCCTCATCAAACACATTCGAAACGCGAGTCGCCGGTTTCGTCGGCTTCACGGGCAACAACGACACATCCGGCCCGAATGGCATCGTCGTGGTACACGATCGCGGCGAAATCTGGGCCGGCGACGGAAATAGCACGGTCAAAGTGATCGACCTGCGGACCGACTCGATCGTCAAGACCGTCTCCACCGGTGGCACGGCTCGCGCCGACGAGATCGCGTACGACCAGAAGGACAAGTTGGTCCTCGTCGCGAACGACGCCGATACGCCGCCTTTCGCCACGCTCATCGACACGCAAAGCCGCGCGGTCGTCGCCAGGATCGACTTCAACGACGCGACGGCTGGACTCGAGCAACCGGTCTGGGATCCCGAAACGCACCTCTTCTACATGTCGGTGCCCGAGACCGCCGCCGATCCGGGCGGTGCCGTCGCGGTCATCGATCCGCGGACCCGTTCCCGGGTCGGGCTCTTTCCGGTACAGAATTGCGGACCCGCGGGCCTCACCCTTGGCCCGAAACAGCAGCTGCTGCTTGGCTGCGGCGACCCGACCGCGTTACAGGTGATGGACGCGCGCAGCGGTGACATCGTTGCGACCATCGCCCAGGTAAGCGGAGCGGACGAGGTCTGGTACAACCCCGGCGATAAGCACTACTACGTCGCGGCGCGCAACAATCCGAGCGGCCCGGTGTTCGGAGTCATCGACGCGCGTACCGACAGCTGGATCCAGAACGTGCCGACCGGTCCAAACGCGCACTCAATCGCTGCGAATCCGATCAACGATGAGATCTTCGTGCCGCTGCGCGGCATGGGTATCGGTGTGTATCACCGGTAAGGGACTTGCTTGAAGGCGAAGGCGGCTCGCGCGTTGCGGGCCGCCTCGCTCACTCTCCGCCGTGCCGGCTCACGCGGCGCTACTCAGCCGAGGCCGGACAGTTGCTCGGATGTGGCTCGTCGATCCGGCGGGCGGCGCCCCTCGGAACGATCGACGTGACGTACACGATCGCGTCGACGGTCCCTTCGTTCCGAACGAGGTGGGTGTCGCCGCCGTCGTCTACGAACCCTGATCCGGCCGCGACGACCTCTGGCGTGCAGGTCGGATCGTCCGCTCGGTACAACATCAGGGCGCCGGCCTTGACGATCACGAGGCTCGGACCCGGATGCGAGTGCCAGCCGAAGGACCCGCCCGGCACGATGATGTTCTGCAACATCCAGACATCCGATTCGCCCTTCGTGCTGATGCGGGCCTGCCAGCTACTCGAGGACTCCGCCAAGCTCTTCGGGCGGTGGTTCGGATTGAGTCCGTTCGCTGGCGGCGGCGCCGAACGCATCCTCGCGGGAGCGGGGCGCGTTGCGCCGAGGGCTACTTCCTGAAGACCTGCGTCACCTGCACGGGGTCGACCGCCGTCATCCGCAACTCGGACGCTGAGCAGAGGTAGGAGCCGGCCGTCGGTGGCCCAACGCTGCTGAAGTCCGGCTGCGCCACTCCATCGAGGACCACGTTTGTGGCCGTCGCGAGCTGCCCGGGCCCAGATTCCCACCACTGACCGGCCTCGCCGCGGAACTGGAACCGCTGCACGCCTTGACCCTGCCAGCTGATGGTGTGGCCGTTCCCCACTCCGACTAGGCGCGTTGAGTTGGTGAGGTCGTAGACCTCGGTGCCTTCGACACCCAACGTCATCACCGTGCCGAGCTGACCCGTGAAAGTCAGCGTCACTCCGGGAACCGACGCCGTGTCCGTCATCAGCAGACTCATGAGCGTCCACCGGCCGACGAGGCAGCTGTCGCCGATCGCGAGGGCGTTGACGGTCGGCGCGGGGGTCGGAGTCCGGACCGGGGACGGGCTAGGGGTTGGAGATGGCGCCGGATTGGCAGTTTGCGGAGTGATGGCGCTCGGCAACGCCGAGTCAGCGCGACCGACCGGGGCCGGCGTCGCCGCACCGCCGCATGCGGTCAGCCCGCCGAGGATCACGGCGCCGGCGAAGGCTCCAATGATCCGTCGCGATCGCATCAGCTTTCGCGTTTTGTCGTTTGTCACAAGCCGCCTGAGCCTGCGCGACCGAGCCGTCCCCTTCAAGGGCGGACGTCACCGCGCTCGTTCCAACTGGGTAGATGTCTACCGCGCCGTGGCGATCGGCCGGGTCTAGGAACGCCGAAAAGCCGGGCACTGACTGACTTTTCAGCCACCGGCTCCATCATCGATCGGTTCGCTCACGCAGGCTCTTCCAAACGGCTCCGCCAAACGGCGACCGCGGCGGGTACGGATCCAACGAACCACAGCGCAATAACCAGGTAGAGCAGCTCGTGCAGATGTGTGGGAAAGGCAATGAGAGTGATCGGACTGATCAACACAAGGGACCAGGCAGCCCAAGGGGGAATGATGCGAGCACGAGCGAGGGCGATGCCGAGGAGGACGTATCCCGACAGATGACAGATGACGTAGATCAGGGTGAGCGCGCCCATCGTGCGGTCGGTGGTGAAGCGGTTCCAGAGCTCTACGAATTGCGGCCCGCCTCCCATCTGGGCCATCTGGAAAGTCAGATCGTCTTGCGCCGCGAGGGCCGACCACGGCAACCAGCCGATCAGCCCGAGGCCACCGCCGATCGTGGCGAGCCACGGAGAGCGCCGCAGAGCAAGGCCGGCGAGCCCGACGACGCTCGCGGGCAGCACGAACGTTTCGAGAACGTACACCGCGATATGCAGTTGATTTGTTGTGGGATCAGCCGCGGCATTGGCAGCGATGTTCGCGGCACCCGCGCCGATCCCGCCCACAGCCGGATTGAAAAGGGTTCCCGGGATTAGCAGGGCAGGTGCGAGCAGCATCGTCGCCGCGTACACCGCGTGCCGGAATACACGAGGAGTCTGACCGGGTGCGGGCTTGTTGTCAGTTCCTGGCGTGCGAATCACGACGCATCGGCTTGGCGTGGGAGGGTCGTCAAGCGCACGACGCCGCCGATCAGGAGTGGGATCGCCGAGAGTCCTGCGACGATGGCGCCGGCGGTCATCGCGGTCACGAGACCAACGCGTTCGCCGAGCGATGCCTCGAGAACGGTCGCCGCCACGCCGCCCGCGAACGCGCCGAGCGCGACACCGGCGGTCGCGAACGCGCGCGAGACGGCCACGACGCGTCCCTGCTCATCCCGAGCGACGATGCGCTGACGCAGCGTGACGACATTCACGTTCCACACCGGCGTCATGAGGCCCGAGACGATCGAGGCGACGCCGAGCACTACCAGCGGAGTCACGAGGAAGCCGAGCGGCGCGATCGCCCACGCGAGGCCCTCGACCGTCGTCGCCAGCGCGAGGGAGGGTCCGACGCCGAGCCGCGCACTCACGCGGCCGGCGAGCGTGGCGCCGATCACACTTGCGAGCCCGCCGACCGCGAGGATCCACCCCGCGCCATCCGGCCCAAGCGCAAAAACGCGATATGCGACGAGCAGGAGCGCGGTGCGTACGGCCATGTTCCCCACATTCGAGATCACCACACAAGCTGCGAGCGCCACGAGCGCGGAGTAGCGGCGCCAGAGGACGAAGCTCGAAGCGATATCGCGGACCGGGTTCGGCCGCACAACGCGCGGCGGGTCATCGGCGATAGAGATGAGGCTCACCATCAGCGCCGACCAGAGATACGAGACGGCGTCGCCGACGATCGTGGCAAGGGCACCGATGATGCCGATGAGCCAGCCCGCGAGGGCCGGCCCGGCGAAGTTCGCCGCGGATTGGCTCGTCTCGAGCCGGGCGTTCGCACCGAGCAGTTCTTCTTCGCGGACCAGCTGCGGTACCGCGGACTGGTACGCCGTGTCGAAGAGTGCGGTCGCGCCGCTGACGATGAGAGCGACCAGGGCGAGCTGTCCCAGAGACACAAGGCCGAAGGCGCCGGCCAGGGGGACTGTCGCGAGGGCGGCGGCGCGCAGGATGTTCATGACGAGGAGCATCGAGCGGCGGGCGATGCGATCGATCAGCGGCGCGCCGAGGATTCCGACGAGGGGATAGCCCGCGAACGTGCACGCGGTGAGCACGCCGACGTCGAATGGTGTGGCGTGAAGCTGAAAGATCGCCAGCGTCGGGATAGCGAGGGCGGTGAGCTGCGTACCAACGGCACTGACGCTCTCGCCGAGCCAAAGCCGATCGAAGTCGCGGCTCAGCCCGATGCGTGGGCGCGTGCGCTCCATTACCGGTGCGAACGTCGCACGACCGAGGAGCATTCCGGCAGCCTGCGCGTGGGCTGCGGTCAAATAGCCCGAGCGGTCGGTGACCTCAGCTGCCGCCAGGCGAGGAGCCCGGCGACGCCGACGAGCGGCATCACAGCGGAGACGACGAAGACGGCGCCGAACCCGGATACCGCGACGATCTGCCCTGAGAGGAACGAGCCGGTGATAACTCCGAAGTCAGTAAAGGCCCAGAACGTCGCCATCGCGGTGCCTCGCTCGGCCGGCCCGGCGAGGTCGATCGCAAGCGCCTGGAGCGCGGGCTGGGCTGTCGCGAAGCCGATGCCCACCGCCACGCCGGCGAGGAGGAACGCCTCGGCACTGGCGGCGCTCGACACGATGTACATCCCGACGGCCGTCACGATCATGCCTGGCACGATCGCCGCGAAGCGGCCGCGTCGGTCGGCGATCCTTCCGGTGAGCAGGCGCGCGACGATCGACGAGATCGCGACGGCGGTGAAGTAGAGGCCCGGGTTCGTGACGCCGCGCGAGATGCCGAGTAGTGGGATGAAGCTAAACGCGGCTCCGGTGCCCACGATCACCGAGTACTGGGCAAGCGACGGCGCGACCACGCCGCGGTGCAGGCGGAACCCTGCTCCCATCGGTGTCGCGGTCTTCGGACGGCTGTCCTCGCGCAGGCCCAGCGACAGGAGCGCGGCGACGACCGTCGCGACTCCGGCGATCGCGTAGAGCGCGCCGAAGCCCATGCCGTCGACGATGACGATGCTGACGCCCGCGCCGAAGCCCTGCGCGAGACCTTGGAGGACGCCGTAGTAGCCGACGGCCTCCGCGCGCCGCGAGATCGGCACGGTGTACGCGATGTACGTGCTTGCCGCGGTGGAGAACATGCTGAGCGCTACGCCGCTGAGCATGGACGCAAGTACGAGGAGAATCGGCACGCCGCCGCCGATGGGGATGGCGGCGCGGAACGACATCGAGAGGATGAACGCGACACATGAGACGACCATCAGCGCGGCGCCGCCGAACGCGAAGAGCCGCGAGCCGTAGCGGTCGCTCCACGAGCCGACAGGGAAACGGGACAGGAGCGCGCACGTCGCCTGGATACCGATGACCGCGCCAACGACTTGGGGACCCAGACTGAATTCCCGCTCGACCAGGAGCCCAATGGAGATATTCACGAGCATCAGGCTGGACGCTTGCGAGAGCGTGGCGAGCCCGACAAGGATGAATCCGAGCGTGAAGATGCGGTCGGGACTCTTCGCGGCGAGGACTCGCGAGGTCAATTGAGGCTTTGACGCTTACCGGTCGCGGCTGCCGTCTCGATCGCGTTCAGCATGCGATGGCGCGTGACTGCGTCGTCAAACGTTGGACAGAGATGCGTTCCCTCGCGATAGTCGCAGGCGAAGCGCGCCCACGCTTGGGCGACGTTCGTGCCAAGACCCGGTTGCGGCGGGGCCCAGCGATACTCGTCCGGCACAGCGAGGACCTCGAGCGAAGACTGCCGCCCTTTGCCGCCGCGTACGGTCATCTCGAAGAGCTGGGCCTGGCCGCCGTCGGCGGTAAGCTGCAGGTCGCCTTCGGTGCCGTTGATCTCCCAGAGCAGATTGGTGCCGCGCGAGATTCCGCCGCGGTAATGGATCGAGAATGCGGCCCCGGCCTCGAGCAGCCCGCTCACGGCCACCTGATCATCCGCCGCCATCGGCTTGCTTTCGCCTGTCCCCGCGACCGTGAAGGACTTTCGGCGCATCGTCATGGTGGCGGAGAGCTCTCGGACCTCGCCGAGGCAGTGACATAGCGCGTCGGCCGCGTGGCCGAGCGCGATCGAGAGCAGCGTCGCGCCGTTCTTCTTGTCGTTCAGATACACGTTGAAGGGCTCCACCGTCGGTCCCCACCCCATGCCCGAACCGATCAACGTGGTCGAGAGCACCTCGCCGACATAGCCCTGCTTGATGAGGTCCCGCACGTACGCGATGGCCGGCGCGGAGCGGGCCTGCAGACCGGTCACCGCGAGGACGCCCTGCTTCTTCGCCAGCGCGGCCAGGATCTCCGCCTCCCTCAGGCCGTTGCCCAGCGGCCATTCGCAGTACACCGCCTTACCCGCTTCGAGCGCCGCGGTCGCGAGCTCGAGGTGGTGGGGCACCTTCACGGTCACGGCGACGACGTCCACGGTCGGGCTCATCACAAGCGCTTGATGGTTGTCGAACGCGGCAGGCACGCCAAAGAGCTTGCCGGCCGCGTCAGCAGATTCGCGTCGCGTTGTCGAGAGCGCAGTGATCTCGAAATCGTCGCCCAGAGACCGGAGCGCAGGTATGTGCGCCTGCGCCGCCCATCCGCGATCCGGATTCGCCCCGATGATGCCGACGCGGATCCTCTTGGCCTGTCCGTTCCTCGTTGCCACCTGAACTTGACCGCTCAAGCTACGGTCGCCACTTCAGCGGCCTTGACCACTTCGACTTCGAGCGCGAGCTTCACCTCTTCGCCCACGAGGAGCCCGCCGGCCTCGAGCGCGACATTCCAGGTGAGTCCCCAGTCCTTACGGTTGATGGCCGTATTGGCGCTGAAACCCGCATGCACGCCGCCCATCGGGTCCTTTGCCTGCCCGGAATACACGACGTCCAGCGTGACCGGCCGCTTCACGTCCCGGATGGTCAGGTCGCCCGTCATCTTGTAGCGGTCGTGCGCCGCGCGCTCGACCCGCGTGCTAGTGAACGTGATGGTCGGGAACTGGTCGACATTCAGGAAGTCGGGTGATTTGAGGTGCGCATCACGGCGCTGGTCGTTGGTGATGAGCGTGCCGGCGTCAATCGTCGCTTTCACCGAGGAGGCGGTGAAGTCTTCCTCGTTGAGATCGATCGACACCCGCACCCCGGTGAAATGGCCCCTCACGGTCATCAGGCCCATGTGCTTGGCCGAAAACTCAACCTGGGTGTGCATCGGATCGACTGTCCAGCTCATGTCTGTTCTCCTCGGATGGGGTAATGTGCGTAGACAATAGTTGTTATGCGTACTATCGTCAAGCGTAAGGATCATTCATGAACTGTCCGCGAGGCAAACAATGGTTTAGGTTTGAGCGGTGAGTGTAGTCAGCCGGAAAGTCACGACGCGGTCAGCGAGCAAAGCATCGTCGCGGCCGCGAGCCACAAAGGATGCGCACGTATCGGAGCTCGCTCGGAAGCTCCTCACCCTCCCACGGCTGAATGCTTGGGGCGCCTTCCTCACGGCGCACAAAGCGCTGGAAAACATCCTCAGTCGGGAGCTCGAATCGGCCTGTGGGCTGCCGCTCACCTGGTTCGACGCACTCGCCCAACTGCGGATGGCACCTGCCCAGCGCCTCACGATGGGCCAACTCGCGACCGCACTCCTGTTCAGCAAGAGCGGGCTGACGAGGCTCATCGACCGTATGGTCGAGGCCGGGTTGGTCCAGCGACTCGCCCGCCCAGGCGATCGGCGGAGTCTGCACATCGCGCTGACGGACGCCGGCGAAGAGAAGTTCCGGCAGGCGCTACCGATCCACCTGAACCACGTCAAACGCCATTTCGCAGCCTACATCGAGGACGGCGAAGCTGCCGCGGTCGAGTCGGCGTTTGTGCGCATGGCCAATGCCGTCCGTCGAGAAAGCGGCTTATGACGGAGAAGGCACCATCCCACGCCAAGCTTGACGCCGCAGGAAATCGTCGCTAACAGGAACCGCCCCAAGACTCAGTCGATCGTGATGACGACCTTGGCGCGCGCCTGCCCGCTCCCGACGTAGCGGACCGCCTCGGCGGCCTCGGTCAGAGGGAACGTCCGATCGATCACCGGGCGCAGCTTTCCGGCCTCAATGAGCTCCCTGAGCACGGCGAGGTCTGCGCGGCTCGTGGTCGAGATGTACATCACCACGCGCTGGCCCAGCACGCGCGACCGAACGACCAGAGCCAGGATCCGTCCGAACACCGCGAGCCATCCGCTCTTGGACGCGCCGGCCTGCACGAACATCCCGTTGGGCGTCAATACACGGCGCATGGTCCCGATCGGACGCGTCGCCGCGACGTCGAAGACCACGTCGTAGCGCTGAGCGCGCCGGGTGACGTCCTCCTTCGTGTAGTCGATGATCTCGTCCGGACCGAGCGCGCGGACCAGATCGACGTTCTTCGGACCCGTCACGGCAGTGACGTGGGCGCCGAGCGCCTTGGCGATCTGGACGGCGAACGTGCCCACGCCACCGCCGGCCCCGTGGATCAGGACGCGCTGCCCCGGTCTCAGCTGGCCCTTGTCGCGCAGACCCTGCAATGCTGTTAGGCCCGCGACGCCCACCGCGGCCGCCTGCGTGAAGGAAAGCTCTTTGGGCTTCTGCAGCAGACCACGCTCGAGACAGGACGCGTACTCCGCGAAGGTGCCGCGACCCAAGCCGAACACCTCGTCGCCTGGCTGCAGCCCCGTCACGTTCTTTCCGACCGCTTCGACGACGCCAGCGACATCGACACCCCGGATCGGCAAGTTCTTCTGACGCATCAGCATCGAGATCACGTTGAGGAGGAACCCGCCGTGGGTCGTGTGCCAGTCCAGCGCGTTGACCGACGCCGCGCGGACCCTGATCAACACGCGGTCGTCGGTGAGCGTCGGTCTGTCCACCTCGCGAAGGTGCAGCACGTCCGCCGACCCGGTGCCTTCCTGAACGACCGCCTTCATCGTCCCGCCCTGGGGCGCCGCGACCGAGGATGGTCCGTCAGTCGGCTCCAGTCTCGTGGCCATGTCGCACCTCCCGGTGGCGCGCGCAGTGTCGCGCTCGACTGTGAAGGAGATATGAAGGCGGAGAGGAAATTCACTCTCTTGCGAGGGGTGCCGGACGTGATTGGGCCCGCGACCACAAAGCCCTGGTGCGTACCGCACATGACCCGGGAGATTACAGGCGGGGCGCGCGCGGTCTGGCGTAACGTCGTCGAATCCCGATCGGCAGGCTGGGGCAGCCGGCGTTCCTAGGGTTCGGCGGCGACAAGCAGCCGGAGGAGTGCACGTGGGCACGGCGCGCGTGAGCGACGGCGCGACGATCGGCGGCGTGA
>VBDV01000067.1 GCA_005882765.1 Chloroflexota bacterium | reverse complement strand
AGGAAAAACCACGCGTGCTCGATGAGGTGGATGCGCGCATCGAGAAGAGCTGCGTCGTACAGATCCGGAAGGTGCCACGCGTAGAGCCCACCGACATATAGCGCGGCCGCGACGAGCGGGTGACGCACCGCGTGGACCAGCGCACGCACCATCTGCGCACGCGCGAGCGGACGAATGACCCCGGTGCGCACCACGCTCGGCAGCCCACGAAGCAGCGGACGGACTGGCGCGCCCAGCAGGAGGAGTGGCGCTGCAACGACCGTGAGAAGCATGTGCTGGACCATGTGCCAGGAGAAGAAGATCGCCGCCTCTCCGTCGATCGGTGGGGCGAGCGCCGCGATGAAGGCCCCGAGCCCGAGGAAGAAGAGCGTCGTCCGCCAGAAAGGCCACGACCGCCGCATCCGCCGCACGCCGATCGCGTAGAGGACCGCGGCGAGGACGCTGACTGCTGTGGTGACTAAAGCCGCAATGTGCTGTCCACCATGATCGCGACGAAGAGCAGCGCGAGATACAGGAGCGAGTAGAGATACACCGCGCGCGCCATTGCGCGGCGACCGGCCGCGCCGCTACGGAGAAGGCGGAACGCATATGCGATGAAGAGGCCTCCGAGGATGACCGCGACGGCGAGGTAGACGTAGCCGAGGCCGCCGATGATGAAGAGCAGAAGTGTCAGCGGCAGCAGGCTCGCAGCGTAGGCGAGGATGTTCCACGCGGTCGCCTCGTCGCCGCGCACGACCGGCAGCATCGGCACGCCGGCGCGCTCGTAATCGTCGCGGATGAGGAGCGCGAGCGCCCAGAAATGGGCCGGCGTCCAGAAGAAGACCGCGACGAAGAGCAGCGCGAGATACAGGAGCGAGTAGAGATACACCGCGCGCGCCATTGCGCGGCGACCGGCCGCGCCGCTACGGAGAAGGCGGAACGCATATGCGATGAAGAGGCCTCCGAGGATGACCGCGACGGCGAGGTAGACGTAGCCGAGGCCGCCGATGATGAAGAGCAGAAGTGTCAGCGGCAGCAGGCTCGCAGCGTAGGCGAGGATGTTCCACGCGGTCGCCTCGTCGCCGCGCACGACCGGCAGCATCGGCACGCCGGCGCGCTCGTAATCGTCGCGGATGAGGAGCGCGAGCGCCCAGAAATGGGCCGGCGTCCAGAAGAAGACGATCGCGAAGAGCAGCCACGCCGAAAGGTCGAGTGAACCGGTGACCGCGGCCCAGCCGACGAGCGGCGGGATGGCGCCTGCGGCTCCGCCGATGACGATGTTCTGGGCGGTCGAGCGCTTGAGCCAGACCGTGTACACGAGTATGTAGAAGACCGTGCCCGCGAGCGCGAGCGTCGCCGCAAGCAGATTCGCGAACACGACGAGGACGACGAAGGCGATGACATTGAGAGCGATCCCCCACCACACCGCGACGCCGGTGGGTACGCGGTGCGCCGGAAGCGGGCGGTGTCGCGTGCGGCGCATGCGTTCGTCGATATCGCGATCGAAGTAGTGATTCAGGCTTGCAGCGCCACCGCTGGCCGCGGCACCACCGATGAGCGTCGCGGCGAGGATCCCGAACGGAGGAATCCCGTGGGCCGCGAGGAACATCCCTCCGAGAGCGGTCAAAAGAAGGAGGGACATGATCGCGGGTTTCGTCAGCGCGATGAGGTCACGGACGAGCGCACCCTGTTGCGACGCTGGGCGCCACGCGACCGCGGCCAGGCCGATAACGCTGCACCACAAAAGGCTCGCGACCGCGGGATGCGCGCCGAGCGCCCAGGGCGAGAAGCCACTCAACGGGTTCGCTGCGCCGATCGCCACCTGCACGATGAAGATCACCGCCGTTCCGATAGCGAGCGGGCCGAGCCCTGGCGCGTCGCGCCGGTGGCGCCACGCCTCGATGCACGCGAGGAGCACGACAACCCCGACACCGGCGGCGATGTAGCGGTGGAGCATCGCGATCGCGGCGGCCCCGTTCGTCGGGAAGTCGATCGATGGGACGAAGCGATTCACGGTTGTGTTCAGGAGCTCCGGTGGCATCGAGGCAGGCGCGCCGCAAAGCGGCCAGTTGAGACAGGCCGTCGTTGCATTCGCGCCTCGTACATAGGCGCCGCTCACCAGAAGCACAAACGTGCCCGCAGCCGCCGCGACCGCGAGCCAGGTCCAGCCTGGCGCGCGCTCGCGCGCGATCTTCGGCCAGCGCACGATCACCGCGAGGATCGTCAGCGCCGCGAGCAGGAGCTCAGCATTCGCGAGATGGACCGTCACCCACTCCGGCGGGAGCTCGAGGACGACGGTGATCGCGCCGAGCACGGCCTGCAGCGGATAGAGGACCGCTACAGCGATCGCGAGAACGAGGAGGCGGCGATCCGCGCGATAGACGATGAGCGACCACAGGACGAGGCTCGCGACAGTGAGCCCGCCGACGATCGCGAGGAATCGATGCGTCCACTCGATCCGCGTCGCTGGATCGAGCGACGGCAGGAACTGACCGTGGCAGAGGGGCCAATCGGGACAACCGAGGCCTGATCCGGTCACGCGCACGATGCCGCCCCACACGACGACGAGGAAGGACGCGATGAGGCTGCCATAGACGAGCGCGCGATAGCGGGGCGAGAAGCTCATGCCGCGCGCCGCGCTAATGCGCGACGTCTTCCTTCAGCGGACGGGCGCTGTGGACGACGGGGATACGGGCGAAGTTGTACGGCTGCGGCGGCGAGGTCGTCGCCCATTCGAGCGTGTCGGCCTCCCATGGGTCATCGCCGGCGATCCGCCCGTTCTTGAGAACGATGCTCGAGAAGAAGTTGAAGAGGAACACGGCGATGGAGATGCCGATGATGTAGGCGCCAATGGTCGAGACGAGGTTGAGGCTCCCCCATTCCGGCGACTGCGGGTAGTGGAACGTGCGGCGGGGCATTCCTTCGAGGCCGAGCTGGTGCATCGGGAAGAACGCCATGTTCACGCCGATGAAGAACAAGAAGAAGTGGATTCGGCCGAGCTGCTCGCTCAACATCCGCCCTGTGATCTTCGGCATCCAGTAGTAGAACGCGGCAAACGCGCAAAAGAGAGCTCCCTGCACGAGCACGTAGTGGATGTGCGCCACAACGAAGTACGTGTCGGAGAGCTGCACGTCGACCGGCACCGAGCCGAGGAACACCCCGGAGATCCCGCCGATCGTGAACACGACGATGAACGCCATCGCGAAGAGCATCGCCGTGCGGAAACGAAGCGCGCCGCCCCAGAGCGTGCCGAGCCACGAGAAGATCTTCACACCCGTCGGCACGGCGATGAGCATCGTCGACGCCATGAAGAAGATCTGCAGCGCGGGATCGATCCCCGCGACGAACATGTGATGCACGAATACGCCGAACGAAAGGAAGCCGATCGCCGCGGACGAGTACGCGATCATCCGGTAACCGAAGATCGGCTTGCGCGAGAACACCGGGAGGACTTCGCTGATCACGCCGAAGCCCGGCAGAATCATGATGTAGACCTCGGGGTGCCCAAAGAACCAGAAGAGGTATTGCCAGAGCAGGGGATCGGCGCCCTGGCCCACGGCGAAGAAGTTCGTGCCGGCCATGCGGTCGAAGAGCAACAGGATGCCGGCGACCGTGAGGAAGGGCATCGCGAGCACGAGCAGGAAGCTCGTCACGAGCACGCTCCAGGTGAAGAGCGTGATGCGCATGAACGTCATGCCCGGCGCCCGCAGCGAGAAGATCGTCACGATCATGTTCAGCGCGCCGAAGATCGACGAGAAGCCGAGGACGGTGAGCCCGAGGATCAGGAGGTCGACGCCCTGCGTCGGCGAGAACTCCTTCGTCGAGAGCGGCACGTAGATCGTCCACCCCGTCGCCGGCGGTCCCGCGATGAACGCGGAGTACAGGACGATGCCGCCCGCGAGGAGCAGCCAGTACGAGAGCGCGTTGAGACGGGGGAATGCCATGTCCCGCGCGCCGAGCTGCAGCGGAATGATGAAGTTCGCGAAGCCGGTCCAGACCGGGACGACGAACAGGAAGACCATCGTCGTCCCATGCATCGTGAAGAAGGAGTTGTATTGCTGCGCGGTGAGGAAGCCCGTGTCCGGTGTCGCGAGTTGCGTGCGGATCCCTAGCGCGAGCAGGCCACCGGTGAGGAAGAAGAAGAACGTGGTCACGAGGTACAGGACGCCGATCTTTTTGTGGTCGGTCGTCGTGACCCACTCGAGGATGCCCGTGTAACGCGCGCGCGGGAACGGAAAGGTCCGCTCGAGGGTGGCCATGCGGGTCCATTCCATCGTGCGGGAATGGGAGTGTCAAATAACAGAGGAGCCCCCTTTCGGGAGCTCCTCATCGCCTTGCGCCTGTGTGTCGACTTTGGGCTACTTGCCCGTGTTCATGTACTGGATGCAGGCGCCCTGATTCTTGAAGGACGTACCGCATGGATACACTCCCCGCCCGGGGAGGCAGATGTACCAGCCGCTTGGGCCGTTCCTCGGGACCTGGACCGTAATGATGGCTGCGATGATGCTGCCGTCGGCGACGCCGATGATCCTGTTGCATCGCCTCGGCGCGAACGGTCGCGTTCGTACGCAGCTTTGGTCGGCGGCGTTCGTGGCCGGGTACCTCGTCGTGTGGGCCTCGGTGGGCATCGTCGTGTGGGGCGCGGCGATCGCCGCGAGCGCGATCGTGATGCCGGAAGAGCGCGCGCTTGGCGTCGCGGCGATCCTGCTCATTGCGGGCGTCTACCAGTTCACGCCCCTCAAGTCGACATGCCTTCGCGCCTGCCGCACGCCGGCGGACTTCCTCCTGACGCACTGGCACCGCGGACTCTCCGGTCAGGTGCGCCTCGGGGTCGAGCACGGCCTCTATTGCCTCGGGTGCTGCTGGGCGCTGATGGCTCTATTCGTGGGCGCCGGCGCGATGAGCCTCATGTGGGCGGTGGGGATCGCGCTCGTTGTGCTCGTCGAGAAGGTGCGTCCAGAGGGGATCGCGTTCGGACGGATCGCTGGAGCGTTGCTGATCGCCGCCGCAGTGATCGTTTTCGCGCGGCCTGACCTTGCGCTGTCTTTTGGCGAACCGATGTGAAGGAGCAGAACGATGGCTGAGACAAAAGCGCCTGCGTGGAACATGAAGGGAACCCTGATCATCGCGTGCAACTGCGAATACGGCTGCCCGTGCAACGTCAACGGCAGGCCGACGCTCGGCAACTGCGAAGGTGGATGGACCTGGCAGATCGAGCAGGGGATCTACGGGGACCTGAAGCTGGGTGGCTTGAGTCTCGGTCTCTATGCGGACTGGCCGGCCGCTATCCACGAAGGCAACGGCATCGCCACGACGCTGATCGACGAGCGGGCCGACACCGCACAACGCGATGCGCTGCGCGCACTCGTTGAGGGCAGGTCAGGTGGGCCCTGGGCGATCTTCCGTAAGACCTTCACGGAGCTGCAGGGTCCGAACTATGTCCGCTATGACGTGGACGCCGAGGGCCGACTTCCGCGGGTCCGCGCCGGCGACGCACTTGAGATCGAGACGGAATACATCCGTAACCCGGTGACGAAGGAGACGATCCATCCGCGTCTCGCGTTGCCCGAAGGGTTGGTCGTAAAGGACGCCGCGCTCGTCGGCTCGAAGCGGTTCGTCTTCAACGCTGACAAGGTCCGATACGACCACTCTGGCCGCTACGCTGCTTTCGGTTTCTTCCAGTACTTCGGCCCGTAGGCTCAGCCGGCGGGGCGAGCAACGACGAGCTTGTCCTGACCTGACATGGCGCCCCAGACCTCGCCATGGCGGCCGAGGAGCTGGCGCACGTTCGCGTTCGCCGCAGGATGCGGACGCACGACGAACGTCTCCGTCGCGGGGTCAAAGCGCACGAGGGCATTGGCGTCCCACTCGGTGACCCAGACAACATCGGCATCGTCGACAAACACGGCGTACGGCTCAGGTCCGTGACCGGGTAGCGTCCATTCTTTCCACCCGGCGCCGTCGTAGCGGGCGAGCCGTCCCGCGTTCCACTCGCTCATCCAGACCCGGCTCTTGGAATCGCACCACACCCGACGGGCGCCTTGTCCCGCGGTCGGGGGTACGAGGACGACCGCTCCGCCCGTCTCGCGCACGATGCGGCCGACGTAGCTCCCCGCGAGCGACGCGAAGTAGACGTTCCCGTCCGGACAAGTCGCGATGCCGTACGGACCGGGACCGCGGGGCGCATCGAAGACCGCCATCGCTCCGCTCTTCGGATCGAGGCGGCCGAAGACTCCCTGCTGACCCGTGAACCAGAGCAGGCCGTCCCGGTCAAAGGTCGCAGTATTGAGGTTGGCGTAGGGGCGATCAGCCGGCAGCGGGAACCGCTTCACTTCGTTCGTCACGGGATCCACGCGGACGATCGCGTTCAGGCCGCCGTCGGTGATCCAGGGCGCGCCGTCGGGCCCGACGATGACGCCGTGTGGCGCCGACCCGGCGCCGAGCTTGATCGCCTTGAGCATGCCGAACCTCGGATCGAGCCAGCCGAGCTCGCCCGAGAGCTGCGCCGTGTACCAGACGCCGCCGTCGCGCGCGGGGGCGACGTCGTGAGGACCCTGGCCTCGCGTGACCGGGTACTCCTGCATCACGAAGTCGACCGCGGGACGCGTAACGCTCGGAGCGACAGTCGCGATCGACGTCGGGCTGTTCGACGGTGAGCTGGTTCGCGCCACGACCTCGTCGATCGGTCGGCAGCCGGTGATGAGGAACGCATAGACGAGCCCGAGGGCGCCGAGCCTCATGACTCCAGCGATACACCGCGCAGGCGAAGGGAGTTCGACACGACGGTCACTGAGGACAGGGCCATCGCCGCCGCGGCAAGCACCGGAGAGAGCAGCCATCCGGTGAATGGGTAGAGCACACCCGCGGCAACCGGGATCAAGGCAACGTTGTAGATGAACGCCCAGAACAGGTTCTGGCGGATCGTCGCGACGGTCGCCCGCGCCAGACGCAACGCCCGCGCCACCCCACGAGGGTCGCCGCCGACCAGGACAACATCCGCGGTCGCGACCGCGACGTCCGCGCCCGACCCGATCGCGATCCCGAGGTCCGCGCGTGCGAGCGCGGGGGCGTCGTTCACGCCGTCACCGACCATCGCGACGCGGTGCCCAGCCGCCTGGAGCTCCGCCACGAGATCCGCCTTGCCGTCGGGACGGACTTCCGCGCGCACCTCATCGATCCCGAGCTCGCGCGCGATCGCCTGAGCCACGCGGCGCGCGTCGCCGGAGACGAGCAGCGTGCGCAGGTCCATACGCCGCAGCTCCGCGATCGCGTCACGTGCCGCCGCCTTCGGCGTGTCGGCGAGGGCCAGAATGCCGGCGGGCTCCGCGTCGATCGTCCCGACGAGCACCGTTCTCCCCAGCTCTTCATGGCGCGCGAGGGCCGTGTCGCCAAGCTCCGCGAAGCCGTGGGCGCGCGCGAGCGCCGCGTTCCCGATCCAGACATCGTGACCTTCGACGGTCGCGTGAATCCCCCGTCCGGGCAACGCCTCGAACGAGGTGGGCTCGGAGAGCGCGAGGCCCTTTGTCGCGGCGAGCTCGACGACGGCCGCCGCGAGCGGATGCTCCGATCGCGATTCGGCGCTCGCGAGGATGCGGATGACCTCGTCCTCGCCGATGCCGGCGCAGTTCATGTACTCGACGACCTGCGGCCGGCCGACCGTGAGCGTGCCGGTCTTGTCGAACGCGACGACATGGATCGCGCGCGCGACCTCGAGCGCCTGCGCGCTTTTGATCAGGATGCCGCGCGACGCGCCGCGGCCGGTCCCAACGATGATCGCGGTGGGTGTGGCGAGGCCGAGCGCGCAAGGGCACGCGATGATGAGCACGGCCACGAAGGCGCTGAGCGCATAACCAAGCCGCGGCTCGGGTCCGAACAGAAGCCAGGCGAGCGCGCTTGCGATCGCGATCGCGAACACGATCGGCACGAAGATCGACGCGATCCGGTCCACCAGGCGCTGGATCGGTGCTTTCGAGCCTTGCGCCTCCTCGACCAACCGCACGATCTGCGCGACGAGGGTGTCGCCGCCCACGCGGGTCACGCGCAAGCGAAGCGTTCCGGTCCCGTTCTGCGTTCCGCCGGACCTCGCCGGGTCGCACGATCACGACGTCCCCGACGGCGAGGCGATCGATCGGTACGTCCTCCTCCAGACCGCCGGGGCGCCGGACCCGCGCGCTCTTCGCGCCGAGCGCCGCGAGCGCACGAACCTCGGCCGCGGTGCGCGCCCGGGCACGTGCCTCCAGGTAGCGGCCCGCCAGCACCAGCGTGACGATCACGGTCGCGGTGTCGTAGTAGAGGAACCGGTCCGGGCTGAGGCCAACGGCGGTGAACACCGCGGGAAAGAGTGTCGCGAGCACCGAGACCCCGTACGCCGTCGTCGTCCCCACCACCACGAGCGTGTTCATGTCCGTACGCCGGTGACGCGCGGCGGAGAGCGCGCCGCGGTAAAAGGGCAGCGCGGACCAGATCTGCACCGGTGTCGCGAGCGCGAAGAGAACGAGGGGGCGCCACGCGGCTTCCGCGACCGGCCGATAGAGCAGATCGGCCATCGAGAGGAGCACGGTCGGGATGGCGAGCGCGGCCGCGACGATGAGCCGGCGGCGAAGCGCCCGCAGGTACGTAACCCGGAGAGCGCGCTCCCGCTCCTCCATCGCTGCGCGCTCCGCACGATCGGACGCGAGCACCAGCGCGCCGTAGCCCGCGCGCTCGATGGCACGGATGAGCGCCGCGTCATCGGTGCGAGCCGGATCCACCTCGACTCGGGCGCGCTCCGTCGCGAGGTTCACGTCCGCGCCGCGCACGCCGGCCACGCCGCGGAGCGCATCCTCGACGCTCGCAACGCACGACGCGCATGTCATCCCCGTGACGACGAGGTCGCGCAGCGCTACGTCGGTCGTTCCCGGCTCCACGTTGGCGGCCCGCGCAGATCGCTTGGCATCAACGCCAGCGGTCATGTTGTCGGAGTTTGGTGAGCCTCGGCGCGCTCTTTGTCCAGCGCCTCGACGATGCTCGGATGTGCGTCGGATAGGCAGCAGCGGCACGACGCGTACCACGCTCGCATGCCGGCGTCGATTTCCGGAACGGCGCCATCGGATGAGCGCGTGGGCGCATCCGGCCCCGACGCGTGCGCACCCGCTTTGTCGGCGAACCAGGCGTCCACTTTCGCGACGTACGGCGATCGGTTTTTCGCGAACGTCTCCAGACAGCCCGCCGAGCAAAAGCCGTACTCGCGTTCGGGGTACTCAATCGTGAGGCCGTGCTCTCGTGCGTAGGCCAGCTCCACGATCATGTCGCAGATCGGATCGAGGATCTTTCCGTCGGTCATTTCGGTCTCCCCCCTTCAGCGACGGGCAAGCTCGAACACGTCACCGAGCTCAGCCAGAATCTCGCTCTTTCGTCCCTCTTTGAGCGCGGTGGGGACGCAACTCGCAAGATGGCCGCGGAGGAGCTCGGCCTCAAATCGCTTCAGCGCTCGCTCGACGGCGTAGGTCTGCCTCAGGACATCGATGCAATAAACGTCTTCGTCGACCATGCGCCTGATGGCCGTCACGTGACCTTCGATGCTCGCTAGGCGTGCCCCGAGCGATTGCTGCTGCTTCATGATGCCGACCCCACACATTTCATAGGGCTCAAGTCTACCCCCTCCCCCAGGGGGAGGGGTCGCGCATCCTACAGAGCAGCTCCGCAGGACGGGCAGCGCCCGGAGCGCTCTGACGCCGAAGCGCCGCACCTACGACACATCAGGACACCGGTCGCGTCGGTCTGGACCTGTTTGTGAGATTCCGCATAGAACGCCGACTCCCAGCGACCGCGACTCCGGTCTTCACGCGAGCGTCCGGCTCCGGCGAGCAGCCCGAGGCCGGCGATGCCGGCGGCGATGAAGGCGAACAGCAGGGGATCCATCAGCGACGAGTTTCGGCCGTCGCGCGCAGCGATCGCGCGATCGCGTGGATGAGATCGATGTCGTTCAGCGCCTGATCCTCGACCGTGTATGGCCTGAGCTTGGCGGCGATGACCGCGGCGACCCGCGCGCGTTCGGTCGGCCCGAGCTCGGCCTCTCGTGCGACGAACTCCCGGACGAGCCGCTGCGCTTCCCCCGGCATCCGACGCGTCTCCGCCGTCGTGCCCGCGCCGAGAGGAGTCACCGTGCGGAGCGAGAACCAGTCGACCTTGGGCCGCGGAGCGCGGACTACGTACGTGCCGGCGGCGAGGTCGCCAAGGCGCTGCGACTTGGGGCTCAGGACGATCACGAGCACCCCAAGCCCGTACAAGGCCGGGAGGAAATCCACGAGCCGCATGAGGTTTCGGATGAGCACCGCGGTGAACTGCGCGGGTGAGCCGTCCTCGTTGATGACCCGCAGCTTGTACACACGCTTGCCGATGGTCTGCCCGTTCCAGAGCCACTCGAGGAGGATGAAGTAGGACCAGATGAGGACGAGGGTGACGATGACCTCTACGCCGCCAAGGATGTAGAGCACGTCGCCGGTTTCGGACGCGACGAGCGAGAGGAGCATCAGCGCCGCGAACACGATGAGCGACGCGACCGCGAAATCCAGGACCGCGGCAAAGCCACGGTTCCCCGCGCCGGCGAGGTCGTAGCGCAGGACGATGTGATCGGGTGTCTCGACTTCGAGTCGACCGGCGGCGACCGTCATAAGTCAATGCTACGGAGTGGTACGTTCCGGCGGTGATGACGGTCGACCGGTTCGTCGAGGACCGGCGCGCCCGCTGGGCGCGGCTCGAGAACCTGATCTCCGAGGCCAACGGGCGGGTGGAGCGGCTCGCACCGAGCGACGTGCTGGAGCTCGGCCGGCTCTATCGAAGCGCCAGCAGCGACCTCGCGGTGGCCCGCCGCGACTTCGCGCTCGACGCGGCGACCGAACGCCTGAACGATCTCGTCGCGACCGCCCACGCGCTCGTGTATAGCGAGGCGCCGACCAGCGGCCGGCGGCTGCGCCGCTTTTTCCTGCACGAGCTTCCGTCGAGCGTTCGCGCGAACTCTCGATTCACCGCGGTCTCGCTCGCCGCGTTCGCGATCCCGCTTCTCGCCACCTTCGCGATCGGCCTGCTCCTTCCGGAGATCGCAGCGACCGCGCTGCCCCCGGAGACGCGCCAGCATCTCGCCGAGCGGCGCCTCTGGACGGACATACCCGAGGGTTACCGCCCGCTGGTAGGCCCGCTCATCATCGTGAACAACGTGCGCGTCGCGGTCGCCGCCTTCGCGGGCGGCCTCACGGCGGGCGCGCTCACCCTTTATCTCCTCGTCGCGAACGGCGCCTTCCTCGGGACCGTGCTCGCCGTCGTGCAGGGTTACGGCCTCTCTGGTGGCCTCCTCACGTTCACCGCCGCGCATGGGCCGCTCGAGATCTCGTGCATCGTCCTCTCGGGTGGGGCGGGGCTCCGCCTCGCCTGGGCGCTGCTGCGGCCTGGCGATCGGAGCCGCCGTGATGCCCTGCGCCTCGCGGGCGCGCAGGCGATCCGCGTCATGCTCCTCATCATTCCCGCGCTCGGCGTGGCGGGGATCCTCGAGGCGTTCCTCTCGCCGAGTGATGCGCCGATCGCACTCAAGGTCACCGTCGGCGTGGTCGTGGGACTCGCGCTTTGGAGCTACATCTTTCTCGTGGGGAGGCCGTCTAGAAAAAGCGCTTCTTGAGCTCGAGGTAGCGCTGGATCGTCGAGACCGAGAGACGCTCCGCGGGCACGTCGATCGAGTGCACCCCGTGGCGGCGGAGCACGGCGAGCGCGCGGCGGCGCGCGTCGAGCACCTCCGAGGCAACGACCCGCTCGTAGAGCTCGCCCGACGATCCGGGTTCGCGGGCCGCAGCTTCGGCGAGCTGCGGGTCCTGAAGGACGCAGCACAGAACGAGGTTGTTCCCGGCGAGCTGGGTGAGCGCCGCGACGAGACCGCGCGAAGCTTCCTCGTCGACGAGATCGACCGCGTCCGCGAATCCGAGGAGACCCACCTCATCGCCCTTCGCGATAGCGACGTAGCTCAGCATCAGCGCGGTGTTCACAGCGTGGTCGAGCTTCGTCAGCCTGCCGAGCGTGCTCGACATCATCCGTCCGGCGTCGAGCAGGATGAGCACGCGCTGCTGCCGCTCGGTCTCGTACTCGACACTGATCGGCCGGCCGCGCCGCGCCGTCGCCGTCCAGGAGATCCACCGCGGATCGTCGTCCGGTTGGTACTCGCGCAGTCGTTCGAAGAGCGACCCCGCGCCGGGGATACGCGCGCGGCGCTGACCGGCGTCGTAGGCGAGCCCGCGCCTGAGGCTCACTTCGTAGCGGCGGATCTCCTGCAGATCCGGGTAGACGTTCGCCGGAGCATCCGCGGGCACGCGCCCCTGTCGTTGGAGCAGGTCGAGGGGGCCCCGGAGGCGGAGGTGGACGTCGCCGAAGCGGAAGCTGCCGCGATGGCGGGGGCGCGCGGCGTAGGCGGCATCCGCGACCGCCCCGGGGCCAACGACGAGGTCGGCGGTCCGCCGGTCCACGTCGAACGAGGCTGGAACCGTGTCCCGGATCGTCGCGCGCAGCGGAAGCGCGTACGGATTTCGCAGCCGAACCGTCACGCGGTTGCCGACGCCGATCGAGAGCTGCGGCTCGGCGACGCGCTCGATCGGGACGCTCGACGGCGACGGCGTCGCCCGAAAGTCGACGACGGCAAGGACGATCGCGACCACGAGGACGGCAATCGCGAGGGTCACGAACACCGGAGCGACCTCGGCGAGCGCGAGCGGGAGTGCCGCGACCAGGATCAGCGCCAGAAGGCGCGGGCGCGGGATCGGCAGGGCGGCGAGGCGGTTCAGCGGGGCACGTCAAGACGCGCGAGCACGCGCTTGCACACGGCATCCGCATCCAGACCCTCGATCTCGGCTTCGGCTTTCAACACGAGTCGATGCCGAAGCGTCGGCGTCGCAAGCGACTTCACGTCGTCAGGCGTGACGAAGTCGCGGCCGTCGATGGCCGCGGCGGCTTTGGCCGCACGGAGCAGGTGCACCGCGGCGCGCGGGCTCGCCCCGAGGATGAGGTCAGGCGAGCGCCGCGATTCGGCCGCGATGCGCACCACGTAGTCGAGCACCGAGTCTTCAACGGTCACGTTCTCGATCTCGCCACGGCACTCTTCCAGCGTTCCGTGCGGGAACGGGTCGATCTCGACGATCTTCGCGGAAGGCTGGCCCCGGTCGTGAGCTCTGAGTATCGCGCGCTCGTCGTCGGCGCTCGGATAGCGGACGATGGCTTTGAAGACGAAGCGGTCGAGCTCGGCCTCAGGCAGTGGATAGGTGCCCTCGTACTCGACCGGGTTCTGCGTCGCGAGCACGAGAAATGGGTCGGGCAGCGCGAGCGACTCGCCTTCGAGGGTGACCTGCCGCTCCTCCATCGCCTCGAGCAGCGCGCTCTGCGTCTTCGCGGGCGCGCGGTTGATCTCGTCGGCGAGCACAACGTTCGCGAAGACGGGGCCGGTGCGCGTGCGGAATGAGCTCGTGGATATCTCGTAGACCGTCGTGCCGACGACGTCGCTTGGCATGAGGTCGGGCGTGAACTGGATCCGCTTGAACGTTCCGCCGATGAGACGCGCGACCGTTCGCGCGAGGAGCGTCTTCGCCGTGCCGGGCACGCCCTCTATCAAGAGGTGGCCGCGGAGCAGGAGCGCGATGAACGAGAGGCGAACGGTCTCGTCCTGGCCCACGACCACGCGATGGATCTGGTCGGCGTAGCGGGCGGCGATGTCTTTTGTGGTCACGCTCTTCCTCCTGTTTCGCCGGCGGTGGCGGTAACGAGACCGATCTCGCGGACGGTACGGAGCAGCGCGTCGTCTCGCAACGGCCGCGAAAGCGCCTCGTCTAGCGCGCGCACCCGCGCCGCGCGTTGGCGGTCTGCCGTCGCGATCTCGGCGACGATGTCGCCGATCGGCGTCTCCGGATCGAGCCCAAGCTCTCGCGCGAGCGCCCTCCGGAGCTCGCGCTGGAATCTGCGGCGGGCGATCTCGCCGTGTCCTGATCGCCGGACCAGGCCCGCGAAGCCGCGGATGTACTCGAGGCTCGAGCGCGGCGGGCGCGCGTCGAGCGGGATCGCGGGCCCGAGCCTCCGTCCGGTCGCAAGGAGGTAGACGAAGAAGGCGATCCCCGCGAAGAGCATGGCCCGGCCAGGCCAGGTGCGGGTCAGAAGGACCAGCACGTCGGTGCTCGGGTGAACCCCATGGTGGTACTCGTCGAACGCCACGGCGCGACCGCGCGCGATCGCCGAGGCAGCGAGCCCCAGTGCGAACCGCCCGTTGTCGGCGTCGCCAAGCTCCGCGGTGAGGAAGGGTCCGACCGATCCGACGACGATGAGCGAGCCGGTCCCCTCGCGCGCCAGCGCGACGATCGCCTGGCCGGACGCGGCGGCCAGCGGTACGCGGCCCGCGCCGAGCGAAAAGGCGATGCCGCGATCGATCGCGATCGCGTGCGTCGGTGGGTCGGCGAAGGTGACGCCGCCGATCGGATACCGACCCGGCCCGATCGGTCCGGCGACCTGAACGTCGAACGTGTCGAGAAGCGCGCTCTCCGGGAGGCCCGTGTCGCTTGCGAGCACAGCGGTGCCGCCGGCCGTGACGAAGCGCCGGACGGCGAGGGCGTCGAATTGCGTGAACTGTTCGCTCGGTCCGAGTATGAACAGAACGCCGATCTGTGAGGGATCGGCCGCGAACGTGTCTCCCTGCACAGTCATGGTGAACGCGCCCATCGCTTCGAGGTATTTGCGGAGGGCAGCGGTGCCGCCGGGACCCGCGTCGTAGACCGACGCCGATCGCGAAACGCCGCCCGAGGTATCGGCGGTGAGCGCGCTCGCGACGAGCGCGGCAATGAAGAGGACGAGCGCGAGCCAGTAAAGAGGGTGGACCCGGCGCAGCCGCCTCACCCGGCGACCCGCGAGGCGAGCGACTGTGCACGCTCGGCCTCGGCAGCGTCGGGCTCGCGTAGACCGAACCACGCGCGCTCATACAGCGCCACGAGATCGCGGAGCGCATCCGCATTGGGGATGGCGGCCGCCCGCATGAGAAGCTCGCGATCGGTCAGCGCGGGGTCGTAGCGAATCAGTTCCCGTACCGCAAGCGTGCGCAGCACGTAGAGGTAGAGCTCGTGGATCGCTTCGCGCGCGCGTCCGCCCGCGAGCGCCGACTCCGCGGCCCGCCGGTGGGCCGCAGGGTCGTCGGTGCGCGCGAGCGTGCGGTCCGGCAACAGGACTTCGCGCCGAACGCGCTCGCGGACACCGCGTCCGAGTGTCGCGACGATGAAGAGCGCGAGACCGATCCCAACAGCCGCGATGACCCAAGGTATGAACCGCAGATCGGGGATGCCGCGGATGCCACTCACAAACGCGGCGATCCGCGAACCGATCCAATCCAGCAAGGCGGCAACGCCGGAGAGCGAGGTCCCGGGGCTCTCGGGCGCGCCGAGGATGTCGCGGAGCCGGGCGTCGGCGATCGAGGGGTCGATGCCGCTCTGCGTCGCGCGATCGGCCGTGGCGATATAAGCATCGACGATCGCGAGCGCCGCGTTCGCCCCGTTGGCTCCCGCGAGCACATCTGCGACGGGGCCATCGTCGACCGATACGGTTTCCCCACGATTCTGGACGGCGGTCGTCTGCCGCAAAAGGGCGATCGACTGCGCGAGCATGCGCTCGCGGTCGAGCGTCCCCGCGGCTCGCGACCGGTCAACGAGCGTGCGGACCTGCGCGAGGCGCGCGCGGTATGCGTCGAGCGTCAGCGTGTCCGCCGCGGCGCTAGAGGGGACGGCGATCCAGAGAACGAGGCCCAAGACGAGAGCGCGTCTTAGGACTGCGGCAAGGCCTCCGCGGCGAGCTGCAAGTCGAACGCCTCTTTCCGGACCCGTAGGTCGTAGTACAGGATCGTGAACGCGATCCACTCGACGGGGGCCCAGATGATCGTTGAGGCGAGGTTGACGAGGGTCTGGACGACAGTACTCACTCCGAACTGGCCGGGCTGCTCGGTCTGTCCTGCGGCGGCGAGGCCGCCGAAGATCCCGCCGATCAGCAGCGAGAGCACGAGGTTGAGGATCCCGAGAAGCGCCTGGATGCCGATGATCCGCCAGCGACTTCCGCTCGAGAGCCGCCATGAACGGCCGAGCGCCGCGATGGGTCCCAACTTCTCGACCACGACGATGACGGGGGCGACCAGCCACGAAGCCGCAAGATAGAACGTACCCGCGATCGCGACGATCACGCCCAAGCCGATGACGAGAACGCCGGCCACGGGCTCTCTCGCGACCGCCGCCGCGATCCCACCGATGACAAAGACGAGCAACCAAAGCGCGGCGATCGCCAAGAAGACGAGGAGCCCAGCAAAGAACAATCGTCCGGCTGCGGAGAGGCCCGCTCGAAACGATTCTCCGATCGTGACTTCTCTCGCGAGATAACGTCGAGCCGCGGCATGCACGATTCCCGCGCTCTGCGCCGAAAAGAGGAAGATCGCGACGACCACGGCGACGATGCCGAAGCCGATGATTCCGACGATCGCCCCCGCCACGAACTCGGGGCTCGGCGTGGTGGCCTGTCTCGCGAACGCCGAGAGCGACCCGGCGAAGATGATCGCGCCGAGCACGATGAAGACGAGGAAAAGGAGCAGGTACCAGATCGCCGAGATGCCGATGAAGATGAGCGGCTTGGATCGGTACACGGTGAACGTCCGGTCGAGGACGTCGCCGACACCGAGCGGTCGCAGCATCGGCGCCTGAACTGCTTGCACGAGCGCCAATCCTACCGGCGAGGGGCAAACGGCTTGTGTGCTAGGCCGTCGATTCCCTCAGGCCGATCCGGCGTTGGAACCGGGCCAGCGGCCCCGGCGCCCACCAGTTGAGGTCACCCAGAAGACGCATGGTCGCCGGGACGACGAGCGCGCGGACCAGCGTCGCGTCGATCGCCACAGCGAGGGCCATCCCAAGGCCGATCGCCTTGATCAGGACGATGTCGGCGAGCGCGAACGCGGCAAAGACCCCGACCATGATGGCGGCCGCGCCGGTGATGAGCCGGCCGCTCTTCTCAAGGCCCATCGCGACCGCGCTGGTGTTGTCTTTGGTGCGGAGGTACTCCTCCTGCATTCGCGAGAGAAGCAGCACCTCGTAATCCATCGAGAGACCGAACACGGTGCAGAACATGATCACCGGCAGGGTCGGGTCGATCGAACCGGGTGTGAACCCGAGCTGCGCCGCGAGGTGGCCGTCCTGGAAGATCCAGACGATCGCACCGAACGACGCGGAGATCGAGAGAAGGTTCATGACGACCGCCTTGAGCGGAAGGACCACCGAGCCGAGGAGCAGGAAGAGCACGAGCATCGTCGCGGCGACGATGTAGGCAAGCGCCGCGGGCGTGTGGCTCGCGATGAAGTCGACTGTATCCAGGTCGATCGCGGTGAAGCCGGTCACGGCGACCGCGGCGTCGGGCGGCCCGGGCAGCGCGCGGATGGAGCGGAGGAGCTGCCGGGCTTCGTCGCTGTAGATGCCCTTCTGCGTGACGACGTCGAGCACGACGATGTGCTCCCCCACGGTGCCGCGCACGAGTGCCTGGAGCTGCGCGGGGAGCTGCGCCCGCGGCTGCGCGTAAAGCGCGGCGTACTCCGCCGCGCCGAAGCGCGGGTCGACCGTGACCGGACTCGTGATCGTGTCGACATTCGGGAGCGCCGCGATCCTCTTCGCGTAGTCCACGAGGCCGGGGACGCGAGACGGCGCGAGCGGATCGGCCGTCGGGTACTCGACCACCACGCTGATGTGCGTCTGATTGCCGCCGGGGAATTCATTCACCAACCGGTCGAACGCGGCGCGCGACTCCTCGTGTGTCGGGAGCGCCGTCACGTCGTTGTTCGCGAGGCGCAGATGAAGGAACGGCGAGCCCAGCAAGAGGATGAACGCGACGATCGGGACGAGCACGAGAAGAGGCCGGCGCATGACCGCGGTCGCGATCGTGTGCCACCAGCCGGTGCCGGTCGAGTCCGGCTGGAGAATCGGAACGCGCCCGCGCCCGAGGTTGGGTCCGAGTATGGCGAGAAGCGCGGGAAGGAACGTCAAGCCGTAGAACACCGCGCTCGCGACGACGATCGCGCCCGAGATGCCCATCGATGAGAGGAACGTCCCCTGGTAGAAGAGCATCCCTGAGAGGCCGATCGCGACGGTGAGGCCGGAGAACGTGATCGCGCGTCCGGACGTCGCCATCGCGATGGCCAGCGCGTTGTTGCCGCTCCGACCGCGCCGCATCTCCTCGCGGAATCGGTTCGTGATGAAGAGCGAGTAGTCGATCGCGACGCCGAGGCCGATGAGCGTCACCACGTTCAATGCGTAGACGGACACGTCGGTCACGCGCGCGACGAGGAACATCCCGGCGATGCCCCCGACGACGGCGAGCACGCCGACACCGAGCGGTACGAGAGCGGCGACGATCGAGCCGAAGACGACGAGCAGCAGGACGAGCGCGAGCGGGAGGGAGACGGTCTCGGCGCGGCGAAGGTCCTGTTGCAAGACCTCGTTGAACCCGCTGTTGATCGCGAGCACGCCCGTGGCCTGGACCTGCAGCGTGTCCGACCGTACGAGGGCTCGAAGCTCAGGGTAGTAGTCGCGGGCTGTCGCGAGGTCGTCCTTGACGGCGACGTCGATCGCGACCGCGTGACCGCCCTTCGAGATGAGCTGTGTCGGGTCGCTCGCCGTGCCGTCGTACGGGGTGACGATCGTCGCGATGCGTGAGTCTTTGCGGAGGGGCGCCAGCGCGGCGTCGACAGCCGCGCGGAACTCGGGACTCGTGCCGGAGCGGGCGTCGCTCGAGAAGATCAGCGTGAAGGTGCCGCCGCCCGCGCGCGGCAGCTCCCGCTCGATGAGCCGCGACGCTCGTCCGGACTCAGAGGTCTCGATGAAGCCGCCGGATTGCAGCTTCCCGCCCTGCACCACGATGAACGCCGACGCCACGAGCAGGAGGCCGGATATCGCGAGGACCGGCCAGCGCCGCCGGTAGACGAATCGCCCCCAGGCCGCGAACATCGATTGCACCTCTTGCGCGGACTTACGCTGTAAGCGTACGCTGTAAACCTAAGTGGCAAAAGTGCTCACGTCAAGGCGCACGCCGCTCTCGGCGGAACGAATCATCGAGACAGCGATCGAGCTCATCGATCGTGAGGGCCTCGAGGCGCTCTCGATGCGCCGTCTGGGCTCGGCGCTCGGCGTCGAGGCCATGTCGCTGTACCGCCACTTCCCTTCGAAGGCCGTGCTCCTCGAAGCGGTCGTCGGACGACTGCTCGCGGAGCTGCTCCTGCCCGTTCCCGGCAGCGCTCCCTGGCAGGACGCCTTCCGCGCACTGGCACGCGACTATCGACAGCTCCTGCTCCGCCATCCCAACGCGATCCCGTTGCTCGCGACACTCCAGCTCAGCAATCCCGGTGCGCTCGGCGCGGCCGGAGCGGTGATGGCGCTCCTTCGCGATGCGGGTTTCGATGCACGCACGGCGTTCCACGTTCTCGCGACCGCGGAGTCGTATGTGATCGGATTCGCGTATTGGGAAGCTGGCACCGCCGGCATCCGAGGCAGCGTGCCGCCGCCGCTGCCGGCTGGGGCAGACCCCTACATCCTCGAGAACTGGGATGAGATCTCCGGCGCGGACTGCGCGGTCGCGTTCGAGTTCGGGCTCGACACGTTCGTGGCGGGCCTGCAGCGATTGCGTGGCGCCTAGAGGGCGGTGAGCTCGCTCATCAGCCGTTCGAAGAGCTCGCGCCCGGAGCGCGTCTTCCGCTTCCCTCTCGCGAGCAGATCTGGCGTGATGCCGGCGTCCGGTAGACCGAAGACGACGCGGCCCGGCTCGAGCCGATCGATGGCGCGGTACCAGCGCAGCAGCGCATCACGCAGTTGGACGTGGCGTTCGAAGTTCCGCCGCGTGCGCGTCGGATCGGCGTCGCGTCGCGCGCGCAGCGTCGCATCGTCGACGTCCGATACGAGGAAGAGATCGGCGAGGGCGTAGCGTCCGGCCGCGAACGCGTCACGAGCGGCATCGCGCTGCATCGTCCACTCGACCTCACTGATCTGTCCCGTTTCGAAGAGCGTCCAGACGTAGTGAAGCTTGAACGGATCGGTGTCGACGACGACGAGGCCGTCGCGGGCCTCACGCTCGAGCACCTCCCGCCACCGAACGACGTTCCGCTCCACCCAGAACCGCCCGGCCGCACGCGGCTCGGTGGGAACCGTCGCGTGATCGGGTAAGGCTTCGAGGAGCGCGTTGGCGCCACCGTGGGTCCGGCACCAGGTCGTCTTGCCGGCACCGCTCGGACCTTCGACAACGATGATCACGCGCGATCGGCCGCGATGAGCGGCCGCTCGCGTAACGACATTACGAGCGGGAGCGCCGTGGCGATGCCAACGACGCCCGCGGCGAGGAACGGTCCGACCCAGCCAGAGCCGAGGTCGAGCGTGGCGCCCGCGACGATCGGCCCGAGCGACCCGATCCCGAATCCGGCGACGGCTTGGAGCGCCTGTGCGGAGCCGATCCGCGCCGCGGGCGCGAGCTCCGTCACGGCGGTCGAGTACACCGCGGAGTCGGCGGCGACGAGCGCCGCGTAGATCGCGCCGATGGCTACGATCGCCGGCCAGGGCGCGAAGAGCAGCATGCCGAAGCCGATGGAGATGGCGCCGCTGCCCAACGCATAGAGGAGCGCGGCCCGCGTGCGTCCGACTCGGTCGGAGAGCCAGCCGCCGACGAAGACGCCAGGCACACCGAGGGCGAGGATGAGCGCGGCCCACTGGCTCGCCGTCGCGGATGCGTCGGTCGGCGAGAGCCCTCGGAGCGCGAAGGCGGCGGCGAGGAACGCGGCGAGCCAGGCGCGGACGATGAAGAGCTCCCACGAGTGTCCGACGTATGCGCCGATCGTGCGGACATCGCCGTCCCGCGCCAACCGAATGGCTCGAGCAGCAGACCCGTCGCGAGGAACGAGAGCGAGCCGCCGAGATAGAACGCCGCCACGTAGAGGCCCACCGCGGTGCCGCGGCGCGCCGGGTCGGAGCTCTGCGCGACGAGCCGCACGCCGGGCATGTACACGCCGGCGAGGCCGAACCCCGCGATCATGCGAAGGAGCGATCCGGTGATGACGTCCTGTGCCGCGAGCGCGAACGCGAGGTTCGCGAGCGCGGTGATGAGGGCGCCGATCGCGATGACGCGCGAGGGCCGCACGCGATCCGTGAGCGGGAGTACGACGAGTACCGCCGCCGCGTAGCCGAGCATGTACGCCGAGACGACCCAGCCAAGCGCCGCGCTCGACCCGTTCCACTCAGTGCGTAGGAGCGGCAGCGCGGCCGCCGGCAGCTGCGACGGCAGGAGGACGAGCGCGAGGGTCGCCGAGAGCGCTAGAGAGCGTGATTTCACAGAGGCATGGTGACCGAACCCGTCCGAACTGCGCGGGGTACGCAAGCCCCCGTCGATATCTATGTTGATATCGAACGGATGGGCTAACTAGTGAAACGATGCGCGCGCTGCGGCGAGACGAAGCCGCTTTCCGAATTTCACCTCCACCGCGGCCGACGCGATGGGGTACAGACCTACTGCAAACCATGCCGAGCGGTGATCGATCACGACCGCTACCAGAGGGTCCTTGGCACGCGCGTGCCAAGCCGCGCTTGGGAACGGGGTCGCGCAGAGTGGCTCCTGAGCCTAAAGAGCGGCCGGCCATGCACCGATTGCGGCCGGATCTTTCCGCCCCAGGTCATGCAGTGGGATCACTTACCAGGCGTGCCGAAGCTCGGCGACATCAGCAACGGCCTCAACAGCCGCTCGCGTGACGAGATCCTCGATGAGATGGCCAAGTGCGAGCTCGTGTGCACAAACTGCCACACGATCCGGACATTTCAGCGCGCGGGCTGGGGTACGTGGTTAGTCAGCCGTGCTTGAGGTATCTCCCGATGAGGCCACCCTTAGGCGTTGCGCGATGTGCGGGCTATGGAAACCACAAACTGAGTTTCACAGGTCGCGCACCGCACAGTTCTCCTACTGCCGTGAATGTCGATGTTCATACGACCGTCGGTACTACCACGAGCGTGGAAAAGCCGCGCGGCTTGCACGCAGACTTGTACGGGCGACTGAAGCACGAGCATGGATGGCCTCGGTCAAAGAAGGTTTGGCCTGCGCCGATTGCGGTCACGTGTTCCCGGTTTGGGTGATGCACTGGGACCATCTACCGGGCTACGAGAAAGTTGCGTGCATCAGCGATATGGTGCGGAGTCGGTCGCGTATAAGCACACTCGCGGAGCTACGAAAATGCGAGCTCGTGTGTGCCAATTGCCATGTGGTCCGCACTATCAGCCGCGCGGGCCGCGACCCGGCCAGCGGCAAGCTCCGAGGGCAGCCGAACGAAGAGGGACGCCAAGAACGCTAGAGAGCGGCCACGCACCGTGTCAGACTGATAAGCGACGGGGTGTGGCGCAGTTGGTAGCGCGTCTGGTTTGGGACCAGAAGGTTCGACGGTTCGAGTCCGTCCACCCCGACAGTTCATCATTCACTCGATGCTGATCCACAGACACGACGAGCCGCTCACCGACGCCGAGTGGCGCGACTTCCTCAAGACCCACGACTTCGGCGACTTCATCGTCCCCGGAGCGCCAACCCGCGACCTGCCAATAGTCGTGCCCACGCATTTCATCTGGGACGGCGACAAGACCGTGCTGCTGCATCTCGCGCGCATCAACCCCGTGTGGAAGGCGATCGAAGAGCGGCCTCGCGCGCTCCTCTCGGTCTTCGGCGCGTACGCATACATCCCCGGGCACTGGAATCAGGACGAGTACGGCGTGCCGACGAGCTACTACGCGGCGGTGCAGCTCGCATGCGACGTCGAGCCGATCGACGACGACGCGGCCCTCGCGAAGATCCTCGAGCGTCAGCTCGGGCATTTCCAACCGGAAGGCAAGCACGCGCCCGTCGAGCCGGGCGAGAACCGCTATGCGAAGCAGTTCGGCGCGATCCGCGGACTGCGACTCACCGTCACCGACGTTCGCGCGAAGTTCAAGTTCGGCGGTAACCGCACCGAGCAGCACCGCGAGGCCGTCGCGCAGAAACTCGGCGAGCGAGGACGTGGCCTCGACCGCGAAGCCCGCGGCTACACGGTCACGCGCGGAAAGAAGCTCGCTCCCAAGACCTAACGGAACCAGGCCTCCTCGAGCACGCGCATGACGTTCCCGCCGATCGCCTTGGCGATGTCGCCGTCCGAGTAGTCGTGCTTGACCATCCAGCGAACGATGTTCGGGAAGGCCTCCGCCGGGTTCTCGATCCCGTCGACGAACTCGACCTCGTCGAACTGGACCTGGCCGCGCGCCGCGCTGATGGACAGCTGCTTCGCGAAGTAGTGGTGCAGTCCGACGTGATCACCAAAGAGCGTGTCCGGACCGAACGCGACGTGGTCGATCCCCATGAGGTCCGCGCAGTATTCGAAGTGCTCCATGAAGCTCTCGATCGAGTGCTTCGGGTGCTTCTTCGTGAGGGTCGTGTGCGGCGCGGCCTCGATGCCGATCACGCCGCCTTTTGCGGCGAGCGCCTTCAGCACCTCATCGGGCTTCATGCGCTTCGTGTTCCACAGACCACGCGCTCCGGCGTGCGTTGCGAAGATCGGCTTGTTGCTCGCCTCGATCGTGTCGAGCGAGGTCTGGTCGCCCGAGTGCGAGATGTCGATGGCGATGCCGAGCTTGTTCATGCGGCGCACAGCCTGGCGGCCGAACTCGGTGAGACCGCCGTCGCGCGCTTCCCGAAGCCCGCTCCCGAGCGTGTTGGCCTCGCTGTACGCGATGCCCGATGACCGGATCCCGAGCCCGTACAGGATGTCGAGCCGATCGATCTCGTTCTCGATGGCCGTCGCCGCTTCGAGCGACGCGATGAACGCGATCTGTCCGTTCTCCTTCGCGCGCTTGATGTCGTCGAGCGATTCGCCGCGGATGACGAACTCCTGATGCGCGATGTCGCCCATCCGCATTCCGAGGTCGTAGATGGTGTCGTCCCACTTCCAGCCGGCTTTCGAGGTGATCGTCCCGGTGCCGTCCATGAGGCAATCGAAGACGGCATCGAGCCCCGACTGCGCCATACCGGCGTAGCCAGTGAAGTCCCGACCCTGACGGCGATACTCGGCGAGATCGCCGAAGTCCTCAGGAACGATGAAGCAGTGATCGTGTAAGGAGACCGCGAGGTTCTGGTCCAAGAGACGCCACACGCGCTCCTCTTGCGCCTCGGTCACCTCCACCTTGCGTGAGGGCACGCGATCGAGTTCCTTCGCGAGCTTGAATTCGCGGTAGTCGGTCCCCGGCTCGAGATAGTCGAAGCTCTTGTAGCCCTCGTACTTCGTTCGCTTCCCGACGTTGGCTGTCTTCATTGTTGCCTCCCCCCGAGTTGTGCCGAGTTCAGACCCAGTGCCGTCTACTCAGGTGGCACGAACCGCCCGCGGTAGTTCACATCGAGTATCGCCAGGCGCTCGAGATGCGTCGCGAGCCGCTTCTCGAAGTCGGCCCAGTTCCGGGTCTCGGGCGGCGACCACAGCACCTCGGCGAGCGCGACGAGGCGCGGCCAGGCCATGTACTCGACGCGCTTCGGATCGGGCATGTACTCCGTCCAGATCTGTCCCTGCGCGCCGAGGACGTGCTTGGCGTCCTCGGCGGAAAGCTCCTTCGGGACCGGCCGGTACGCGTAGACGGCCTCGAGCGAGTTGTGGCCGCCGATCCCCGGCGGCTCCGTTGGGAGCTCGCTCTGCGAGTGATCGAGGTACGTCGGCCTCTGAGGCGCCATGACCACATCGTGTCCTGCCTTCGCGGCCGCGATGCCACCTTCCTCGCCGCGCCAGCTCATCACGGTCGCGCCCTGGGCGAGACCGCCCTCGAGGATTTCGTCCCAGCCCACGAGGCGCCGCCCGCGCTTCGCGAGCCACGAATCGAAGTGTCGGATGAACCAGGACTGCAGCTCGTCTTCGTTCTTCAGGCCCTCTTTCTTCATGCGCTCCTGCGCGGACGGGGTGTTGCGCCACTCGGTCTTCGGGCACTCGTCTCCACCGACGTGGATGAACTTCGACGGGAAGAGCTCGAGCACCTCATCGAAGACGTCTTCGAAAAAGCGCAGCACGTTGTCCGTGACACCCAGCACGTGATCGGTAATGCCCCAGTACGTGAGCACCTCGATGGGCTTTCCGGTGTTGCCGAGCTCGGGGTATGCCGCGATCGCGGCCATCGCGTGCCCCGGCATCTCTATCTCCGGCAGGACGGTGATCCCGCGCTCGGCCGCGTACCGCACCACCTCGCGCGCGTCGTCCTGCGTGTAGAAACCGCCGTGTGGCTTGCCCGCAAACTTGCGAGCCGCCGGGTCCTTCGTTCGCGGCGCGGTCATCGAGTCCTTGCGGAACGCGCCAACGGCGGTGAGCTTCGGGTACTTCTTGATCTCGATGCGCCAGCCCTGGTCCTCGGTGAGATGCCAGTGGAAGACATTGAACTTGTGAAGCGCGAGAAGATCGAGGTGCTTGAGGACGAACTCCTTCGGCATGAAGTGGCGCCCCACGTCGAGATGGCTCCCGCGCCAAGCGAAGCCCGGCCGATCCTCGATCTCAAGCGCCGGTATCGCCCAGGACGCTCCGGCAACCGGGGCGCGCCGGTAAATGTCGGACGGGAGGAGCTGGCGCAGTGTCTGCGAGCCGTGGCGTATCCCGGCCGGTTTGGGAGCGCGGATCGCGACCTCGTCAGCGGTGACGGTGAGGCGATAGCCCTCTTCGCCGAGACCCCCGAGGGAGGGGTCGAGGGCGAGCGCGATGCGCGACCCGGTTCGGGAGCCGACTTGGAGCGGCAAGCCGGTCGCGGGACGGAGCTGATCGCGAAGGAGCTCGGCGGGAACGCGCACGTCATCGCCCGCCGCGATCGATGTCGTCGCGCCGAGCGCGAACGAGCCCGATCGGGGCGTGAGCTTCGCAGGAATGGGAATCAGGGCCGGGGTGGGCACCACCGGCCATCCTACCGACTGAGGGCGTTACCGCGCGCTGTCGATGCGGAC
>VBDV01000126.1 GCA_005882765.1 Chloroflexota bacterium | reverse complement strand
AACTGGCCGCAGGACCGCCGCGCGGAATGGGGCTGGCCGGATCTCTTCAACGCACCGCTGCTCATCGTGTGTCTCAGCAACAAGAAGCAGTACCTCGCACGGTATGCGGAACCCGACAAGGGTTGGACGGACATGGACGAGAAGCGCTGGCCCGTGCCGTACTGGGACATTGACACCGGGATGGCCGCTTTGCTCGCTCTCCTCACCGCTGTGGACGCGGGCCTCGGCGCGGTCTTCTTCGGAGTTTTCGATCAGGCGACGCTACGGCGGACGTTCAATGTTCCCGACGAGTACACGGCCGTGGGCGTGGTCGCGGTGGGCTATGCGAAACCGAAAGATCGTCCCTCGCCATCGCTCAAGCGCGGGCATCGAGCGGCCGCCGACGTCGTGCGCCGGAGCCGCTGGTCGTAGCTACCCCTTAACGGCGCGCGACCCGGCCTTCGCGAACAACGCCCGCATCTCGCGATTGAAGGCGGGGATGTCGTCAGGCTTGCGGCTGGTCACCCAGTTCTTGTCGACGATGACCTCTTGATCTTCCCACTGGCCGCCCGCGCAGCGGATGTCGTCCTGCAGCGTGTAGAAGCTCGTCAGGCGACGCCCCTTCACGAGCTTGGCCGAGACGAGGAGCCAGGGAGCGTGGCAGATCGCGGCAATCGGCCTACCGGCCGCATCGATCTGCTGCACGATGTCGCGTGCGTCGGTGTCCATGCGCAGCTTGTCTGCGTTCAGTGCGCCGCCCGGAAGCATGACCGCGTCGAACTCCTCCGGCTGGGCGTCCTTGAGCAGCATGTCGACCGCAAAACGATCGTCCTTCTCGTCATGATTCATGCTCTGGATCTGTGGTTTCGGCGCGAGCAGCGCCGTATCCGCGCCCGCCTCCTCGAGGGAGAGACGTGGGAGCGTGAGCTCGATCTTCTCGACCCCGTCCGTCGCGAGGATCGCGACACGTATGCCCTTCAGGGGCAGGTCCGCCATGGCCGCACCTCCCGTCGGCGCCGATGCCGCAAGCAAGATGCCCGGATCAGATCAGCCGGAGTAACGCGACCGCAACGACGCCCGCAATGACGCCTGCGAGCAGGCTTCGCCGCCAGGCGACGACCGTGATGACGAGGGCCGCAGCGAGCGGCTCGGAGCCGCGTGTCAGCGTGCCGCCCGGGGCGACGACCGCTGGCCCGACAAGGGCCGCGATGATCGCAACCGGCAGCGCCTCCAGGTACCGCCGTGCCACGGGCGGAACACGTCCGCCGACCGTCAGGGCCAACGGCAACGAGCGCGTGAGGTAAGTGGCGAGGGCGGAGCCGACGATCGCGATCCAGATCACCGGCGGAGGAAGACCGCGATCAGCGGTGCCAGGGCGCCGGCCGTGATCACCGCGACGGTGGACGCTCCCGCGAGCGCGAGAGCGCCCGCGACCAGCGCGGCGACGATCGCGATGATGAAATCGGCGCGGTGGCGGATCGCGAGGACCACGATCCCAATGAACGTCGCAGTGATCGCAAAGTCGACGCCCAGGCGGCGCGGATCGCCGATCGCCGCGCCGACGACGATGCCTATGACCGTCGCGACATTCCAAAGAAGGAACAAAGCGATCGCGAACGTGAAGTAGTAAGCGAGGCTGCGGCCGCCTCGCCTGAAGTGCCCCGTCCCCATCGCAAAGCTCTCGTCGGTGAGGAAGAACGCTGCGAACAGGCGCCGCCCCACTGACAACCGTTGGAGCTGCGGTCTGAGCGAGGTCGCCATCAGCAGGTGACGCAGGTTGATGAAGAGGACGCTCGCGATGACCACCGGGGTCGGCGCCGCCTGCGAGAAGAGCTGCACCATCGCGAACTGCGAGGCGCCGGCGAAGACGAGGAGGCTCATCGCGATGATCTCGACCGGCTCGAGTCCGGACTGTCTCGCGACGACTCCGAAGGTAGTGCCGACCAAAAGCGTGGTGCCCATGACGGGCCAGCCCTCGCCCATGGCGAGCCGTGCGGCATCGCGGTCCTCGAGCGAGAGTTCGATCAGATCGGATCCGCCTCGAATTCGGCGAGGCGCTGGCCGCGCTCGACCTGCTGACCGACGTTCGCCAGGACGCGGGTGACCATTCCGTCCGCGGGCGCCTCGACCCGCAGCTCCATCTTCATTGCCTCAACCACGAAGAGAAGGTCACCGCGACGGATGCGCCGATCCACGACCGCTTGCGCGGCGATGACCAGACCGGGCATCGGCGCCGCGACTTCGGCACCGGCCGCCGCTTCGATCTGGCGCTCGCGGGGACCCGTCTCGAGCTCCCACGTCGTTCCGCCGACGCTCGTCCACACGATGCCGTCGCTCGCCGCGGCGGCAGCACAGGAACCGTCGACGAGCCAGCGGTGCGCCTCGTCGCGGGCCGCGACGCGGTGGCCCGCGTACACATACGGGCCGCTTCCAAGGAGACGCACGGCTTGTTCGCGGGCGCCTTCGCGGAGGACGATCGTCGTCGCGCTGCCCTCGCCGATGCGCCAGGCGCCCGTGCCGGTCCATGGATCGCCGCGATCGCGCGCGCCTGACGCGACGGCCGCGGCGGCGACGGCATAAGCCTCGTGCGGCGCGGGCGGCGACTCCGGGACAAGGTCGGCCAAAACGGATTCGACAAACTCTGTGTCGATCCGCGTTCGCAGGTCGGCGAACTTTCGAACGAGGGCGCGCAGGAGGCCCAGATTGGTCCGCACGCCGAGGACCTCGGTCTCCTCGAGCGCGCTCGCGAGCAGGCTCAGGGCGCTGCCCCGATCGTCTCCGACCGCGATGACCTTCGCCAGGAGCGGGTCGTAGTGCCGCGTGACCACGTCTCCTTCTTCATAGCCGGCATCGACACGGATGCCTGGACGTTCGGGCCAGCGCACGTGAATAAGCCGGCCGGTCGACGGCAGAAAGCCCGCGGCCGGGTCCTCCGCGTAGATCCGCGCTTCGACCGCGTGCTGCGTGCCCTGTTGTTTCCGTTGGGCGCCGAGCGGCTCGCCGAGCGCGATCCGCAGCTGCTGCTCGACGAGGTCGACGCCGGAGACCATCTCGGTGACCGGATGCTCCACCTGAAGACGAGCGTTGACCTCCAGGAAATAGAAACGGCCGTCCTGGTCGATGACGAACTCGACCGTGCCGGCATTCCGGTAGCCGGCCTCGCGCGCGATGGCGATCGCCGCCGCGGCCATGCGGTCACGTGTGGCGTCCTTGACGGTCGGCGCGGGAGCCTCCTCGACGATCTTCTGGTGGCGCCGCTGCGCCGAGCAGTCGCGGTCTCCCACGGTGAAAACGGTCCCGTGGGTGTCGGCGAGCACCTGCACCTCGACGTGGCGCGGCCGTTCGACAAGTCGCTCCATGAGAAGGCGCTCGTCTCCGAAGGCGGCGGTGGCGATGCGTCGGGCGCGGGCGAGCGCGTCGCGAAGCTGCGATTCCTCGCGCACCGTTTGCATCCCGATGCCGCCACCACCGGCGACCGGCTTGATCATCGCCGGGTAGTGGATCGAGCGCGCCGCCCGCAGGAAGGCCTCGTCGCTCTGATCGTCTCCGCGATATCCCGGTACGACCGGCACCTTCACGCGCTCCGCGATCGTCTTCGCCTCCGCCTTGTCGCCGAGGCTCCTGAGAACGCTCGGTGGAGGCCCCACGAACCGCATGCCCGCCGCATCCACTGCGCTTGCGAATTCCGGTCGCTCCGCAAGGAATCCGTACCCCGGATGCACGAGGTCGGCCTTCGCCTCTCGCGCTGCCGCAATGACACGGTCGATCGCGAGGTACGACTCGGTGGCCGGCGCCGGGCCGATGCGGATCGCGGCGTCGGCTTCGCGCACGAAGGGGAGTCGAGCGTCTGCATCGGAGTAGACGGCCACGGTGCGCAGACCCATCCTCCGGGCGGTCCGGAAGATGCGTCGCGCGATCTCACCACGGTTCGCGACCAGGAGCGTCGTCACCAGCGCGGGTCGCGCCGTTCGAGAAACGCGCGCAGACCCTCCTGCCCCTCGTGGCTGACGCGGATCTCGGCGATCCGCTTGATCGTGAGCTCGGTGACCTCGTCGATAGGTCGTCCCTCGAGTTCGCGGACGAGTCGCTTCGCGGCGTTCACGGCCTTCGGACCGCCCGAGACGATCGCGTCGAGCACCCTCCCGACCGCGGCGTCGAGGTCGGTTGGCTCGACGAGCCTTTCCACGAGGCCGATCTCGTGTGCGCGCTTCGCGTCGATGCGCGAACCGGTCACGAACAGCGCGGTCGCACGCGCCGCTCCGATTTTCCGCACCACGTAGGGCGAGACCACCGCTGGGAGGATGCCGAGACGCGTCTCCGTGAAGGCGAAGCTGGCCTCGGTCGACGCGACGGCGATGTCCGCTACCGCGACCATACCCGCGCCGCCGCCGATCGCCGCACCCTGCACGCGCGCCACGAGAGGCATCTCGAGGTCGTAGAGCGCGCGGAACATTCCCGCGAGTGCTTTCGAGTCGGCGACGTTGTCGTCGAGCGAGTAGTCAGCCATCCCGCGCATCCACTCGACGTCCGCGCCGGCGGAGAACGTGTCGCCTTCGCTCTGCAGCACCACCGCCCGGGAGGACCGATCGACTCGCCGAATAGCGGCGGTGAGCTCCGCGATAAGCGCCGCATCGAACGCGTTCTTGCGGTCCGGCCGCGCCATCGTAATGTGCGAAATCCCGCGTGAGTCCGTGCTCAGCGTGACCATCTCGCTCATCGCGCGAACTCTAGACGCCGAGCGTCTCAGCTACTTGTCGGGTGGGGTGACGTGCAGCGTCCGCGAAGGTGTGCGATAGCTCGTGGAGCTCATGATCTGGTCGAGTCGCTCCGCGATCCGGTGAGTCACGCCGAGCTCGCGAAGAACCGAGGCCGCGATTCCGTCTTGGTCTTCGACCAGCGCACGGAGTACGTTCTCGGTGCCGACGAACGGCTCTCCGGTGTGCACCCAGCCGATCTCGGCCGCGCGCTCAAGGACCCTCTTCATTCTTGGTGACGTTCTCGCCTCTTGCATCCTTCACCTCTTTAGTGGAACGAGAGCTCGCCCGCGCGGATCGGCACAGTGAGCCAATTCTCGCGCGGCGGCAAAGGGCAGCGCCACGCATCGTTGTACGCGCAGTAGGGGTTGTAGGCGCGATTGAAGTCGAGCTCGAAGCGGCCGTCTCCGAGCGGCTCCGCTTCGACGTAGCGGCCCGCACCGTAGGTCTCGCTCCCGCTTGTCGAGTCGCGGAATGGGATGAAGAGTCCGTCGCCCTGCGAGAACGCGGCAAGGCTGGCGCGCTCGCCGCCCACGTCGAAGCGCACCTTTCCCGCACGAGGAAGATGTTCGGTCGAGCCATCGCTCATCTCGACCTCTTCGACCGCGCCTGCCCCCTCGGGATCGACCGTCACCGTAAATCGGAGTGACGAGTCGTCGGGGAAGTAGCGCAGACCCTCGAAGTGGGCGCGCTGGTCCACCGTGAGCGGCGAGTCGTGCGCGTGCCCGAAGTAGTGGTCCTTCTCGTGTCGTAGCTCTTGCACGTCCATCCCATCCACAACGTGCGCGACTTGACGCGCATTCCGCGACCTAGACTCGGGCGCGTGCTTCCCCGGCCACGTCTGTGGGTCAGCCTCGTGCCGTACGGGATCGGCCGGACCAAGCCGAATCACTACTTCGAGATCCTGCGAACCGTGTGGGACAACCGTCACGACCTTCCCTATGCCTGGCGGATCCTCTCGAAAGGCGTGTGCGACGGCTGCGCGCTCGGGGTTGCCGGCTTTCGCGATTGGACGATGGAAGGCGTGCACCTCTGCACGACGCGACTCGACCTGCTGAAGCTGAACACGGCGCGCGCGCTCGATCCGGCCGTGCTCGCCGACGTCAAGCGTGTTCCGCGCTCGGCCGCGGCGCTCCGTTCGCTCGGGCGACTTCCGTTTCCGATGCTCCGCAGACGCGGCGAGCCCGGCTTCCGCCGGATCGGGTGGGACGAGGCGCTCGACCTCGTCGCCGCGCGGATCCGCGCCACGACCCCAGAGCGGATCGGCATCTATCTGACGGCCCGCGGACTCACGAACGAGACGTACTACGCCGCACAGAAGGTCGCGCGCTATCTCGGGACGAACAACATCGACAACGCGGCGCGGGTATGTCACGCGCCGTCGACCGGCGCGCTCCGAAAAGCGATCGGCGTAGCGGCGACGACCTGCTCGTACCGCGACGTGATCGAGAGCGACCTCGTGGTGCTGTTCGGCGCCGACGTCGCGAACGCGCAGCCGGTCTTCATGAAATACCTCTACCTTGCGCGGAAGCGAGGCACGAAGGTCCTCGTGGTGAACCCGTTCCGCGAACCGGGGCTCGAGAGCTACTGGGTGCCATCGAGCGTCGAGAGCGCGCTCTTCGGCACGAAGATGACCGACGCCTTCTATCAAATCCACACCGGGGGCGACCTCGCATTCGTGCGTGGCGTGCTCAGAGTCCTGATCGACGAGGGCGGAGTCGACGAGGGATTCGTGCGCGATCACACCGAAGGGTTTGCGGAGCTCCGCCGGGTCCTCGCCGCGATCTCGCTCGACGATCTCGCGGTCGCCGCTGGAAGCACGCCCGCCGAGATGCGCGCCTTCGCGACGACCTATCGCGAAGCGCGCTCCGCGGTGTTCGTGTGGTCGATGGGCGTGACCCAGCACGTGTGCGGCACCGAGAACGTCCAGGGCATCGTCGATCTGGCCCTCGCGAGAGGCAACGTCGGCCGGCCCGGCGCGGGACTCATGCCGATTCGCGGGCACTCCGGCGTGCAGGGCGGCGCCGAGATGGGCGCCTACGCCACGGCCTTCCCAGGGGGTCTGCCCGTGACCCCCGAGAACGCCCGTGTCCTGGGCGAGCGTTATGGCTTCGAGCTTCCCGCACGCCCTGGTCTCACTGCCGCCGAGATGGTGGAGGCCGCCGGACGCGGCGAGATGGACGTGCTCTGGTCGAGCGGCGGCAACTTTCTGGCGACGCTTCCCGATCCCAACTCCGTGCGGTCGGCTCTCGCAAGCACGTCATTGCGCGTGCACCAGGACATCCTGGTCTCGCCCCAGATGCTGGTCGAGGGCGACGAGGTCCTTCTTCTGCCGGCGATGACCCGCTACGAGCAGCCGGGCGGCGGCACCGAAACGACGACCGAGCGCCGCATCGTGCTCAGCCCCGAGATCCCGGGGCCGCGCCCGGGAGAAGCGCGCCCGGAGTGGGACATCTTCGCGGAGATCGGTCGCCGGGCCCGGCCTCTGGCCGCGCCGGGCCTCGGTCTACGCAGCGCCGCGGAGATACGGGAGGAGATCGCCGAGGTCGTGCCGGCGTATGCCGGGATCGAGCGTCTCGCGGCAGGCGGCGACTCGTTCCAGTGGGGCGGGCGTCATCTGTGTGAGGGCTGGCGGTTTCCGACTCCCGACGGGCGCGCGCAATTCTCGGACGTCATGCCCGCCGCGGCGGAGCAGCGCCCGGGTCGGTACCAGCTCTCGACGCGGCGCGGAAAGCAGTTCAACTCGATGGTCTGGCGCGAGCGCGACCCTCTCACCGGTGCCGGGCGCGACGCGCTGTTCCTGTCGGCCGTCGACGCAATCGCGCTCGCTGTCACCGAGGGTGATCCCCTCGTCGTCCGCGCGGAGGGTGGTGCGACCGTCCGAGCGCGAGCGCACATTGTGCCGATCCGCGCCGGGAACGTGCAGATGTTCTGGCCTGAGGCGAACCCGCTCATCGCCCAGGGCCGGCGCGACGCGGTTTCTGGTGTTCCCGACTACAACGCGGTGGTCGAGATCTCGCGCGGGTGAGCCGGCCCTCGGGCATCCTGCTCGCTGGCGGTGCCTCGCGACGGTTTGGTCGGCCGAAGATCGTCGAGCCGCTCGACGGCACGCCGCTCTTTCACCGGCCGCTCCGTGCGCTCATCGACGCATGCGACGACATCGTGATCGTGCTCGCACCCGACGCTCTCGAGTTGGCCCTTCCGGACGAGGCAGACAGGGTGTCATTCGCGCGCGATCCGGTCGCATACGAAGGACCCCTCGCGGGTGCGCTGGCGGGGCTCGAACGCGTTCGACGTGAAACCACCCTGCTGGTCGCCGGGGACATGCCTGGCGTGAGCGCAGCGCTCCTCACTCTCATGGCCGGACACGCGACCGGCCTGGCCCGAAACGCGGTCGTGCTGACCGATGAAGGTGACCGGCGTCCGCTTCCGGCGGTCCTGGCGGTCGCGCCGGCCCTCGCTCTCGCGCGCAAGCTTCTGGAAAGCGGCGAACGAAGGCTCCGCGCGCTCGTCGAGGGTCTCGAGGCGGAAGGGCTGCCGGAGCCGGTCTGGAGCGTGGTGGATCCGGACGGCGCCTGGCGCCGCGACGTAGATCTACCCGGCGATCTTCCGACGCGACGTGGCTAGGCGGCGCTGCCCCGGTCCAGGCGATCGAACGCGCGCCCGATGTCTTTCAGGATCTCCGCATTGATATCGGAGGCCAGCTTGTAGCGAACGATGTTCCCCTTGCGCGATGGCTGGACGACGTCAGCCTCGCGGAGCACGCGCAGGTGCTGACTCGTCGCTGAGCGGCTACGGCCGAGGATCCGAGCGAGGTCGCTCGCCGCGAGCTGGTTGTCGCGGAGGGCACGCACGATCTTGAGACGCGTCCCGTCACAGAGGACGTCCAGGAGACGTCGCATCCGGCGCTCGGACATCGGTGACAGGGTTTGCCGCTCCGCGGTCGCGACCGCGACGGGATCAATCGGCTGGGAAGTTAGCGGTTCCATGCTTGGACCTCAACCAACTTGTCGTTTTTCGTACGCTTCTGCATGCATTGGTCGTGCCGGTGCATTTACAGAGCCGGTTCAGCCGCTCCGTAAGTTGCCAATTCGTTACCTCATCGGATATGAAAAGGCTGAATGAGGAAGATCGTGGTCCTAGACGACGACCAGGTCATCCTCGATCTTTTGCAGACGGTTCTGACCGACGCCGGCTACGACACGATCCTCGCACGCGGGCCGGAGGCCGTCCCTTCAGATGCGACTGCCGACCTGGTCATCACGGACCTCGTTCCCTTGAAGGCGTATCAGCGGGAGAGAGCCCTCGGCTGGGTCTCGTCGCTGCGGACGCGCTTCGTTGGTTCGCCAGTTTTCATTCTGACGGCGCACCGCGCCGCCGCTGCGGAGGCCGACATGCTCGGCGCGGACGCGATCGTCACTAAACCCTTCGACGTCGACGCGTTGCTCGCGAAGATCGACGAGCTCTTCAGCTAGACCGAGGACTCACATGCGGAAGACGCCGTAGCGCACGTCCTCGATTGGCGCGTGCCGCGCCGCGGCGAGTCCGAGTGCGAGCACCGTCCGCGTGTCCAGCGGGTCGATGATGCCGTCGTCCCAAAGGCGGGCCGTCGAGTAGTAGGGCGATCCCTGCGTCTCGTACTGCTCGCGGATGCGGCCGCGGAAGGCCTCCTTCTCGGCGTCGTCCTTGAAGGTGCCGACGAGTGAGAGGACCGTGGCGGCCTGCTCGCCTCCCATGACGCTGATGCGCGCGTTCGGCCACATCCAGAGCTGCCTCGGCGAGTACGCCCGTCCGGACATGCCGTAGTTTCCCGCGCCGAAAGACCCGCCGATGATCACGGTGAACTTCGGTACGGTGCTGCACGCGACCGCGGTCACCATCTTCGCTCCGTCCTTCGCGATGCCACCGGTTTCGTACTCCTGCCCGACCATGAACCCTGAGATGTTCTGCAAGAACACGAGCGGCACGCGCCGCTGATTGCAGAGCTCGATGAAGTGCGCGGCTTTGAGCGCCGACTCGCTGAACAGGACCCCGTTGTTCGCGACGATCCCGACGCGGAAGCCCTCGATGCGCGCGAAGCCGCAGACCAGCGTCGTGCCGTACAGCGCCTTGAACTCGTGAAAACGCGAGCCGTCGACGAGCCGCGCGATCACCTCGTGCACGTCGTATTGCGTGCGGATGTCCTGCGGGATCAGCGCGTAGAGGTCGGTCGGGTCGTGCGCCGGCGGCTCCGGCAACACCTTGTCGTCCACGCCCCAGTACGTGGGACGCTCCAGCTGCGCGACGATGTCCCGCGCGATGGCGATCGCGTGCGGATCGTCGAGCGCGAGGTGATCGGCGACGCCCGACACGCGCGTGTGGACGTCGGCGCCGCCGAGGTCCTCGGCGGACACGTCCACTCCCGTCGCGGCCTTCACCAGCGGAGGCCCACCGATGAAGATCGTCCCCTCGCCTTTGACGATCACGGTCTCGTCGCTCATGGCAGGGACGTATGCGCCGCCGGCGGTGGAGGAACCCATGACGATGGCGATCTGCGGGATCGCGAGCGAGGACATCCGTGCCTGGTTGTAGAAGATCCGGCCGAAGTGCTCGCGGTCGGGGAAGACTTCGTCTTGTCGAGGGAGGAACGCTCCGCCCGAGTCGACGAGGTAGAGGCAGGGGAGCCGGTTCTCGAGGGCGATCTCCTGCGCGCGCAGGTGCTTCTTCACCGTGAGCGGGTAATAGGAGCCGCCCTTCACCGTCGCGTCGTTCGCGACGATCACGCACTCGTTCCCGCTGACGCGGCCGATCCCGGTGATGACCCCCGCGCCGGGGGCTTCGTCGTCGTACATGCCGAACGCGGCGAGGGGCGAGAGCTCGAGGAACGCCGTGCCCGGGTCGAGGAGCCGCTCGACGCGCTCGCGCGCGAGGAGCTTCCCCGCCTTCGTGTGACGTTCGCGGGCGCGCTCCGGTCCGCCGAGGCGCGCTGTGGCCAACCGCTCGCGAAGCTCCGCGACCAGGCGCTGCATCGTGTCGCGGTTCGCGCTTGCGGTCTCGTCGCGCCGCACGCTCGTCTGCAGGACGGTCACGCGACGATGCTAGTGCGCGCCGGTCGCGACGGCTCACCCCCTTAGAGTCGGCTCACCGTTGTTGCGTACACTCCAGACGACACAGCGGGAGGGGAAGATGACACCTGAGCTTGACCGTCGCGCGTTCCTGAAGCTTGCCGGAGCCACCGCCATCGTCGCGGCCTGCGGAGGATCCGTTGCGGCACCATCGGCGTCGCCAAGCGGCAAGATCTCGGTCTATTCCGCACTCAACGAGTCGACGAACAACGAGCTGTCCGCCGCATTCACCAAGGCGACCGGCATCGAGATAAGCCTTCTGTCTCTGCCTGCGGCTGGTGATCTGCAAACCCGCATAACGTCGGAAAAGAGCAACCCCCAGGCGGACATCTTCGTCGGAGGCTCGAGCGAGTTCCATGATCCCCTCGGCAAGCAGGGACTCCTCGAGGCGTATCAGTCGCCTAACGCGAAGGACATCGCCGCACAGTTCAAAGAAGCGTCAGGCCTCTGGACGGGCTGGTACACGGGAATTTTCGCCTTCGTGTCCAACACGAGTCGGCTCAATGCGGAAGTCGGCGGGAAGAAACCGGCGACCTGGGACGATTTGCTCGATCCGGCATGGAGCAAGAGGCTCATCGTCCCGGATCCCGTCAAGACCGGCGGCGGGTACATCTTTGTCGCGACGCAGATCTTCCGTTTCAATCGCGACGAGGCGAAGGCGATGGACTACATGAAGAAGCTGCACGCGAACGTCGTTTCGTACGGGCCGAGCTCGCCCGGTGTGATCACGTCGATCGCCAACGCTGAGGCCGCGGGCGCACCGAACTGGGCCCACGACATCCTCACTGAGAAGGCCAAGGACCCCGCCAGGATCGACCTCACCATCCCGAAGGACACCGGCTTCGAGGTCGGTGCCGTCAGCATCGTGAAGGGCGGCAAGAACCTTCCGGCGGCGAAGGCGTTCGTCGACTGGGTCCTCACGAAGGAGGCCGGGGAGCTCAACGTGCGGCTCAGCAAGCGCGGCTCGGTCCGCAAGGACGTCGCGCCGTTCCCAGGCGCTCCGACGCTCGACCAGGTGAGTCTTGTGAACTACGACCGGCAGTGGGCCACGGACAACAAGACCCGCATCCAGAAGCTCTGGCAGACCACGTTAGGCATCCAATAACTATCACGGTCTAGAGGTGCGGAGCCTGCGGCGCGAGCCGGCACTCTTCCTCGCGCTGCTGGCTGTCGCATCTCTCGCGCTCGCGTTCATCGTCTATCCGCAGATCCAGGTAATCCTCACGCCGGGTCCGGATGGCTACGTGTCATTTCTCCAAGAGGGCACCTGGCTCTCTCCGCTACGCAACTCGATCCAGCTCACGGCGCTGTCGACGACGACCGCGGTGCTTCTGGGTTTCGTCTACGCGTACGCGATGGTCTACTCGAACATGCGCTGGAAGCCGTTCTTCCGGCTGATCGGAATCCTGCCGCTCCTCTCGCCACCGTTCGTCGTCGCCGCGGCGTACACGCTCTTATTTGGGGCTCGTGGGATCGTCAGCTACGGCGTCTTCGGGCAGTCGCCGAACATTTATGGCCTGGGTGGCGTATGGGGTGTGCAGACGATCGCGTTCTTTCCGTTCGCCTACCAGCTCATCGCCGACGCTCTCTCACGGAGCGACCCACGCATGGAGCAGGCGGCGCGCAACCTCGGCGCTGGGTCGTGGCGGGTCTTCTGGACCGTGACGCTGCCGCTCTCGCGACCGGGGCTTGGTGCCGCAATCCTCACAACCGCTATCTACATCCTCGAGGACTTCGGGAACCCCCAGCTGATCGGCGGCCAGTTCTACGTTTTGCCGACGCAGGCCTACAACCTGATCTCAGGATTCGGCGAATACACCAGCGCGGCCGCCGTCAGCACCATCCTCCTGCTGCTCGCGCTCGGTCTCTACCTCGGGAAGGTACGTCTCGATGGGGGTCGATCCTTTGTGACGATCTCCGGGCGAGCCTCGTCCATGCCGCGACCGCCTGTGAGTCCCGGCCTTAGCTGGGCGTGCTTCGCCGCCTGCCTCGCCCTTGCCGGGCTGATCCTGCTGGTCTATGGGAGCCTCGTCGTGAGTGCCCTCACGCTCCGCTTCCCGAACAACCTGCAGTTCACCCTCGAGCACTTCCAGTACGTTACGACCGGCACGAACGGCGAGGCCCTGCGGAACACCTTGGTATTCAGCAGTGTTGCGGCAGGCTTCTCGGCAATCTTCGCGCTTTTCGCCGCGTGGCTCGTCCAGCGCGGCCAGTGGCCGGGCAAGCGCGCGCTGGACCTTCTTCTGATCCTCCCGGCCGCGATCCCCGGGATCTTCTTCGGGCTCGGCTACGTCACGGCGTTCAACCAGCGCTGGCTCGACTTCGTCTATCGCGGCTGGCTCATCATCATCGCCTTCATCTTCTGGAACATCCCCGTCGGTTACCAGGCCGCAGTGGCCGGCCTCCGTCAGATAGACCGCTCGATCGATGAGGCCGCCACCAGCCTCGGCGCGTCGAGCATGCGTGGATTCCGCGAGGTGCTACTGCCGATGCTGGGCGGCTCGCTGCGCGTCGGGCTCGTGACGACCTTCGTGCGCGCCGTGACCACGCTCTCCCTCGTGATCTTCCTCTTCACCCCGCCGACGACCGTCGCGACGATCCGGATCTACCAGCTCGTGAACGACCTCAACTGGGGCGCAGCGACGGCATTCACCGTCGCCGACATTGGCATGGCGATCTTGGCCCTATCGATCTTCGCGGTCCTTGCCCGCGGCCGGATCGCGCTGGGGGCCGCGCGTGCCTGAGTGCGGCCTATTTCTCGCGGACTACGCCGAACGTAAGCCCGGCGACCACGTGGCGGCGCGCGAGCACCATCAGCACGAGCGGTAGAAGCATCGCGATGGTCCCGGCCGCGGCCATGTCGTTCCAGATGATCTCGAACTGGGTCACCAGGCCCTGGACGCCGACGGGGAACGTCTGCGCATTCGGCGTGCTGGTCAGGATGAGCGCAAATAGGAACTCGCTCCAGGAGAACGAGAAGACGATGACACCGGCCGCGAGGAGTCCTGGCGTCGCGAGCGGCAAAAGAATGTGCCGGAACGCCGTCCAGCGGCTCGCGCCGTCGGCAAGCGCGGCCTCCTCGATCTCACGAGGTATCTCCGTGAGGAAGCCCTTCAACATCCAGATCGTGAACGGCAGATTGAACAGCGAGTAGATGAAGATGAGCGCGAGCGGCTGGTCGTAGAGCCCGACGGTGCGGACGACCGCGAAGTACGGCACGACGACCGCGATAGGCGGGAGGAAGCGCAACGAGAGCGCCCAGTTGAGGACTCCGGCTCGGACACGCGGCGAGACATCGAGACGCGTGATCGGATACGTGATGAGGAGGCCGACCGTCAGGGCGAGCACCACTGTTGCGCCGCAGACGACGATGCTGTTCCGGAGCAGGATCCACATGCCGCGATCGATGAGCACGTCCGCGTACGGCTGCAGTGTCGGCGCCTCCGGAAAGAGGCTGAGCGTGGCCTGGAACAGCTGGCTTCGGCTCTTGAGCGATGTCGCGATGAGCCAGTAGATGGGGAACGCGTAGAGCACGACGATCACCGCGAGCACTGGCGTGATCAGCACCGCGCGCCACCGTCGCCCGCGCCGCCGCATCCCTATCTCCGCTCCAGCGGAAGCACGCGCGTCACGAGCGAGTACACAACGCTGATCGCGATCAGCACGACGACCGCGAGTGCCGCGGCCTGCCCGTAATCGGAGAACTTAAACTCCACCCGATAGAGATAGAGGCTTAGGAGCTGAGTCGTGTTGCCTGGTCCGCCCCCTGTCAGGATGAAAACGTGGTCGAAGACCCGAAGCACGTCGGCCAGACGGAAGAAGACGATGAGGATCAGCAGCGGTCGTAGGTAGTAGAGCTCGATGCGCCAGAACTGGGACCAGCCCGAGGCGCCGTCGACCTGCGCCGCCTCGATCTCATCGCGGGGGACCGTCAAGAACCCGGAGAAGAGGACCAGGTAGACGAAGGGCGTCCACTGCCAGACGTCCACGCTTGCGACTGCGGGCATCGCCGTGATTGGTTGTCCAAGCCAGTTGATCTCGTCGTGGGTGATGCCGGTGAGCATGAGGATGTGGTTGATCGCGCCGTAGCTTGGCGCATACATCAAGCGTGCGATGACCCCGACCGCGATCGGCGGAATAACCAGCGGAACGATCGCCATCCCAAAGAAGAGCGCCCGCAGCGCCGTGCTCTTGATCCCGCGGTGGACCGCGAGAGCGAGCCCCAACCCGAGAAGGATCTCCGTCGGCAGGACCAGCGCGGCGTAGACCGCGGTCGCCGCGAGCGCTTCATACAAAAGCGGGTTCTCCAGACCGGTGACGTAGTTCTGCAGTCCGACGAAGGCACCCCCGTTGGTGGCCTGCAGCGACTGGATCACGGCGAGTACGAAGGGGTAAGTGACGATCAAGAAAATCGAACCGAGGATCGGCACGAGCATCGTGTAGGCGAGTCGCTCCTGCCGTGTGAAACGGCCGGCCCCCGCTCGGTGGAGAGGGGCCGGCCGCGCCTCAGTCACATTCGGCATCGGGTCGCGGTAGAGGCTACGCCTAGTATCCGGCCCCCTTCATGAGGGTGCGGATCGCATCGGCCGCTTTCTGAACCGCGGCCTCCGGCGTTGCCGTCCCGGCGAGCGCCGCGTTCAGGTTCGTCCCGAGGATCGTCTCGACGGCGTTCCACTGATCGGTTCGTGGGCGCCAGTTCGGGACGGCATCGAGTGATTTCGCGAGCGCAGAGAAGTACGGGTTCTTCTGGTTCAACGCGGAATCGTTGAGGAGGCTCTTGCGAGCCGGGATGCCGCCATTGTCGACGTAGGTCTTCTGCGTCTCCGTCGACGTGAGCCAGGTGATGAAGTCCGCGGCGGCCTGGCCGTTCGGCGAGGCCTTCGGAACCCCGAGGAGCCAGTTGCCCATCATGCCGACGCCTTTCCCACTCGGGCCCGCCGGCATCGGGATGTACGCGACCTTGCCCACGACCTGCGACACGGAGGCGTTCTGAATGACGCTCGTGATCTCACCCGGCCAGACCGTCGATTGATAACCCTGGCCGATGGCCATCAGGCGGTCACGGTCTGCCGCGTCGGTGCTCTCCGGGCCCGGCTGCGCGGCCGCCTTGAGATCCTGCACCAGGAACTTGACGGCTTTGAGCGATGCGGCGTTGTCGATGGTCACGTTCCAGTTCTGGTCGAAGACGTCGCCGCCGAACGACCACAGGATCGGCAGGAAGTCCGCGACGACCGGGTTCGTGGCTTTGCCACGGACGAGGTAGCCATAGAAGTTTGCGGCCTTGTTCTTGTCCGCATTCGCCTTGACCTCGTCCCAGGTCTTGGGGGCCGCGCCCTTGTCAGAGCGGTACATGAACATCTCGACGTTGCCGACGATGGTGATCCCGATGAGATGCGCTGCCTTGCCCTTCGCGGCGGGCGGAACCGCGCCGCGCGGCGGCGGCCACGTCCCGACGTCGTAGACCACGTCCGGAATGTCCGAGTCGCGCTTGAAGCCATAGCTCGAGTCGAGTGGCTGGAGCGACTCATCCGTGCCAAATTTCGGCATCCACGGGTCGTCCATCATCACGAGGTCGTACGTGGCGCTGTTCGCTTTGAACGTCGTGACGAGCTTTTCGTAGAGCTGGTCGTACGGGAATTCGACGATCTCGATCTTGATGCCGGTCTTTTGCTCGTAGAGCGGCGCGACCGCCTTGAGGGCCGCGTCCTCGTTGCCCTGTACCGCCGCGATGGTCAGCTTCGCCGGCTTTTGGCCGCTCCCGGGAGCCTGCTGGCACGCTCCGATCAGGAGCGCCGCGATGACCAGAGCGGCCCATTTGATCCTTCTCATATCTCCCTCCAATCGTCCATGCGCAGGGCAAGCCTCGTCTCCGATGTCACCTCCCTTTGCGTGACGCTCTCGTTTCCTCGGACCGGCCGCTCATCGTACGCTCGCTCGGCCAGACAGCACGTGAGCGGCCGAGTGATGTCGGAGGAGGTGACCGTGGCTAGCGAGCCGCATCTGCGGGTATCCCACGTGACGAAGCGCTTCGGTGGCGTGACCGCGGTAGACGACGTGTCCTTCGACGTACCCAAAGGCGCGTTCGCGACCCTCCTCGGTCCCTCCGGATGCGGCAAGACGACCACCCTCCGGACGATCGCCGGCTTCTACGACCCGGATCACGGCGACATCGAGATCGCCGGCCGACGCGTCAACGATCTTCCGGCGCACCGCCGCGGGACGGCAATGGTCTTTCAGGACTACGCGCTCTTTCCGCACATGACCGTGCGCGACAACGTCGCGTACGGCTTGCGCGTGGCGCACGTTTCGCGCTCAGATCGTGAACGGCGCGTCGCCGAGACCATCGCGTTCGTCGGTCTCAAGGGGCTCGAGGACCGCTGGCCGAACCAGCTTTCAGGCGGGCAGCAGCAGCGCGTCGCGGTGGCGCGCGCACTAGTCATCGAGCCGCAAGTCCTCCTGCTCGATGAGCCGCTTTCCAATCTCGACGCGAAGCTCCGCGAGCAGCTTCGGGTCGAGATGCGGATCCTCCAACGACGCCTCGGGATGACCTTCGTCTACGTGACCCACGACCAGGAGGAAGCGCTCTCGCTCTCCGACTGGATCGCGGTCATGAACGCGGGAAAGGTCGAGCAGGCAGGGGCGCCGTGGGAGATCTACTACCACCCGAAGACCGCGTTTCTCGCCGATTTCGTCGGCGCGGTGAATCTCGTGGCCGCACGTGTTGAAGACCTCGCCGACGGGATGGTGACCGTCCGGTTCGGCGCGCATCAAGCCGTGGTGCGACGTCCGGACGCCGAGCTGCGTACCGGACAGGATGTACGTCTCTGCGTGCGGCCGGAGAGCTTCGCGATCGCACCGGCCGGCGCTCCTACGACCGGGATCGCCCTGCCTGGAGCGATCGTTCGCCGCGCGTTCCTTGGCGACACGATGCGGTACTGGGTGAAGGTCGACGATCGCGAGTGGATCGTCGATCAGCCCGATCCCGGTGGGAGCGCGACACTCGACGGGCCCGTCTCGCTCTCGCTGCGGCCCGATCGCGTCCACGTCATCGCCGAGTAGCGGTTTGCTTGACGCTAGGGGCTGGGCGCGGCCTCGCGGGGCTGGGCCGTCCAGCGATAGCGGTGCTCGGGCCGTCCGGACGATCCGTAGCGCATCGAGATCCCGACCGCGCCCGAGCGGGCGAGGTGATCGAGATAGCGGCGTGACGTCACGCGACTGATGCCGGTCGCGCGCGCGATGTCGACCGCGGACACATCCTCGGTCGCGCCACGGACGGCCCTCACGACCAGCGCGAGGGTCGTCGGCGAGAGTCCCTTCGGGAGCGAGACCGTCGAGTCGGACCGCAACAGACCGTAGATGCGGTCGACCTCGTCCTGGTCGAGCTCCTGGACCTGCGACAGTCGCGCCTGCATCGCGACGTAGCTCTCGAGCTTCTCGCGGAACGCGCTGAATTGGAACGGCTTCACGAGATAGTGGATGACGCCACCCTGCAACGCCTCGCGCAGCGTCTCGACGTCCTTATCGGCGGTGATCGCGATCACGTCGACGTGATGGCGGCCGGGCGCGTGCAACGCGCGCAGCACCTCGAGCCCAGAGCGGTCGGGCAGGTAGATGTCCAAGAGCACGAGGTCGGGTCGGCTCTCTTCCGCGAGACGAAGCGCCTCGAGCGCCGTGTGTGCTTCCGCCACGACGGTGAAGCCCTCGAGCCGCTGGACGTACGCGCGGTGGATCTCGGCCACGCGGAAATCGTCCTCGACGATGAGCACCCGGATCATCGCGAGACCGCGGCGGCCGAGGGTAGGAGCGCGGTGAACACCGCGCCTCCCTCGTTGTTCACGCGCAGCCACCCACCGCGCCGCTGCGCGACCTGCCGCGCGAGCGCGAGGCCCAATCCCTGATGTGACGTGCCGGTCTTGGTGGTGAAGCCCTCTTCGAAGATCTCCTCGCCGAGCGCAGAACCGATACCCGGACCCGAGTCGCGGACGCGCACGCCGACACCTTCGGGTCCGGCCTGCACCGCGACCTCGACCCATCCCGGAGCGGGAGAGCCCGCGACCGCGTCCACCGCGTTGTCAACGAGGTTGCCGACGACCGTCACCAGGTCGCGGGCATCCGCGGCATCGGCCGGAAGTCGCGTCTCGCCCGCGAGGCGGAACTCGACGCCCCGCTCATTCGCGATCGCCGCCTTCGCGAGAAGTAGTGCCGCGAGCGCAGGGTCTCCGATCCGCTCGTGCACGAGATCGACGAGCTCCTGATGAACGAGGGCCGTGCGGGTGATGAAGCGGACGGCCTCGTCGGCACGGCCGAGCTCGATGAGGCCTGCGACCGTGTGCAGCTTGTTCGAGAACTCATGCGCCTGCGCGCGTAAGGCATGCGCGAGGCTGCGGACACCGTCGAGCTCGCGCAGCACTCCCTCAAGCTCGGTCCGGTCGCGGAGCGTCACGACGGCCCCGACCGTCTCGCCGCGGACCACGGCGGGCATGCGGTTCGCCACGAGGACGCGGTCCCGAGCGAGCAGCATCTGGTCGCTTCCGCCACGGCTGCCGGTCAGGACGTCGCGCATCCGCCCGGCGGGGACGCACTCTTCGATCTTTCGTCCCTCGACGGGACCCTCGAAGCCGAGGAGCCGACGAGCTTCGTCGTTGACGAGCGTGATGCGGCCCTCTCGGTCCGTCGCCACCATTCCTTCGCGGATGCCGTGCAGCATCGACTCGCGCTGCTCCAGCAGCGCCGCGATGTCGCTCGGCTGGAGACCGAAGGTCTGACGCTTCAGACGTCGTGCGAGGAGCAGCGATCCGGCGATCCCCAGGCCGAGAGCGAGCGCGACATTTCCGCCGATCACCGGCATCCACGTGAGAACCGTCGCTTTGACCTGTTCCTCGAGGAAGCCGACCGACACGATGCCGATGACCTGGCCCTGCGCGCCGAAGATCGGCACCTTCGCGCGGACGGACCAGCCGAGGGTGCCCTGCTCGATGCCGACCCACGACTGGCCCTGCAGAGCCGGCGACGGATCCGTCGAGACTCGCTGCCCGATCTGATCAGGGTTGGGATGCGAATACCGGATGCCGTCAGTGTTCGCGACGACCACGAACGAGGCGGCCTCGCTCTTCCGGATGGCCTCGGCGATCGGTTGGATCACGGCGGACGGCTTGGGATCGGCGAAGGCCTCGATCACGTCGGGCATGGCCGCGACCGAATGACCGATGGCGAGCGAGCGCTTTTCGTACTCCTCGGTGACCTGCTGGCTCACGAGCGAGTACGTAATTAGCGCGCTGGCCAGAACGATGGCGGCGATGACAGCCACCTGGAAGAAGAGCACCTGGGACGCAAGCTGGCGTGGTCGCACGCCCACATGTTGCTCTCCGGTAGGTCCCCTCGCAGCGCGAGCGAAATGACCAGAAAGACCGGAAGGACCGAATGGCTAGGCGGGAAGCCCGGCGGCCCGCAGGCTCTCGCCGATGGCGGCGGCGATCGAGCTCCGGCATGTCACCAAGCGTTTCCTCACGCCCTCCGGGACCGCATACACGGCTCTGCGCGATCTCGATCTCGCGGTTCAGGACGGTGAGTTCTGCGCGGTCGTCGGACCGACCGGGTGCGGGAAGTCGACCACCCTCGCTCTCATCTCAGGCCTCGAGCCACCGAGCGAGGGTGAGGTTCTTGTCGGCGGTGCTCCGGTGCAAAGGGTGGGCCGTGACGTTGGTTACGTCTTCCAGGCGGACGCGGTCTTTCCGTGGAAGAGCGTGCTCGACAACGTCGCGACAGGCCCGCGTTTCCGCGGCATCGAGCGACGCGAGGCGGATGAGCGCGCACGCGATTGGATCAGACGGGTCGGCCTCGCGGGTTTCGAGCGGTACTACCCCCATCAGCTTTCCGGCGGCATGCGCAAGCGCGCGGCGCTCGCGCAGACGCTCATCAACGAGCCGCGTTTCCTCCTGATGGACGAGCCGTTCAGTGCGCTCGACGTGCAGACCCGCACGCTCATGGAGAACGAGCTCCTGCAGCTCTGGTCGGCTACCCGCGCATCGGTGGTCTTCGTGACGCACGACCTCGAGGAGGCGATCGCGCTCGCCGACCGCGTTGTCGTCATCACCGCCGGACCGGGCACCGTGAAGGGCGTGTATCGCGTCGATCTGCCGCGGCCGCGGAACGTCGCCGAAATCCGGTTCCAGCCGGAGTTCTCGCGGATCTACCAGGAGATCTGGAACGACCTCCGAGACGAGGTGCTCGTGAGCTATGAGCGCTCTAAGCGCGTCGTCTCGTAGCGCGTTCGTCGGCCCCGAGCCGACGAGCAGCGATCTCGCTCGCCGGCGAGCGCGGACGAATCGTCGCCTGCTCGTCAACGGACTACGCGTCGCGTTCGCCGTGGTCGTCCTCGGCTTCTGGGAGATTGGGACGACCATCGATGCGATTCACAAGGATGGCCTCTGGATAGATCCCTTCTTCTACGGCAGGCCATCCGGCATCGCAAGCCAGCTGTCGACCTGGATTCAGAACGGCACGGCGCAAGGGCCGCTCTGGCTACAGATCGCGACCACTCTTGAGGAAGCATTCCTCGGATTCCTCATCGGCGTGGTCCTGGGCGTTGTCTTCGGCGTCGCCCTTGGGCGAGTCCGCCTGCTGTCCGATGTTTTCGCTCCATACATCAAAGCGCTCAACGCGATGCCCCGTGTCGTGCTCGGCTCAATCTTCATCATCACCATTGGGTACGGCATCTGGTCAAAGGTCGCGCTCGCCGTCGTCCTCGTGTTCTTCGTCGTCTTCTTCAACGCGTTCCAGGGCGTGCGTGAGGTGGACCGCGTGCTCATCGCCAACGCCCGCATCCTCGGCGCGAGCGAACGGCAGCTCTCTACGCACGTGATCCTGCCGTCCGCGCTCTCCTGGATCCTCGCGAGTCTCCACACGAGCTTCGGCTTCGCGCTCGTCGGCGCGGTCGTGGGCGAGTACCTCGGCGCGATCCACGGGATCGGCCTGATCATCGCGACGGCGCAGGCGACCTTCAACCCCAACGGCGTCTTTGCCGCGATGTTCATCCTCGCGGTCGTCGCGCTCACGGCCGAGGTAGCCCTGACCTGGCTCGAGGGCCGTCTCATCAAATGGCGCCCCAACACGCTCGAAGTTCCACGCATCTAAGCAAAGGGAGGAACGCGAATGCAGCGAACCATCGCGACACTCGGCGTCATCGCGACGATCATCTTGGCCGCCTGCGGCGGCGCGACCAACAACGCGGGGACGAGCCCCACGGCCAGCACCGCAGTCAGCGCATCGGCCGCCGCGACCCCGGTCCCGGCGTCCCTGACGATCATGGTGGGTGGGCTCAACAAGCAGATCTATCTGCCGAACAAGCTCACCGAGGCGCTCGGGTACTTCAAGGATCAGAACCTGACGGTGAACCTCATCGACGAGCCGTCGGGCAAGGACGCCACGTCGGCGCTCATCGCGGGGGAGGTCGAGGCATCCTCGGGTTCGTACGACCACACCATCGACGTGGCGGGTCTCGGCAAGAACCTCGTCGAGGTGGTGCAGCTCCTGCGCGCGCCCGGCGAGGCTGAGATGGTGGCGACCGCGAAAGCGAACGACATCAAGGGACCGGCTGACTTCAAGGGCCGCAATCTCGGCGTAACGTCGATCGGCTCGGGCACCCACGGTCTCACGCAGTACCTCGCCAGCACCAAGGGCATCACGCCCGACCAGTTCACACCGGTTCCGGTCGGCGCCGGCGACACCTTCATCGCGGCGATCAAGCAGGGGACGATCGACGCGGGCATGACGACCGAGCCGACGATCTCGCGCCTGCTGAAGTCCGGCGATGCGAAGGTCCTCATCGACCTCCGGACGCCCGAGCTGACCCGCGCCGCCCTCGGCGGCGATTACCCGTTCATCTCGGTCTACATGCGCGCCGACTGGGTCGCCCAGAACAAGGGCGTCGTCCAACGCGTCGTAAACGCGTACGTGAAGACGCTCAAGTGGATCGCGACCCACTCACCGGCGGAGATCGCCGACAAGCTTCCGGCCGACTACTACGCCGGGGACAAGGATCTCTACCTCTCCGCCCTCACCGGCAGCATGCCGATGTACAGCCCCGACGGGAAGATGCCCGCCGGCGCACCGGACTTCATCCTCAAGGTGCTCCAGACGTACAACCAGAACGTCAAAGGCAAGACGATCGACCTGACGAAGACCTGGACCAACGAATACGTCGACGCGGCGAAGTAAATCGAAAGTCGAGGGTGAGTTGGCTGATGGCGAGCAGCGCGGGGGTCTTCCGAGCGAGCGGCCCCTAACTGGCGGTCCATCGCGATCCCCCCGGGGCCGAGCGAGGAAGACACCCGCGATGCTCCGCCTTTGGCCACCTCTATATCTCGATCAGCGTTCCGTCGGTCGTGTGCTCGAGCTCGAGGTCGGAAAGATGTGCGAGCGTCTCGGCACCGAGGTGGGTGAGCACGATCCGCTTCGCCTCGAACTCGTCGCGATGCGTCATCACTTGTTTGTACGAGATGTGCGCCGGGTCGTCCCGGTCGAAGTACGAGGCCTCGCAGATGAAAAGGTCCGCGCCCTTCGAGACGGCCGCGAGCTCCTCGGTCCAGCGCGCGTCGCCCGAGTACGCGATGAGCTTTCCGCCGACCTCCACACGCAGGCCGTGCGGTTCGGCCAGACGCACGTGACGGATCGGCAGAGCGCTGACGCGAGCGCCGCCGAGCTCGATCGGCTCGCGGCCCAAGACCCGCGTGCGTAGGGGAAACCCGAGCTGCACCGGGCCGAAGAAGTCCGGGTAAAGCGCCTGCTCCGTCGCGCGCAGGCGCTGCTCGAGCGAAGGGGGCCCCGCGCAGACGAGCTCCTTCTTGCGGCCGGCGAAGTGCTGCTCGATCACGAGGAAGGTGATGCCACCGAAGTGGTCGCCGTGGAGATGGGTCACGGCGACGGCGTCGATCGTCGCGGGGTCGACGTGCTTCTTGATCGCCGGCAGCGCCGATCCGCCGCAGTCGAGGAGGAGCGACACCCCAGGCGCCGTCACGTGGATCGCGGCGTTCGCTCGGCCACCGTCGCTGAAAGCGTTTCCGCTCCCGAGGAAATGGACGCGGACGGTCACGCGATCTCTTTGACGGCGACCGGCCGATGCTCCTGAAGTGATCGTCGCGCGGCGAGGGCGATGCGGAGCGCCTCCATGCCGTCACTGACCGTGCAGGCGTTCTCGGCTTCGCCGCGGGCGAACCGCAGGAAGTGCGCGAGCTCCGCTCGGTAGGCCGCGTCGAAACGCACGAAGAAGGTCGGATACGCCGGGTTCTTCATCTTCGGTCCGTCGCGCTCGACCGACGTCATCGGCGTCCGCGGATCGAGTCCGACGGCGATCGTGTCCTTCGCTCCATAGACCTCGACACGGATGTCGTAGCCGGCCTCGTTGTGACGCGCGGCCTGGAGCAAGCCGACGGCACCGCCACGCAGCTTCAAAACCGCGCCGGACGTCGCGACGTCGCCCCACTTCGCGTACTGCGGGAACCCGAGAGTCGACCCGGTCGCGTAGATGTCGTCGACCTCGTCGCCGAACATCCAGCGCGTCACGTCGAAGTCGTGGATGAGCTGATCCACGAACTGCCCGCCCGAGGTCTCCGCGTACGCGTCGGGCGGCGGCAGCGCGTCCCGGCTGGTCATGTGAAAGCTGTACACGGTGCCGAGCTCGCCTGCGCCGACTCGGCGCCGCGCCTCCTGAAATCCAGAATCGAAGCGGCGCTGGAAGCCGATCTGCACGCGGCCCTTCGTCTTCTCGACGTGGTCGACGATGCGTTTTGTCGACTCGAGGTCGAGAGCGATCGGCTTCTCGCAAAACACCGGGAGACCTTTGTCGAGCGCGCGGCGGATCAGATCGGCGTGGGTCCCGGTCGGTGTCACGATCACCGCGGCATCCACGCCGGAGAAGGCATCGTCGATGGTCGCCGCGTGCTTGGCGCCGAGCTCCTTCGCGAGGCTCGCCGCCCGCGCCGAGTCGGCATCGTTGATGCGGAGCTCGTCGACGCCGGGGAGCGCGCGGAGGACCTTGGCGTGGAAGGCGCCGAGCCGGCCGACGCCGAGGATCGCGATCTTCACTCGGCGCGACTCTAAACTGCGAATCTCTTTGACGCAGATGAAGCTCGCGGGCGCGCCGATCTCGTGGGGCGTCTGTGAGGTGCCCGATTGGGGCCTGCAGCTCGCTCCGGACCGTGTCCTCGCGGACATGCGTGCCCTCGGCCTTCGCGCGACCGAGGCGGGACCGCCCGGATTCCTCCCGGCCGATCCCGCGAAGGCACGCGCGCTGCTCGACTCGTGCGGGCTTCGGCTCATCGGCGGTTTCGTCACCGCGGTGCTGCACGAGAGCGCGCGCCGTGCGGACGAGCTCGCCTCGGTCAAGCATCAGGCGGAGTGGCTCGCGGCGGGCGGATCCGAGCTCGTCGTCCTTGCCCCGGCGCTGGCCCAGACCGGCTACGCCGGAGCGACGGAGATTCCGGACGGCGCGTGGCCGGTGCTCCTCGAGGGCATCGACCGCGTCGCTGAGATCGCCGGCTCGTACGGTCTCGGCGTCGCCGTGCATCCGCACTGGGGCACCGCGATCGAGCGGCCTCAGCACATCGAACGGTTCCTTCAACGGAGCGCGCACGCGCTATGCCTCGACACGGGTCACATCGCGCTTGGTGGCGCAGACCCGCTCGAGGTCGCGCGGAAAGCGGGACCGCGCGTTCGGCACGTTCACCTCAAGGATGTGGATGGCGCGCTCGCCGCGCGGGTCCGCAGCGGAGCCGTGTCCTACAACGACGCGGTCCGCGCCGGCCTCTTCCGTCCGCTTGGCGACGGTGCGGGCCGCATCAAGGAGGTGCTCGAGCACCTGCGCGGAGCGGACTACGGAGGCTGGTACGTTCTCGAACAGGATGTGATGCTCGATGCCGACCCCGCACCGGGGCCGCCCGGCTGGATCGCGCAAAGCGCCGCGTTCGCGAGGAAGCATGCCTAACCTCGAGGTCATCACCATGGGGCGTGTCGGCGTCGACCTGTACCCCGAGCAGATCGGTGTGACGTTGGCGGAGGTCCGCACGTTCGCGAAGTCCCTGGGTGGCAGCCCCACCAACGTCGCGGTCGCCGCCGCGCGCCTCGGGCGGCGCGCCGCCGTCATCACGAAGGTCGGCGACGATGGTTTCGGCGTGTACGTGCGGCGCGCGCTCGCGGAGTTCGGGGTCGACGCACGATGGGTCGGGACGGACGCCGCGCTTCCGACGCCGCTCGTCTTCTGCGAGATCTTCCCCCCGGACCGCTTCCCGGTGTACTTCTACCGCGAGCCGAAGGCGCCCGACATGAACATCGCGCGCGAGGAGCTCGACCTCTCCGCCATCGCAGCGGCGCCGGTGTTCTGGACGACGGGCACGGGCCTTTCGGATGAGCCCAGCCGCACCGCCACGCTCGCCGCGCTCGACGCGCGTCAGCGGCGCGACTTCACGATCCACGACCTCGATCACCGCCACCACCTCTGGCACGAAGGCGACGATGCGCGACGCTGGGCGCGCGAGGCCGCGAAGCGCGCGACGGTCGTCCTCGGAAATATCGAGGAGTTGGAAATGGCGACGGGGACGCGTAACCCAGTCGCCGGCGCGGCGGCGCTGCTCGATCTCGGTGCGAAGATCGCGATCGTCAAACGCGGCGGCGAGGGCGTCTACGCCCGGACCGCGAGTGAGGAAGTCACCGTGCGGCCGGTGGAAATACCGGTGCTGAACGGGCTCGGCGCGGGTGACGCGTTCGGCGGCGCGCTCTGCCACGGGCTCCTCGCGGGCTGGCCGCTCCGGCGCACGCTCGAAGCTGCGAACGCGGCCGGGGCGATCGTTGCGTCGCGCCTCGCCTGCGCCGACGCCATGCCGACGCTCGCCGAGATCGAGACGGTCCTGGCGCGAAAGGTTTCGGCGTGACGCGGCTGACCATGGCGCAAGCGCTCCTCCGATTCCTCGCCTCGCAGTACGTCGAGCGCGACGGCGTCGAGCAGCGATTCTTCGCCGGCATGTGGGGCATCTTCGGACACGGCAACGTCGCGGGGATCGGAGAGGCGCTCTTCGAGTCGCCGGGCCTGCTCCCGTACCACATGGCGCGGAACGAGCAGTCGATGGTCCACAGCGCGGTCGGGTACGCGCGCCAGAAGGATCGCCTCCAGACCTTCGCCTGCACGTCGTCGATCGGTCCGGGCGCGACGAACATGATCACCGGCGCGGCGCTTGCGACCGTGAACCGGCTTCCGGTGCTCCTGCTGCCCGGCGACGTCTTCGCCTCGCGTGTCTCAGATCCCGTGCTGCAGCAGCTCGAACAGCCATTGCGAGGCGACGTGAGCGTGAACGACGCCTTCCAACCGGTATCGCGCTACTGGGACCGGATCGTGCGCCCGGAGCAGCTCGTGCCCGCGGCGATCGCGGCGATGCGCGTGCTCACAAGTCCAGCCGACACCGGCGCGGTCACCCTGGCGCTGCCGCAGGACGTGCAGGCGGAGGCCTACGACTACCCGGATGAGTTTCTCTCCAAGCGCGTGTGGCACGTGGAGCGGCGCCCGCCCGATCCCGCCGCGCTGGCGCGCGCCGTGGCCGCCATCCGATCGGCGAAGCGGCCGCTCGTCGTGGCCGGCGGTGGAGTCATTTATTCCTGCGGGTCAGACGCGCTGCGCCGGTTCGCGGATGAGACCGGCATACCCGTCGCCGAGACGCAAGCCGGCAAAGGATCCCTGCCGTACGACCATCCCGCGTCGCTCGGTGCGATCGGCGCGACGGGAACGTCCGCGGCGAACCGCGTCGCAAAGGATGCGGACGTCGTGATCGGGATCGGCACTCGATGGAGCGACTTCACGACCGCGTCGAAGACGGTCTTCCAGGACCCGAACGTGCGCTTCGTGAACGTGAATGTCGCCGAGCTCGACGTGTACAAGCAGGGCGGGATCGCCGTCACGGCGGATGCGCGGGTGACGCTCGAGGCGCTCGCGGGGATCGGTTACCGGGTGGATCCGGCATATCGCGAGAACGCCGCACGGCTCGCGAAGGAGTGGGACGCCGAAGTCTCGCGCCTCTACGCACTCGCGCATTCGCCGCTGCCAGCGCAATCGGAGGTCATCGGCGCGGTGAACGACTTCTCCGCGCCGACCGACGTGGTGGTCTGCGCCGCGGGGTCCATGCCCGGAGATCTGCACAAGCTCTGGCGGACGCGCGATCGGAAGCAGTACCACGTCGAGTACGGCTACTCGTGCATGGGCTACGAGATCGCGGGTGCCCTCGGTGTGAAGCTCGCGGCACCCGAGCGCGAGGTCTATGCGCTCGTCGGCGACGGCTCGTACCTCATGCTGAGCGAAGCGATCGTCACGTCGCTCCAAGAGCACGCCAAGCTCGTCGTCGTGCTCGTGGACAACCACGGATTCGCCTCGATCGGCGGACTATCGCGATCGCTCGGGACGGACGGGTTCGGCACGCAGTTCCGCGAGTCGCGGCCCGGAGTGCGCGGCCTCGACAGCGAGCGCGATCCGGCGCCGTATCTGCCGGTCGACCTCGCGGCGAACGCCGAGAGCCTCGGGGCGCACGTCATTCGCGCGCGCACGATGTCCGAATTGCGCGACGGGCTCTCCGCCGCGAAGAGCATCGACCGCACGGTCGTGATCCATATCACTGTCGACCGCTACGTCGCGGTCCCGAGCTACGAGACGTGGTGGGAGGTCCCGGTCGCGGCGACGTCGGAGACCGCGACCGTGCGCGACGCGCGCAAGAGCTACGAGAAGGCGAAGCAGAAACAGCGGCGTTACCTGTGAGCTCGTTGCTCGTGCGCGGTCAGGACGGCGGCGTCTCGGTCAGCCCGGAGTCGGCGGGCTGGCGCTATGTGAGCTTCAACGCGCTCCGTATCTCAAGCGGCGGCCGGTTCGAGCTGGAGACGGCGGGGTCCGAGGCGTGCATCGTCGTGATCACGGGCCGGTGCGCGGTGCGCATCGGCGAGGTTGGCTGGCCGCACGTCGGAGAGCGCGTGTCGCCCTTCGACGGCCCGCCGCACGCGATCTACGCGCCTCCCGGCATGACCGTCGAGATCGCCGCGCATTCGGGGGACGTCGAGATCGCGATCGGATCCGCACCCGCGACGCGTGGCGAACCCGCGCGGCATATCCGGCCGTCGGACACGCGGCGCGAGGTCCGCGGCATGGGAAACATGGAGCGGACCATCCATCACATCCTCATGGAGGACGCCGCCGCGGAATCGCTCCTGGTGACCGAGGTCGTGACGCCCGCGGGGAACTGGTCGAGCTACCCGCCGCACAAGCACGACACCAACGACCCGCCCAACGAGACGCAGCTCGAGGAGACCTATTACCACCGCCTGCGGGACACTCGCGGGTTTGCGCTGCAGCGCGTTTACACGGCGGACCGGTCGCTCGACGAGACCGTGGCGGTGCGCGACGGCGATCTCGTGCTGGTGCCGCGTGGTTTTCACACCGTATCCGCGGCGCCGGGGTACGAGCTCTACTACCTCAATGTCATGGCGGGCCCGGTCCGGCGCTGGTGCGTCACCTTCGACCAAGAGCACGAGTGGCTCCGGCGGTGAAGATACCGCTCCGAGCGGTGCTGTTCGATTGGGGCGACACCCTCTTTCACGCGCCCCATGCGCCGGAGGTGATCGTCTCCTTCGCGCGATCCTCAGGCGTGACCGTATCGGACGAGCGAGCGCGCCAGATGTGGGACGAGATCTGGACCATCGGCAAG
>VBDV01000112.1 GCA_005882765.1 Chloroflexota bacterium | reverse complement strand
CGGCGCGTCACATCGAGGATGAGATCGAGCTTGGACCCGGCTGTGACTTTGCGTTCGCCCTTGCGCCGCGGCTGGGTGCGACGGTCGCGCCGCGTCCGGCGCTCATCGGTCATCAGTTGTCGATCGGGATGTGCTCGAGCACCGGCCCCACGGTCTCGGCGATCTGCTCGAGCAGCATCTGGTCGCGCCGTTCGAAGGCGCCGTTGCGCTTGTTCAGCGCCTGGATCACACCAACCACGCTCTGCCCATCGCTTCCCCACACGGGGACGACG
>VBDV01000125.1 GCA_005882765.1 Chloroflexota bacterium | reverse complement strand
ATCGGTCGTGAGCTCGGACGTCGTGCTCATGAGACGAGCTGCGGTGCACTCCGGATGGGGATCTTCACCTTGAGCACGACGGTACCGTCCGCACGCGCCTCGTGAGTCGAGTCGCCGTGGAGGAGCTCGAGGCGCTCGCTCCGCCGAATGCCCGACTGGAGCTCACCGTCAGGCGGTAGCTCCTTGCCGTCGCTCTGCAGGAGCACGTCGAGCGTCTCTTCCTTCCACTGGAGGCCGAGAACGATCTCCTTGGCCTGCGCCTTATCGATCCGCTCGACGAGCGAATCTTGGATCAGGCGGAAGATCGCGACCTCGTCGTCGGACGGCAGCCGGCGGTCGCGGCCGGTGCTCGAGAAGTCGATGCGGACGCCGTGCTTGTCGATGAGCGTCTGGACGTACCGCCGCAGCGTGGGGACGAGGCCGAGGTCGTCGAGGATCATCGGCCGGAGCTCGAAGATGAACCCGCGCAGCTCCTGCAGCGTCTTGTTGACCATCTGCCGGAGCGACGCCAGCTCACCGCGCGACTTCTGGGCGTCGACGTCGAAGAGACGCTCGCTGATCTCCGATTGGAGGACGACGTTCGCCATCGCCTGTGCCGGGCCGTCGTGAACCTGCCGGGCGATGCGCTTGCGCTCCTCCTCTTGCGTGTCGACGACCGCCTGCAGCAAACGGCTCTCGTCGATGAGCGGCGCGGCGTCCGGCGGAAGCGGCGGTGCGGCGTACTCGGCGAGCTGACGCTGGGCTGTGGCGAGGATCTGCGCGCTCCGGTCGATGAGCTTGCGCTTCGATTGCAGTGAGTTGAGCTGACCCTCCATCGTCATGCGGCGAGCCATCGCGGCCGCATGCTCGTCGGTGGCGCCGAAGATCTCCTCGCGCTGGAAATTGCCGGGGTTCTTGCGGACCTCCTCGACCTTTGCCTTCATCTGGTCTTCGCGAGACTTGAGGCGGTTCACCTCGGTCTGCGTCGACTCGATGAGCAGGTCGAGCTCACGGATCTCGGCTGTGACTCTCTGCTGTTCGGTCGCGATCTCCGCGAGGACGCTGGGCGGTGCCATGGTCAATTACCGATCTCCGGTCCCTTGATCCAACCCTGCCGGATCGCGTACACGACCGCTTGCGTGCGGTCGTTCACGGACAGCTTTCGCAGGATGCTCGACATGTGATTCTTCACCGTCTGCTCGGAGATGGCCAACGCGTAGGCGACCTCCTTGTTCGTCATGCCTTGCGCGATGTTGTCCAAGATCTGCACCTCACGGGGCGAGAGCGGCGCGAATACGTGCGTCGACCCTGGACCATACACGGAAAGCTCGCGGAACTCAGCGAGCACCTTCGACGCGACCGCCGGCCGGCTGAAGATCTTCTCGTTGATGATGAACTGGCCGGCCCGCACCTTGCGGATGGCGTCGATGAGCTCGGCGGGCTCGCAGTCCTTGTGGAGGTAGGCGGCGGCGCCAGCCCGGATCGCCTCGAAGAGGATCTGCTCCTGATCCTGGGCCGTCAGGATGACGACACCGACGGCCGGTAGCTCTCTCCGCACCCGCTGCGTGGCCTTGATGCCGGACAGGCGCGGGAGATCCACCTCGATGACGAGCACGTCCGGTTCCAGCTCGTTCGTCTTCGCGACAGCCTCCTCACCGTCGGAAGCCACGCCGATGATCTCCATGTCCGATTCCTTCTCGATGACCTGCCGGATTCCCATCGTGGTGATCCGACTCGCGTCGGCCAGAAGGATCCGGATCGCGCGCTCGGGCCTCTCGCTCATTCCTGCTCCTTGTGAGTCCGCTCGTTGCGTCGCGCGCGGAGCGGCTCGACCTTCTTTTCGACGGGCAGGAGCAGCGTGACCGCCGTTCCTTTGCCCGGTGTTGACTGGATCTGCAGCGAGCCGCCGATGAGCTCGGCGCGCTCGCGCATCGAGAGAAGCCCGACCGACTTCTTGTGGCGGGCGGCCTTCACGAGATCGAACCCCATGCCGTCGTCGGTGACGTGCAGCACCCAGCTGTCGTTCGCGCGTGACCACGCCATCCCGACGGCGCTCGCGTGCGCGTGCTTGTGGACGTTCTGGAGCGCCTCCTGCATGACCCGGTAGACCGCGAGCTCCGCCATCGGAGTGAGCCCGGTGTCCTTGAGGTCGAGCTGGCTCCCGACCTTGATCCCGCAGCGGGCTTCCCACTCGGACGCGTAGTTGCGGATCGCTTCGGCGAGACCGAGCTCAGTGAGCTCAGGTGGTCGGAGGTCGTAGATCATCGCGCGCACCGAATCGAGCGACCCACGGAACTGGCCCTTGAGGTTCGCGAGCTCGGTCTTGAGCGTCTGGCGCACCTCGGCCGGGGCGCGCTCGGTGATGCGCTCCAGGTACTCAACCTCGAAGATGGCGTTGGCGAGCACCTGAGCGGGCCCGTCGTGGACGTCCCGGTACAAGCGCTCGCGCTCTGCCTCGAGGCTACCGAGCACGCGCTGCGCGACCTCGACCGCTTCATCGTCGCTGTCCGACGACGGATCGATGCCCGAGCCGAGCAAATAGGCGGCGCTCGACTCGATGTGCTGGATCACGAGCTGCAACTGCTTCAGGCGCCGGTAGCCGCGCTGAGTCTCTTCGTCGAGCTCGCCGTGCGTCGTCTGACGTGAGCGGTCCTCAGCGCGTTTCTGATACGTGCGACCGTATCGTTCGACCTGTTGCCGGAGGGTGCGGACGTCGCGCCGCAGCGCGTCGACGATTCCGTCGAACTGTTCATCGAGATCCTCCGACGCTTTGACGGCACGCACTGGCTCGCTCATCGGCGGTCAGTCTAGCGGCGCTCAGCGTGAATTCGGGACCAAAAAGAGCACGTATGACACGCTCTCGGTGACGATCGGCCATCGAAGGTCGCGGGCGCGGACAGCGAGCGGCGAGGCGGGCTTGAGGAGCAACGCTCGCGCGCCGCGCCGCGCGAGAACATCGCGCCAAGTTGGACCAAGAGAGACGACGGTCTCGTAATCTCGGAGGGCATCGCCGGTGTATGGGAAGAGTCGGCCGTCGATGAAGACCGGAGTTGCAGGCGCGTACCAAATCAGGAATCCGCCCCAGTCGTAGTCGTTCACGACGCCTGGACCAGGCGGCAGAGATGACAGCGCACCGATCGGATAGGGAGACAGGTTCGGCTCGCCGCGCGCGAAAAGACCAGCACCCACGACCGCCACGATCGCGATCACCACCGTCGCCACGTCGATGCGCAGCGACGGGACGCGCGGCGGGAAGGCAGGAAGGCGCACGCTGATGCGAAGACGCGCCGCGATCGCGCCGACGGCCGCGGGTGCGTGAGCCGCGAGATACGGCGCGGACACGACCGCGAAGAAAGGGGTGTGACGCGCGGCGGTCATCGAAACGAAGAGCACCGGCATGAGCAGCGCGACATCACGCAGCATTGTCGGACGCGAGAGCTGCGCGGTCACGAGAACGGCGAGCACGACGAAGGCGAATACAAAACCGTACGGCTGTGTCACGTCGGGCACGCCCTCTTCCTGGATCACGCGAGGCGGCGAAAGGAAGTGGCCGCTCGCCGAAGTCCAGATCGAGATGCCGGACGGCGTGAGGAGCGTCACCAAGACCGACAGCGCGACGACGCCACCAGCGAGGCGGCGCGCCTCGGGACGGCGAAGCCATAGCTCAGCGCACGCGATCGCGGCGACGGCGAGGCCGAGTGCGAAGGAGGCGTGCAGATTGGCCCATACCAGGATGAGCGCGGGGACGGCCATGAGGACCCGCGGTCGTGCGGACGATGCGCGGAGAAGAAGGATGAGCCCTGCGAAGCAACAGAGCCCCATGAGCTGCGGGCGCTCCGTCCACGCGAACCGCGTCAGCGTGATCGCCGGGAGTGCCGCGATAAGGGCGACGATGGGCCTGCGCTGTGCCATCAGTGCCGCGGCCACGATGAGCGTCACAGTCGCGGCAACGAGGAGGGCCCGCAGCACGATGATCCCGTTCCAACCGAGCGCGACGTACGCCTCGTACCAGATCACCTGACCGAGCCACTGATCGGTGAGCACCGGCAAGCCGTTCACCGACCACGAGAACACGTCGACGCGAGCGAGACCGTCGGTGACGGTCTGACGTCCCTGCGCGAGATGCCAGAAGAGATCCGGGTCGCCGATCGTCGCGATGGTCGAGAGCGCGCCGAAGATCCCGCCGGATAGCAGCGGGAGCGACCACGAAAACCCGCGGGTCACGGCCGCGACAGGACGATCCATCGACCATCCGCGTCCGACGAGCGCACCCGCCAACCGTCCTCGCGAAGTGCGACGGCGAGGGGACGATCGGGCCGGAGCAGCAGCTCGCTCACCTTGTATTTGTCGAGGAGATCGCGCCAGCCGGGGCGAAGGCCGACGAGCGCGCGGTAGTCGGCGAGCACGCCGCCGAGATACGGCACGTAGCGTCCGTCAATGAAGACGGGACGCTCCGGCAGGTTGAAGATGAGGTACCCGCCCCAGTCGTACTCGTTGAGGAGAATGCCGCTGTCCTGACGCAGCGTGTCGAGCGCGGCCGCGGGATACGCGTGTTCGTCGGGACGCGTCGGTGCGGCCAGCGCACTCGCGAGCGCCGCGATCACGAGCACCGTGGCGACGGGTAGCCGGACCGGCACCGGCAGCTCGAACGCCCGCGGACTCCGCACGAGCCCGCTCAAGCGAGCGCCGAGGAACGCGGTCGCCGCGAAACAGAAGAAGAGCATCTGGCGCTGGGCAGTGAAAGCGAGGTACAGAAGAGGCGCCAAGAGCATCGCCTCGAGAAGCGATCCGCCGCGGAGGAGCGCGCTTCCGATCACGAGCAGCACGAACGCCGCGAAGAGCGCGCCCGCCGGCGTCACAACATCGGGCGGAAGGAACTCGGTCAGGAAGCGGGGCGGGTTGAGAAAGTCCTCGCGCGCCGCGCCGGCGAGCTCGAGCGGCGCTGGGTTTAGGAAGGTGACCGCGACGCACGCGATCGCGGTGAGAGCCAAGGGCACTCCGCGGCGTCCTCTCGTAAGGACCGCCTCGACCGCGAAGATGGCGACTATGGCGAGGCCGAGCAGATAGCCGCCATGCAGATTCGTCCACACGAGGAAGAGCGGAGGGAGGATCAGCAACCGGCGCGAGAAGCCGGTGGGCAATGAGAGCAGCAGCCCCAGGAGTGCGGGAAAGAGCGCGAGCGTGAAGAGCTGCGGGCGATCGGTCCATGTGATCTTGGAGACGAGCAGCGCCGCGACGACGAGCGGCAACGAGATCCACCACGGCGTGCCGCCACGGCGCGCGAGCCGAACGACGAAGAACGCGGCTACCGCGAGAAGCGTGGCGCGGAGCACAGCGACACCCGCCCACCCCGCCGCCGCGAACGAGCCTGCGAACGAGATCTGCCCGAGCCACTCGCCGACGCCGAAGTGCGCGCCCGCGACCGTCGAGGAGAAGATGTCCTGCCGCAGGAACGCGTGGTGGTCGAGCATCCACCGGCCCATCGCGAGCTGCCAGTAGGTATCGGAGTCGGTCGAAGGCAGCCCCACCGCGATGATGAAGACCGCGCTCGCCACGGCGAGCGGATATGCGCTCGCCGAGAGGGTCGCGCCTAGCGGTCGCGGCGCAGCAGCCATCGGATCGTGAACGCCGCGACGTCACGCATCGCAAGGAGCGCTCCGGCCGGCGTCACACCTTCAGCGATGCCCGCGATGCGTGGCCGATGCGGGATGTCGGTCTCGCGGACGACGCGCCGGCGGGAGCACAGCGTGATGAGTATCTCGGCCTCGAAGAAGTTCGACTCGCTTCGCGGCGGCGCCGACCGTAGCTCCTCCGCCCGGTAGAGCTTCACGCTGTCGATGTCGTGCACCGGCAGGCGGAAGATGCGACGCAGCAGACCCGAGTAGAGCTGTGCCATCACCACGCGGCTCGCCGGGTCGCGCCGCGGGACACGGCGACCGACGACGAGCGCAGCGCCGTCGCGGATCGCCCACATCGGCTCGAGCGCCGCCGCCGGCACCTGGCCATCGCCCGGTGTGAAGTAGATCCACTCGCCGCGCGCCTCGGCGTAGAGGCGTTTCATGGTTGGCGGGATGCCCTGCCGCGACGGGTTACGCAGGAGTCGGAGCTCCGCGACTTCCGTGCACGAGCGCTGGAGCTCCGCCCACGTGCCGTCGGTGCTGCCGTCGTCGCACACGATCAGCTCGAAGGTCGATGCGAGAGCGCGCGCGGCGTCGCGGTGGCCTCTCACGACCCCGGCCACCGTGACCTCCTCGTTGTGGGCAGGGATCACGATCGAGAGCTGGATGGCGTCACCCTAGGGCACGGCGGCTGCGCCGCCGGTGTCCGGCGAGGCGCGACCTGAGCAGCCAATGACGAGTTCGGCACGGACCGCGTAGATCCGGATCGCGCCGCGATCGATCGGCGGGGCGAGCCACGGGACGAGATCGCCCCGATAAAGACCGTCGTAATTGGAAAAGTGCGCCGCCTCGAGGACGATGCTCTTCGCGCCGTAGCGCGCGGCCACGCACGCGGCGGCGTCCAGGCCGTCCGCCGGGGTCACCACGACAGGCCGGTCGGCGATCCAGCGCCAGGCCGCGCCGTCGATCGCGAGGAACGACCCTGCAGGGATCGCGTCCAGGGCGGCGGCCCGCGCGCGATACCCGTCATTGAATGTCGCGTCCCACGTCGTGAGTCCGACCACGGCAAGCGCGGCCGCGGCGGCGACCGTGCCGCCCACGGCAAGGCGACGAGTCGCCGCATCGCGACGCGCGAGCCAGCGCTCGCCGCCGAGCGCGACGAGACCCATCGCGAATGGGTAGAACGCCGCCAGCGAGTGGAAGTACGAGCCCCGCGTCGCGTGGAGCGGCCACACGAAGCTCTCCGCCACATAGATAAGGAGTGCGAGACCGGCGAACGCGCGCACGGAGGGGCGCTGCCAGGCGCCCTTCAGCCCGAGCGCCAGCGGGAATGCGAGGAACGCCATGAGTCCGAACAGCGCAACCGTGAAGTCCGACCAGAGCGCGCCGAGCCGCGCCGTGACGATCGTCACGAGGTCCGCGGTGCCGGTCGGCGTAATCGCGAAGAAGTCCTCGTAGCGCGCGAGGAACAGTGTGCGCGCGAGAAGGTCGGGCGATCCGCCGAGGGCGACGCCGCGCAGGAGCCACGCCGCGCCGATCGCGAGCGCGACGGCGCTGCCCGCGACGCCGGCCGCGCGAGAGGATGGCCGCATCGCGAGCGCCAGAAGCGCGACGCCGAAGAGCGCGCCCTCGGCCCGAGCGAGGAACAGGAGTCCGACGAGGAGGCCGGAGATGGCGCCGGCGCGGGCGTCGCCGGTCGCAGCGCGCGCGAAGAAGATGAAGAACCCCGTCCCGATCAAGGCGGCGATGGCGAACGAATCGAGTGTGACCCACGCCGGCGCGAACGCGCCACCGCCGAGGCCCGCGAGCGCCGCGGCGACGAGAGCGGCGCGAGGCGACGCACCGATCGATCGACCGGCGGCGTACGCGACCGCGGGAACGAAGGCGGCCACCGCGATGATCGCGGCCTGAGCGGACCGGAACGTTCCGAGGAGCGGCTCGAGAAGTGCGATCCCGGTCGCCTGCAGGGCAGTGGCGAGCGGCATCCAGAACCGGTGACTCGCGACCGGAAGCGGGTCGAGATGCGGGGCCTCGAGAAAGTTCCATACGAAGTCGGCGGTGAGGCCTTGACCGTGGGCGAGCCGGCGCGCGACGTCAACGTAATAGAAGGCGTCGGTGAAGCCGGGTTGGACCACGACGAACGCGGCGGAGAGCACGCGGATCGCGAGGAGCGCCAGCGATACGGCCATGAGCCCGCGGCTCAACGCGCCACACCGATCCGTTCGGTGCGCCCAGTGCGCAGGTAAAGGATGCCGCCAACGACGATCACCGAGAACACGCTGACCGCTCGGTCGAGCACGGCGACCGCGACGGCGTCGTTCTGCGCGAGACCGAATCCCGTCGTCAGGACGTAGACCATCGCGATCTCCACGAACCCGAAGCCTGCCGGCGTCAGAGGAACGGTCGTGAGGAGCGACGAGGCCACGGCCACGAAGATCACCTGCGACGGCGGCAGGTAGAGACCGAGCGCGAAGAGAACGAGGAGCAGGCGGCTTGTCTCCAGGACCCACACGAGGAGCGTCATCGGGCCGGCGACGGGCAACGCGCGGAAGCTGTGGAGGACGCCTTCTCGGAAGAGCCGCCCGATCCGGCGCACCTCCGCGGGGAAGAAGCGCCCGAGCCGCGGACCGATCGCGTACAGCCCGACAAGCCCGATGAGGATGACCAGACCGAGCGCTCCGCCGGTGATGTAGAGGACGTTCAGGTCCGGGAGGATCGTGCGACCGAACGCCACGTAACCGTCGACGACCAGGAGCCCGAAGACCACGAACAAGTCGAGAAGGCGCTCCGCCACGACGACCCCGACGGTTCGCGACAGCGATATCCCGAAGCGGCGTTTCACCAGGTAGCTCCGGTACAGATCGCCGAGCTTCGCCGGCACCAGGCAGTTCACGAACCAGCCGAGGAGCAGGATCTCGAGAAGGTCGCGCCCGAAGATCCGCGTGCCGCCCTCGCGGAGCAGGCGCGCCCAGCGGATGGCGCGGACCGGGAACGATAGGTAATACACGACGAGCGCCGCGACGACGAACAGGGGGTCCGCGCGGCGCAACGTCCCGAAGGCCTGCGACCAGTCGACGTTGCGTGCGAAGTAACCGATGAGCAGAACGGGGATGACGGTCGAGATGAGCTCGCGCCAACCGAAGAGCTGGCGCCGTACGGCGATCTCGTCGGTGCGTCCGGCCGCCGCGGCGAGCTGCTCGATCGTCGGGTCCTCGACGTGGGTCGAGGGCCGCTCTGTCACCGAGTTTGGCTCGAGCTCTTTCGTCCGAGCCACTTCCGAAACCGGTCGTATCGGGTGAAGACGTGTACCCCACTTCCCGAGAGCCGTCCCTGGGCGACGCCCTGACGGAGGGAGTCCAGGAAATCGGCGCGCCCCGCGAAGTCCGGCATCTCGACGAAGGCGCGGCCGATCTCGGCCGCGCGGTGCGCGTCGCTTCCGGCCGTGCCGATGATGTGGTGGGCCTTCGCGTACGCGGCGGCGGCGCGGTTGTTCAGGAAGATCGCCTCGCGCGCGTTGAAGATCTCGAGCGCGTCGATCTGCGAACGCAGGCGATCGAGCGCGGGCCGCCGCATGTGGTAGCGGCGGTTGATGCTGAAGGGATGCGGAACCACCACGAGTCCGCCCTGGTCGTGGATGCGCGCGACGGTCTCTTCGCCGCTCAGGTCACGCGGAACGGCGCGGTCGAGAAAGAGACCGATGATCTCGCCGTCGCGCGAGCTGATCTCCTCCCCGATGACGACGCGAAAGCCGTCGGCCAGCTCGCGCAGCCGAAGGCCACCGTCGATGGTGTTGTGGTCGGTCGCGCAGATGACATCGATCCGGGCCGCGCGAACCGCGCGCGCCTGGTCCGCTATCGGAGTCCGGCTGTCCGGCGAAGCTTCGCTGTGGGTATGCATGTCCACGCGAATGCGCTTCGCCTCGGTTCCTATCTGGCCCTTCCTTTTTCGCGCGCATCGTCGACGATCGCGCGCACCTTCTCGCGAAATCGTGACACATCGAAGCGCCGCGCCGAGTCACGAAGCGCTTTCGGTTCGAAACGCGCACGCTCCGCGCGCAGCACACCCTCGGCGAAGGCGCGAGGCTCGGGCACGTCGACCAGGACGCCGTCCTCGCCGTCGCGCACGATGTCGAAGATCCCGCCGGCAGCAAGCGCGACCACCGGAGCGCCCGAAGCGAGCGCCTCGGCGCAGACGATCCCGAAGTCGTCCTCGGCCGGGAAGACGAGGCCGCGCGCCGATGCGAGGAGCGAGCGCAGGGTGGCGTCGTCAGCGCGACCCGCGAAGACGACGTTCTCGCTTGCCATCCGCTCGAGGGCTCCGCGCTCGCGGCCCTCGCCGACGACGAGCAGACGCATCCCGACGTCGTTGAACGCCCGAACGGCGACGTCGGCGCGCTTGTACGCCGAGAGCCGGCCGACGAAGAGCCAGAAATCACCGCGCTCCTCGTTCGCCTCGAAGGAAGCCACGTCGACCGGCGGATGCACGATCTCGATCGCGCTCGCCGTTACGCCGTAGTACGTCTCGATCCGACCCCGCACCGCGGTCGAGTTCGCCATCCAACGATCGAAGCGCCGCGCCGCCCTCTGATCGCCGTCCCGCAGGCGCCCGAGCAGATCGCGCACGAGCGGCACGAGCGGTTGTGGAACTTCCTCCTCCAGATACCGTTCGCTCCAGTCGTACAGGTAGCGGGTCGGGGAGTGGCAGTACGCGACGGCCACGGTGCGATCCGCGAGACCGATTTCCTTGATGAACGCGCTCGTCGAGACAAGAGCGACGTCGGTCTCCGGCGGCACGCGCAGCGCGCGCGCCGCATTCGGATAGAGCGGCAAGAGCAAGCGATGACTCTCGCCGAGGAGCAGCCACTGGAGATAGCTCGTGCGGAGATTCCATCCCGGCAGGTCGCCGTAGCGGCGGCGATCGTGGAAGAAGGTGTACACGGGAGCCTCGGGCCACATCTCGTGAAAAACTTCGACCACGCGCTCCGCGCCGCCGTGCGCGACGAAATATTCGTGGGCCAGGGCGAGGTTCATCGGCCGAAGATGCGCTGCCGCGCGACGAGGGCGGCGAACACCGGCAGCACGCGCTGGCGCCGCCAACGGTGCGGCTCGAATGCGAGCCGCCAGAGCCACTCGAAGCCGATCGCGTGCACGATTCGCGGCGGGACGCGCACGCGGCCGGCGAGCTGGTCGAACACGCCGCCCACGCCGATCGCGGTCCGCACCGACGGGAGGAGCGGCAGGTTCCGCGCGATCCAGCGCTCCTGCGCCGGCATGCCGTACGCGACGAGAAGGACGCGCGCCTCCGCGGCCTGAATGCGCTCGCGGATCGATGCGTCGTTCTCCTGCGCAGGCGAACCGGCGTATGTTCCGGCGATGAGAAGCGACGGGATGCGGCGCACGAGCGACTCGCCCGCGCGCTCGGCCACGCCCGGCGCGGCACCGAGCAGGAAGACCGGGCCGCTGACGAGCTGAAGGACAGCGGGGACGAGCAAACGGCCCGGGACCCGGCCGGGCAACGGATCGCGGAGGACCCGCGATGCGACGAGCACGCCCGTCCCATCGGCGACGACGAGCTCCGACGCTCGGGCGAGGTCGGCAAGCTCGGCATCGCGGCGCGTCAGCATCACAAATTCGGGATTCGCCGTGATCACGAACGTCCGTTGTCCCGCGGCATGGCGCTCGATGATCCGTTCCGCCGCGGCGGCGAGGTCGACCCGGTCGAAGCCCACGCCGAGAATGTCGACGCGCCGCGGCGCCAAGGCTCGCTCGCTAGTGGACTGCGACGAGGCTTCTGCGGAAGAAGTCGAGGTGTTCGAGCGCGAGGCCCGTGCCCTTGGCGACGCAATAGAGCGGGTTTTCGGCCACGTAGCAGGCGACGCCGGTAACCTGCGTGAGGAGCTTGTCCATGTTGCGCAGGAGCGCGCCGCCGCCGGAGAGGACCATCCCTTTATCGATGACGTCGGACGCGAGCTCCGGCGGAGTCTCCTCGAGGACGGCCTTCACGGCACCCATGATCTGCTGAAGGACCGGATCCATCGCCTCGGAGATCTCATTCGAGCCGATCGTGATCGTGCGCGGCAGGCCGGCGATGAGGTCGCGCCCGCGCACCTCCATCGTGAGCTCCGGATCCATCGGCAGCGCCGACCCGATCTGGATCTTCACGTCCTCGGCCGTGCGTTCCCCGATCATGAGGTTGTAGCGCTTGCGCACAAAGTTCGCGATCGCTTCGTCGAGCTTGTTGCCCGCGGCGCGAACGCTGCGCGACACCACGATGCCGCCGAGTGAGATCACCGCGATCTCGGCGGTCCCGCCGCCGATGTCGATGATGAGATTGCCGGACGGACCGGAGATCGGGATGTTCGCGCCGATCGCGGCGGCGAGCGGTTCCTCGATGAGGTGTGCCTCGCGCGCACCCGCACGGATCGCAGCGTCCTTCACCGCGCGCCGTTCGACGCTCGTGACGCCGGACGGAACGCAGATCATGAGCTGCGGCTGGAAAATGCGGACCTGTCCGCAGACCTTGTTGATGAAGTACCTCAGCATGTACTCGGTGATCACGTAATCGGCGATCACGCCATCGCGCATCGGCCGGAGCGCGGTGATCGTGCCGGGCGTGCGGCCGAGCATGAGCCGCGCCTCCTCGCCCACCGCGACGATCCGGGGCCGGTTGGACCCATCTTCCTTCGCGAGGGCGACCACCGACGGCTCGGTGAGGACGATGCCCTTCCCACGGACATACACGATGACGTTGGCAGTGCCGAGGTCGATGCCGATTTGGCGAGAGAACACGCGGTGAACTCTAACGGCCTAAAAGACCGAAAGGTGCGTTACGTCGTCACGCACCGGCCGCTGTGAGGACGAAGTCGGTTGCAAATCCAAGGAGAACCCCGACCAGGATGCCCCACGTTGTCATGTCTTTGTGGCCGAGCTTCCGTGCGACAGCGAGAAGCTCGATCACGACGTAGAGGATCGAGCCTGCGGCGAGCGCCAGGAATGCGGCGAAGACGGACTCGTTCTGGAACGATTGACCGATGATCGTCCCGAGGAACGTCGGACTGCCCGCGATGAGACCGAGGGCTCCGAGGAAACGCCAGCTCGGGAGGTGCGCTTCGCCGGCGAGCGGCCCGACGATCCCGAAGCCCTCGGTCGCATTGTGCAACGCGAACCCGATGACGAGGACCAGGGCCAGGCGGAGCTGTCCCCCCGCCGCGGACTGGCCGATGGCCAGGCCCTCCGAGAGATTGTGGAAGCCGATCCCGAGCGCGATGAAGAAGGCGAGACGCTCAGCCGGCCGCAGCCGCGCGATGGGGCCGGTGTGGAGCTCGCGTACGTCCGCCGCGCCGGGACCGAAACGGACCGTCGCGCGTGCGCGCCGCGAGAGCCAGAGGTCGTAGTACACAAGGCTCATCAATCCGACCGTCAAAGACACCGCAAAGACAGCCGCGAGCCAGCCGAAGTGGAGCCACGTTCCGCCACCCTTCGCCTCCGCGAGCGCCGCCTCGACCGGCTCGACACCTTTTGCGAGGACGTCCCAAAAAAGGAAAAGGAGGATGCCGGTCGCGCCCGCGTTCAAGAGCGATCGCATCCGAGTAGATGCGCCGCGCACGCGTCCAAGAGGAAGTCCGAGGAACACGGTGAACCCGGCGATCGCGCCCAGCACCAGGATCTCGACCATCGACATCGCGGCTTCCGTCACTCCGAGTGCGATACTCACCGCGGGGAGCATCCCCTTTAGGTCGCCCTAACGGCTAAGGCGAGCCTAACGATTTCCGACTACGGAGGTCAACAATTACCACTTCGCCGGCCGTCGAGGAGTACCTGCAAGCGATCTACACCCTCTCCGACGAGAATGGACACGTCGTTTCGGCGCGCCTGGCCGAGTTCCTGGGCTTCTCCGCACCGGCCGTCTCTGAGATGGTCCACCGCCTCGAACGCGAGGGGCTGATCGCCTTGGACGAGCGTAAAGAAGTGCATCTGACCAAGACCGGGAAGCGCCACGCCGACTCGATCGTGCGTCGCCATCGCCTCGCCGAACGGTTCCTGGTCGAGGTGCTCGGATTCGAGTGGTGGAAAACACACGAAGAGGCGGAGCGCCTCGAGCACGCGATGTCGGCTGAGATGGAGCAGCGCATCCAAAACGTGCTCGGCGATCCGCAGACCTGCCCGCACGGCAATCCCATGCCCGGCGTCACGGGCCGTCCGACGAAGCCGCTCGAGCGCGTGCTCCCGGGCGCGACCGCGACCATCGAGCGGATCCCCGATCAATTCGAGCACGAGCCCGGCTTTCTCGAGTATCTCGACTCGCAGGGCTTGCGGCCCGGCGTCGAGCTCGCGGTCGTCGACCTCCGACACGGCGAGCCGATCCGTGTCAGGGTCGATGGGGCCGAGCGAACGATCCGCGCCGACTGCGGCCAGAAGGTGTGGGTGCGCGCATGACTGAGACACCCGCGATCTACGTTCAGGGTGAGGGGAGCTACTGGCTCGCCCACGTTCCGGTGCTTCGCGGATGCATCGCTTCGGGCACGACACGTGACGGGGCCATCGCGAACGCGAGACGCGCCTTTCGCGCCTACCTCGAGCTCCTCGATACGCGCGGAGTCTCGGTCGAGCACTGGAAGGCGATGGATCCCGACACGTTCGAGGTGCGCGATACGCCGTCCGATCGCGTCTTACCTGAAGACATCGGCCCGCTCGAGGAGCATGAGCTCCGGGACTTCCTGCACCAGTTCGAGGCGTCGCGCGCGGCGCTCATCTCTCTGGTGCGCGATATCCCCGAGGAGGAGATCGAGCGAAAGCCGACGGAGACGATGTGGAGCGTGCGCGAGGCCCTCGAGCACGTGATGCTGACCGAGGCTGAGTTCCTCTCGCGACTCGAGAAGTGGCCGGCCGACCCATACAACACCCTGCAGGCCATCCATCGCCTGGTCTTCCAGCGCTTCACGGTGATGGAGCCCGCGGACACGGCCCTCGATCACGTGGTGATGGGACGGCGCTGGACGACGCGAAAAATCATGCGGCGGATGCTCGAGCACGAGTTCGAGCATCTCGTGCACATCCAGGAGATCGTCGCCGCACTCGAAGCGACCCGTCCGTCCGAAGTTCGCTAGCGGAGCGCGTCGCGAAAGAACGCCAGCACGCGGGCCCGGTATTCCTCCGGGAACGCGTTGATCGCGCCGACGTGCCCACCGCGTGGCGCGACCCAGAGCTCCTTGGGCTCTCCGGCCGCAGCGAAAAGCCGGCGAGCTCCCTCGACAGGCGTCGTCGCGTTGTCGTCATCCGCCGAGTGGATGAGGAGGATCGGTCGGGGCGCGATGCGCGCGATTGCTTCGAGCGGTCGCGCCCTCGCCACATCCGCCCCGACCATGGCGTTCACGGCCATTGGGCCAAGGGGTGGGAGCGGCAGTCGAAGGGGCCCCACGTCGATGACGCCGAGACGCGCGAGCTGGAAGTCCTGATCAGTCCACGCGCTATCCGCGACGACCGCAGCGATCCGCGAATCGTCGGCGGCCGCGAGGATCGCCACGCCCGCGCCAAGCGAGATCCCAAGCACCGCGACATGGTCGGTGCGAAACACCTCGCCCGCGGTCTGTACGGCCGCGACGACGTCGCGAGGCTCCGTCGCTCCTAGGCCGATCGTGCCACCGCCACTCCGCCCAGCGCCACGCAGGTCGAGAAGCAGCGCGTTGTAGCCGGCGTCATGGAGGAAGCGCGCCCACGGCAGCATCTCTGCGCGCGATGTCTTGAAACCGTGGATGAGGATGACGGCCGGCGCGCCGACTCTCGCGAATGCGAGCCAAGCGTGGATCGGCGTACCGTCGGTGGACTCGAAAGTGACGTCCGCGACAGCGAGGTCGGACGGCGCAACTGGGTCGGAGTGTTTCGCTGAGACCAGAGAGTAGGCACGAACGACCGGCAGAAGCACCCATGAGACGATCGCAAGAACAACCAGGACGGCGAAGACACGCCTTACCGCCTGGATTTCGCCCACTCCGCCGCTCGGGCGGCACGCCGTTCGATGATCCCGCGCTGGTCGGCGCGCACGTCCGGCAGATCGGCGGGGTCAAAGCTGCGAAGCTCGACGAGCTCGCTCGACAGCCGCTCGATGCCACCGATGGGCCGGTAGGCATACACGATCTCGACTCGTTGCCAGCGGTATCCCTGGTTCGCTTCGAGGATCGGACCGACCTCGATCTCGACGCCGGTCTCCTCGCGAACTTCGCGCGCGAGTGCGTCTTCGAGCCGCTCGCGAGCCGACAGGAATCCTCCGAGGAAACGCCACTCCGGCGCGCCGAAGCGATGGCGCGCCAGGATCACGTGACCGTTGGGATCGATCCCGAGGCCCACAACGCCCACGAGGAACCGCGCCTGGGTGCGGTCGAGGATGCGCCGCTGCCAGCGCACGGGAAGGGCGTTGTAGAGAAGGGCGAGAGCACGGAAGAGCACGCCGAAACTCTACGGCGCGGCGATCGGCACGGCTCCTATTCCATGCGCCTTCGGCACTGGGATCTTCTGGATGACCGCGCGCGTCTTCACGTCGATCACATTCACCATGCCGTCGACATTCGTTGTCGTGAGGAGTCGATCGCCCTCGGGGTCGTACGTGGTGTGGAAGGGCTGCTGACCGAGTTTGGTCTCCGACATGACACGGCGGTCCTTCCAATCGACCCAGAGGAGCCCGGGCCCGAGATGGTCCGAGATGACCATGAGTGACTTATCGGCCATGAAGAAGACACCGTCCTGGTCGACCTTCTCGGTATGGAAGGGATAGGTGCCCGGGAGATGGATCTCGCTCTTCACGGTCTTGGTCACGGGGTCGTAGATGACCATCCGATCGGACGGCTTGTCGAGAAAGCCCGACGAGCTCGACCAGACCTCGCTCTGATCCGGCGTGAAGTACGCGTCGTGCACGTCGTTCACCTTGATCTGCGTAATCTTGCCCGTCTCGAGGTCGTACACGCGAAGCACGTTGGCCTGCGATGTGTTCGTGAGCGTGAACCAGAGCTCGTTCGGCCGGCTCGGCGCGATGGTGAGCACGTGCTGCGGCACGCCGACCATGAGCGGCGGAAGCGGCTTCCACGTCCCCGCTTCGAACCGCGCGATGTACATGTCGTGCTCATGCCCGACGAAGAGCGTCTTGCCATCAGCGGACCATGTGATCCCGTGCGGCTGCTTGCCCACCATCAGGCGAACGACCTCTTTCATGGAGACAGGGTCGATGACCGAGGTGGTGTTGCCCATGCGGTTGTTGACCGCGACCCACTTTCCATCGGGCGAGACCCCGAGCTGATGCGGGAGCTTGCCGACCGCGATCTTTCCAACGAGGGCATACGGCTCGCCCGGTTTTCCGTCGAGCACCCACACCTGGTCGGTGCTTTCGGAAGCGACGAAGATGCGGAGCTTCGTGTAGAGCGGCACCGGTGACGGCGCGGGGACGGGCGTCGGCGTGGGCGTCGCGGCGGCTTCGGGTTTGGCCGCCAGCGTGTCGTCGACAAAAGGCGCGTAGGCAACCGTCGCGCCGCACGCCGCGACGACGATGGTCCCGATGATCGCGAGCGCCAAGACGCGAATCAGCCTCACCGCCAGTCCACCCACTGCCCCCAGCGACAGACAGCCTAGCGGGTCAGGGAGCGGTCGCGCCTGGGGTGCCGGTCATCTCCGCCGGCGGCGGCTTTCGCTGACCCGCAGGCGGACCAGCGCCCGCTGGAGCTCGGCTCTCGCGCGCTGCTCGTCCGCCGCCGAGGCCGGACCCGCGGCGAGAACCTGCTGAGCGCGATCGCGGGCCTGCTGTGCGCGGCTCGCGTCGATCTCCTCGGCGGGCTCGGCGGCGTCGGTCAGAACGACCACCCGGTCGCCGCGGACGTCCATGAACCCGCCGAACACCGCCAGGATTTCCTCGACGCCGCCGCGCTTCACCTTGAACTCGCCGGGGCCGAGCGTAGTGAAGAGCGGAGCATGGTGCGGCAGGATCCCGACGTAGCCCTCGCTCGCGGGCGCGACGACCATGTCGACGTCGTCCTCGTAGACCTTCCGCTCGGGCGTGATGACTTCGAGATGGAGCGGCATTAGCCGGACGCACCTTCCTTCGAGAGGCGCTCGCCCTTCTCGCGAGCCTGCTCGACCGTGCCGACGTTGTAGAAGGCTTGCTCCGAGAGGTCGTCGTGCTTGCCCTCGAGCACCTCCCGGAAGCTCCGGACCGTGTCCGCGACCTTTACGTACTGGCCGGCGACGCCGGTGAACTGCTCGGCGACGAACATCGGCTGCGCGAGGAATCGCTGCAGCTTCCGAGCTCGCGCCACGAGGAGCTTGTCCTCGTCGGAGAGCTCGTCGATCCCGAGGATCGCGATGATGTCCTGAAGGTCCTTGTAGCGCTGCAGCACCCGCTGGACCTCGCGCGCGGTCTCGTAGTGCTCCTGCCCGACGATGTTCGGGTCGAGCGCGCGGCTCGTCGAGGTGAGCGGGTCGACGGCCGGGTAGAGACCGAGCTCGGTCAGGTAGCGCTCGAGCCGGATCGACGCGTCGAGGTGCGCGAACGTCGTCGCCGGCGCCGGATCGGTGTAGTCGTCGGCCGGCACGAAGACCGCCTGCAAGGAGGTGATCGAGCCCTTCTTCGTCGACGTGATGCGTTCCTGCAGCTCGCCCATCTCGGTGGCGAGCGTCGGTTGGTAGCCGACGGCGCTCGGCATACGGCCGAGGAGCGCGGATACCTCCGAACCCGCCTGGGTGAACCGGAAGATGTTGTCGATGAAGATGAGGAGGTCGCGGCCCTGCTCGTCGCGGAAGTACTCCGCGATGGTGAGGCCGGTGAGGGCGACCCGCAGACGCGCACCGGGCGGCTCGTTCATCTGGCCGAAGACCATCGACATCTTGTCGATGACTCCAGATTCCTTCATCTCGCCGAGCAGCTGCGTCCCTTCGCGCGAGCGCTCGCCCACTCCGCAGAAGACCGAGTAGCCGCCATGCTCTGACGCGACGTTCCGGATGAGCTCCTGAATGACGATGGTCTTCCCGGTGCCGGCGCCGCCGAACACCGCGGACTTGCCGCCCTTCAGGAAGGGGCAGATGAGGTCGATGACCTTCATGCCCGTCTCGAAGATCTCCGCCTGCGTCGACTGGTCGGTGAACGGCGGCGGGGCACGGTGGATCGGGTCGCGGCGATCGCCTTTCACGGGGCCCTTGCCGTCGATCGGCTCGCCGATGACGTTGAAGAGCCGGCCGAGCGTCGCCTCGCCGACCGGCACGGTGATCGGCCCGCCGGCGGCGACCGCCTTCATCCCGCGGCGCAGGCCGTCGGTCGCGGCCATCGAGACCGCGCGCACCCAGTTGTTTCCGAGGTGCTGCTGCACCTCGGCGATCACTTCGCCGCCGTCCTCGCGCTTGACGACGAGCGCGTCGTAGATCTCGGGGAGGTGGCCCTCTTCGAACTGGACGTCGAGGACCGGGCCGATGATCTGGACGATCCGTCCGGCGTCCGTCGACTTTTTCTTGGTGGCTTCTTTCGTCGCTACGGCCATCTTTCTCTACCCCTTGCCGAGGGCCTCGGCCCCCGATGCGATCTCGAGCATCTCTTTGGTGATTCGTGATTGCCGCGCCTTGTTCGCCGCGAGCGTGAGATCGTCGATGAGATCGCCCGCGGCGTCCGTCGCGTTGCGCATCGCGACCATCTGCGCGGAGAACGCCGACGCCTTGGACTCGAGGATCGTCTGGAACACCGCGACCTCAATCAGTCTTGGGATGACCTCATTCAGGACGGTCTCTGGATCCGGCTCGAACAGGTACTGAAGCGGCGCCAACTCGTCGATGTCCTCCTCTTCCGGGACGAACGGCAAGAGCCGCCGGATGGTCGGCTCCTGGCGCAGGGTGTTCACGAACCGGGTGAAGGCGAGATAGAGCTCGTCGATCTTGCCGGTGACGAATTCCTCAACCGCGACACGCGCGATCACGTTCGTGTCCGCGCTCGTCGGCCGGTCGGGGATGCCCGGGAACTCGGCCGTGACGGGTGCACGCAGCCGACGCAGCTGGTTGATGCCCTTGCGTCCGACGGCCACGTACGACGCCGCAGGCTGCTGCTGCGCGAACCGCAGGGTCGCACGAATGAGGTTCACGTTCATCGGTCCGACGAGCCCGCGGTCCGTCGTCACGAGGACGATCCCGACTCGGCTGACCGGTCGTCTCGCGAGGAGCGGGCTCGTTTCGGGGTCGGCGTACGGCGCGAGGTCGTTCAGGACAGTACGCAGGCGCTCCTCGTACGGGCGCGATGCGAGAACGGCAGCCTGCGCGCGGCGCATCTTCGACGCGGCGACGAGCTGCATCGCCCGGGTGACCTGCTGGATGTTCTTGATGCTCCGGACGCGCCGCCGGAGCTCGCGCTCTGACGGCACGCTACGCGCGCGCCGCCGCCGGGGTCTTCGCCGCCTGCTTCGGCTGTTCCTCGCGTGACGGGGCCGACACGGGTTTTTCCTCCGAGTAGGGGTGCGCCTTCTTGAACTCGTCGAGCATCGCGCGGACTTCCTTCTCGATTTCCGCGCTCCAGGCTTTGTCCTTGGCGATCTTGGCCGAGACGTTCTTGCCGACCGAGTCCATGAAGCGGTACAGATCGCGCTCGAAGTCGGCAACGCGCTCCTTCGGAACGTCGTCGATGAAGCCGTTGGTCGCCGCGAAGATGATCACGACCTCCTTCTCGAGCGGAAGAGGCAGGTACTGCGGCTGCTTCATGATCTCGGTGACCTTCTCGCCTCGACGGAGCTGCTGCTGCGTCGCCTTGTCGAGATCGGAGCCGAACTGCGCGAACGCAGCCAGCTCGCGGTACTGCGCCAGCTCGAGCTTCAGGCTTCGAACGACCGCCTTCATCGCTTTCGTTTGCGCGTCGCCACCCACGCGCGACACGGAGAGTCCGGTGTTCATCGCGGGGCGCTGACCCTGGTTGAAGAGGTCGGTCTCGAGGTAGATCTGGCCATCGGTGATCGAGATGACGTTCGTCGGGATGTAGGCGGAGATGTCGTTGGCCTGCGTCTCGATGATCGGCAGCGCGGTCAGTGACCCGCCGCCCTTCTCCTTGTTCAGGCGCGCGGCCCGCTCGAGCAGACGAGAGTGCAGATAGAAGACGTCGCCGGGGTAGGCCTCCCGGCCGGGCGGGCGGCGGGTGAGGAGCGACACCTGGCGGTACGCCCAGGCGTGCTTCGTCAGGTCGTCGTAGACGATGAGCGCGTCCTTCCCGCTGTCGCGGAAGTACTCGCCCATCGCGCACGCGCCGAACGGCGCGAGGTACTGGAGCGTCGCCGGGTCGGAGGCCCCCGCGATCACCACGATCGTGTGCTCCATCGCGCCGTGCTCTTCGAGGGTCGCGACGATCTTCGCGACCGACGATTCCTTCTGACCGATCGCGACGTAGATGCAGGTCAGGTTCTTGCCTTTCTGGTTGAGGATCGTGTCGATCGCGATGGCGGTCTTGCCGGTCTGACGGTCGCCGATGATCAGCTCCCGCTGTCCGCGCCCGATCGGCGTGATCGCGTCGATGACCTTGATGCCGGTCTGGACCGGCGTGTCGACGTTCTGCCGCGTGATGACGCCGGGCGCCACAACGTCGACCGGCAGGGATGTCTTGGTGTTGACCGGTCCCTTGCCGTCTAGGGGCCGCCCGAGGGGATCCACGACTCGCCCGATGAGTGCCTCGCCGACCGGCGTCTGGACGATCCGGCCTGTCGTGCGGACCTCGCCGCCTTCGACGATGCCGGTGTAGTCCCCGAGGATGATCGCGCTCACCGTGTCCTCCTCGAGGTTGAAGGCGAGGCCGAAGACATCGCCCCCGAAGTCGAGGAGCTCGGAGGCCATGCAGTTGGCAAGGCCGTAGACGCGGGCGATGCCGTCTCCGATCTCGACCACGGTGCCGACGTCGACCGACTCGGCTTCTCCTTTGAAGCCTTTGATCTTCGCCTTGATGATGTCGGTGATCTCTGAGGAGTCGGCCATGGTGTTCCCCCTTATGAGGCGAGCTGTCGTCCGAGCGCGATGAGCTTCGCGTGTACGGATGAGTCGATCAGGTGATCGCCGATCTGGACTCTCGCGCCGCCGATGAGCGTCGGGTCGACTGCGAATGTCGCGCGAAGCCTGCGTCCGGATTTGTGCTCGAGGCGCTGGACAAGTTCGCGGCGCGCCGGTTCGTCCAGCGCGACGGCGGTCGTGATGCGAGCCTTTGCGATGCCTTCGCGCTGATCGACGAGGTCCCCGAATGCGAGAGCGATTTGCGGCACGAGCGCGATGCGGTCGGTTTCCAGCAGGAGGATGAGGAGCGAGCGAATGACGTCGGGCTCACCCCGAAGCGCTGAGGTAAGCGCCTCGATCCGTTCCTTCATGGGCACTGAGGGGTCGCGGAGGCCGGCGACGCTGACTCTGTCGAAGACAGGGGCGAGCTTTTCGAGCGAAACGCGAAGCTCGGAGACGGCGCGTTCGTCGGGGGCAAGGCCGAGAAGAGCTTCGGCGTACCGTCGCGCGGCCGACCCCGAGAGCGCCAACTAGCTCTGTTCCGTGAGCTGCGCGGCCGCTTCGTCGAGAGAACGCTCGATCAGGGCGCGGTGCTGCTCGGCGTCGACCTCACGACCGAGCACGCGGCTCGCCGCGAGGACGACCATGCCCGCGAGCTCCGACCGGAGCTGCGCGAGCGCTTGATCGTGGAGCTGCCTCGCGTCTTCGCGGCCGCGCTCGCGGATGCGGTCCGCCTCTTTCTTCGCGTCCATGCGAATCTCACCGGCCGCCGCCTCCGCGGCCTTGGTCAATCGCTCGCCGATTGCCTGCGCCTCTCGCTGAACCTCCGTGAGGCGACGCTCGATTTCCGCCTTGAGCTCCTCGCGTTCGGTCTTCGCCTGCTCGGCCATCACAAGGCCTTCGCGGATCTTCTCCGCGCGATTCGCGAGGACGGTGAGGATCGGCCCCCAGAGGTATCGGCGCAGCAGGTAGAGGATGACGAGGAAGTTGACGATCGAGACGAGCACCCAGAACGGGTGGACGACCAGACCGGTAGGAGTTTCCTCCGCGAGCGAGAGACCGAATGCCATTTAGAGCGCCTTGCCCTGGAGCAAGAACGCGATGACGAACGAGAAGATGCCGAGAGATTCCGCGAAGACCACGATGATGATGCCGTTCGTGCGGATCGCGTTCGCCGCGTCGGGGTTCCGCCCCGTCGCCTCGGCGACCTTCGAGCCGGCGATGCCGATCCCGAGTCCCGCGCCGAGCGCGCCAAAACCGATCGCGATGCCAGCGCCAAGCCAGGCCAGACTCATGCGTTGCTACCTCCTCGCGAATTAGGCCGCCATGGGTAGTGCTTCGTTGTGCGCTTCGGGCTCGTGCGCTTCGTGCTCCTCCCCGCCGTGCGATTCAAGCGCAAGGATGATGTAGAGGAGAACGAGGAACGCGAACACGAATGCTTGGATGAACCCGATGAAGAGCTCCAGCCCGATGAACGGGAGGGAGAGGCTCGGGATAAAGAGCAGAGCGGCGAGCACTGAGAGCACGATCTCGCCGCCCCAGATGTTTCCCCAGAGTCGAAGGGTAAGCGTCAGGATGCGGAAGAGCTCGCTGAAGAGCTCGATGATGCCGACGAGGATCATGACGACCCCGACGAGCGCACCTTCCCGGAAGCCGGTGAAATTGAACCAGCGAACGAAGTAACCGAGACCGTTCTGGCGTATCCCGGCGGCCTGATACCAGGCGAACCCGGTGAGTGCCATGCCGAGGTTGGTGTGGTAGTCGGCGGTGGGCGAGTGCAGGAGCTCGATCTGGCCGACGAACGGTACGACAGAGAGCCAGTTGCTGAAGAGCGCGAACAGGAAGAGCGACCCGAAGAGCGGAAGGAACCGAACGACCCCGGATCCTCCCGCCTCGCGCATGAAGTCGGCGAGACCCTGGACAACGAGCTCGAAAAGGTTTTGGAGCCGACCGGGGTGCTCGCTCAGGCGCGCTGTCGCGAGGATGGACAGAACGACCAGTAGGGCCATCACGATCCACGCGGTGAAGATCGAGTTGGAGACCGAGACGTCGTTCCAGATCGTGATCGGGCCGCCCGACGAGATGTTGCCTGCGCCGGCAAGCGTGAAGATCGGGGTGCCCGTCTGATCGGCGACGTGGATATCCGCCTGACCGGGCGGCCAGTTAGGCAGGGTATGGGTGACCGCCGCCACGGCAATCAGGAAGCCGTTGAGCAACAGGATGAGTCCGATCACCGACTGGGTCGGCAGCTCGAACAAGCTCCATGGCCGCATCGCGGTCGTCACTCGTCCTCCTCCCCTGCTTCGCGCTTTCGCTCGCGCTCCTGGATCTCGCGCTCCCACGCCCGCCCGGCCTCGCGCGCCTTATCGCTCGCCGGCTGATCCGGGTTCGCGGCAAGATAGCGCCGCAAGACGAAGAACGTGCCGAGGCCCGCGATCGCCAACCCGAGCAAGATCGACACAAGGCCGAGCGTCGGCGTCGTACCTAGCTGGCGATCCACGGCGTCCCCGATGAACGCCGCGGCGAGCAAGGGGATGCCCACCACGATCGCTATCTGGAACCCGATGGATAGGAGATCGCCCCCGTATGTACGCGGAGCCCGCTCGGGCAATGCGCGACAAGCCTAGCAGCGGATCGCTAGGTGCTCAAAAAACCGGTTAGAGCCAGCCGCGGCGCCGGAAGTACATCACCAGGCCCACCGCGATCAGACCCGTTACGGCCATCGACAGCCAGAACAGAGGGAGCGATCCGTACGGAATGAAGCTCCAGTTCTGGCCGAAGAAGCCGGTGACGACGGTGAGGACGAGGAGAACGGTGGCGATGCTGGTGAGGACCTTCATGACCTCGTTCAGCCGGTTCGAAGCGGCCGCGAGGTACGCATCGATGACGTTCGAGGTGAGCTCGCGAAACGTGTCGATCTCGTCCGTCACGCGAAGGATGTGGTCGTAGACGTCCTGGAAGTACGCGCGGTTTCCGGTCTCGTGCAGCTCGCGAATGTCGCCGCGTACGAGGACCTGGAGCACGTCACGCTCGGGCGCGATGGTCTTCCGCAGCTGCAGGAGATCGCGCTTGACGAGGAACAGCTCGCGGAGCGGGGCGTCCGCGCGATGGAGGTTCGGGCCGGCTTCCTCGGCAACGAACTGCTCGAGCAGCTCGATCCGCTCGCCGAACTGGTCGACGACCTCGAAGTACTGATCCACCATCGTGTCGAGGAGCGCGTGCAGGAGCAGGCCGGTCGTCTGCAGATGTCCTTCGACGAACCGCTTCTCGACGAGACGCCGCGCCATGAAGTCGCCCTCGTGCACGGTCACGATCGCGTTGTGAGCGACGAAGATCGAAACCTCGTGGTAGTTGACGACGCCGGGGCTCGGTGTCTCGAGCGCATAGAAGACGATGAAGTAATGCGTGTCGTACTGATCGATCTTCGGACGCTCGTGGCCATGCCGCGCATCCTCGACCGCGAGAGGGTGCAGCTCCAGCTCTTGTGCGACGAGAGCGAACTCCTCGCTCTGCGGGTTTGAGATGTCCAGCCAGCATGGGTGGACTCCGCGCAGCTCGGAGAGTTGGTCAGCCGGATGATCGACGACCGCATGCGGTTCTTTGACGAGAAGACGCGCAGGCACGATTCGCAGTATGCGCGGCGATCAGGCGGCGAAACGGCGGACGACGCTGACAAGCTCCTGCGCATCGAAAGGCTTGGCGAGATACGCCTCGGCGTTGCAACGATCGGCCTCGCGCCGAGGATCGGCGACGCCGGTGAGGATCACGAGCGGAACTCGACGCAGTGCCATGCGCAGCTCGCGGGCGAACGACGGTCCGTCCATTCCGGGCATCTGTACGTCGAGCACGACGACGGCCGGTGGATCGTCCTGCACCGCTTGAAGCGCCTCCGCGCCGTCGTGGGCCTCGACCACCCGGAAACCGCTCTCAGCGAGGAGCTGGCGCTCGGCCGCGAGCGTCTCCACGTCGTCGTCGACGATGAGCACCGGACGCGGCCGAGAAGTCATACCGAACGCCATGCGAGCCTTTGTGCATACCGCGTTCCCTAGACTTCAACGGCAGGTGAAAAGACCTGGCGGGATGCGCACCGCCGTCGAGGTCGTCCCCAAATTGGGCGTCAAATCGGGCATGCCGGCCCTCCGTATCGGTGGCGTCGCAACTTACGACCGCCCGATCGAGCACCTCGCGGGACAGCTCGACGTCCTGGATCTGCGCGTGCCGCTCCGATCGAAAGACGGGCGCTACGGTCTGGTGCTCTGCTTCGCCCTCGAGGGCGTTCCGCTGGATCGCCTCGGCGCCGAGCTCATCCGCGTAAGCCATCCCGATGGCGCCATCTGGCTTGTCGTCTGGAAGAAGGGTTTGTTGCGCGAGGGCGCATCCAGCTGGAACGAGGCGCAGCAGGCGATGCTCGAAACAGGCTGGGTCGATAACAAGATCCTTTCGCTCGGCGAAGAGGTGTATGCGACCCGTTACGTTCGCCGCCGCCGTCCCCCGATGCGGGAACCGGACGGGGGGCCCCACCGTTCCTAAACACATGCGCGTTTGTGCGCTTCTGCTTCTCATCGCGACCGTCGCGTGCGGTGGCGCCGCGACGCTTTCGTCTCCCGAACCAAGCGCGACCGCCGGCACCGCGACGATCGCCCCCGCCGGAACCGTCACGGCAACGGCGATCACCGGGACGATCGTTCCCGGAACGCTCCCGCCGAATCCGACGCCGGCCCCGTCGCCGACTCCGAGCCCCGCGCCGGGCGGCCTCACCCAAGCGCAGCTCAGGTACCGGCTCGTGGACCAGTTTGGCCGGCTCCTCTTCTGCGACCCCGATTACTACCCGGTCGCGCGGGCCGACGAAGGAGCCCTCGCGCACGAGCGTCTACCCGATATCCAGAAGGACGCCCCCACGTTCAGCGCGATCCTCAGCCACCTTCGCATCACACCCGCCGCGTCGTACACGAACGATCAAGAGCTCGCGATCTACCGCGACTGGAAGATGCTCAACGCGATCCATCTCGATCCGGTGAACGGTGGATTCCACTTCCTCGGGGTCTTCGGCACTCCACAGCAAGCCAACCGCGTCGATGGGACCATCGATCAGCGAGGGATCGTCAGTGTCGCAAGTCGGACCCCCAGCGGGCAGCCACCGTGTCCCATCTGCCTCGCGCGAGGGACGCGGATCGCGACACCCTCCGGCGATGTTGCGGTCGAGAACCTCAAGATAGGTGATCTCATATGGACGACGGACGGGACAGGCTCGCGTGTTTCCCTTCCACTCGTCGAGGTCGGAAGCACGCCGGTGCCCCCGGCCCATCGGGTGGTGCACCTGCTTCTCTCCGACGGCCGCACGGTCAATGTCTCTCCGGGACATCCCACCGCCGATGGCCGCAAGGTGGGCGAGCTCGTAGCAGGTGATCGCTACGACGGCGGCATCGTTCTCGGCGCCGAGCTCACTCCATACACCGGCGGGGCAACGTTCGACGTGCTGCCTGCTGGAGCGACTGGGTTTTACTGGGCCAACAGCGTGCTCTTGGGCAGCACGCTCCGCTAGACCGCGAGCTCCGCGGTGAGGAAATCGACGATCCGTCCGTAGGCGTCTTCGGCGTTCGCGCGATTGGTGAAGCCATGTCCCTCGTCCGGATAAACGACGTATTCGACGCGGCGACCGAGCGCGCGTAGGCGCTCGACGACCTGATCGGATTCTTCCTTGGGAACACGCGGGTCGTTCTCACCCTGGAGGATGAGCATCGGGCAGCGCACGTTGTCGATGTGCGTGATCGGCGAGCGCTCGACGAGCTTCGCCCGGTCGTGCTCGAGATCACCGATCCAGCGCGCGAGGAAACGGCGCCAGTTCGGCTGGGCGTTCTCGATCATGGTCACCAGGTTCGCGATGCCGAAAACGTCGACGGCGCAGCGCCACACCTCCGGGATCTGGGTCACGCAGAGAAGCGCCGCGAATCCGCCGTAGGAGCCGCCGTAGACCGCGAGGCGCGACTGGTCGAACTCACTCTGTTTCGTCACCCAGTCGGTCACAGCGCGGAGGTCGCGAAGGTCGATCCCGCCCCAGTCCTTGTGGATGGCGGCCTGCCACTTCCGTCCGTAGCCGGTCGATCCGTGGATGTTCGGCACGACGAGCGCCATCCCGCGATGGATCAGTGCCGCGAGGTGCGTCAGGTGAGCGCTGAACGCGGGCCGCGACTGACCCTCGGGGCCGCCATGCGGATAGAGGACCGCGGGCGTCGGTCCGCGAGCGCCGCGCGGGCGGTACACGAAGCATGGGATCTCGCCATCGGGGCCCGGTATGCGGATCAGCTCCGGCTCGACGAGCTCGCCCTTGGGAACGGCGAACGTCGAGCCGAGCGCGATCCGCGCGTCACCGGTCGCGGGGTCGAGTGTCCATACCTGCCACGGCTCGATCGGAGACAGTCGCGTGAACGCGGCCCGTGATCCGTCCGCGGAGATGACCAGGTCCTCGCAGGCGGCTCCATCGAGGCGGCGCTCGCGAATCGGACCGGATCCGACCCGCCAGCGCAGGGTCGAATAGCCGTCGTCGTTCACCGACCAGATCTGCGTTCGCCCGTCGGCGGAGGATGCCGCGAGCTCGACATCCCAGTCGGGACGATCGATCGCTTCATACGTTCCGTTCGCGATGTCCAGCGCGCCGAGCCAGAGGTGATCGCTGCCTTCGTCGGTGATGACGACGGCACGCCCATCGGCGAGCCAGCCCGCCGGAAGGTGCGAGCTGTCCTCTGCGTGGCGGGTGATCTCGCGAGCCTCGCCGTTGCGCGGGTCGACGACGAGAAGGTCCTGGGTCGTGTTATCGAACACCCGCATCACGAGGAGCCGCGCACCGTCCGGCGACCAGCCACCGACGACATGCCAGAACGCACCCGTCACAAGTGGCCGTTCAGTCCGCGTCGCGAGATCGGCGATCACGACGTCCATATCGGTGGACGCTCGGGCGTTGCTCGAGAAAGCGACCAGGGCGCCATCCGGGGACGCCGCGTTCCACGACAGAAGTCGCTGGACGCGACCGGCCGGATCCGTCGAGAGGGGCAGCGTCGGACCGTCGGGGTGCCGCACGTACAGCTGATGCAGCTCCGTGCCCCCGCGGTCCGCCGCGGCGATGAGCTCGCCGTTCGCACTCCAGCAGAGGCTTCGGACGGCGGAGCTCTCGACGGCGATCGCGCGCTGCGGTTTCCCGCCCGTGGCGGGCAACGTCCACGCTTCGTAGGTGCCTGCCCCTTGATCCGAGACGACCGCGAGCGTTTCGCCATTGGGCGAGACCGCGAGCGCGGACCGGCATGCGAAGCGACGGGTGGTGTGAGGGACGCTCGCCAGGCGCTCGCGCGGATGGAAGTCCGAGAGGGGACGCTTCGCCACGGTCCTGCGATGCTAGTCCGGTCGGAAGACGTCCTCGATACGCGTGCCGAAGAGTGCGGCGATGCGAAACGCAAGAGGGAGACTGGGATCGTACTTCTCGTTCTCGAGCGCGTTCACGGTCTGACGAGATACGTCGAGCCTGTCGGCGAGCTCGCCTTGCGACCAGTCGCGTTCAGCCCGCAGCACACGAAGGCGATTCTTCATCGGTAGCGGTACGCCGCGATCGCGCCCCCGATGCCCCAGAGCGCGATCATCAACGGGAACACCCAGATGTAGCTGAGCTGCGGGAAGCCCGCGTTCTCGAGAAAGCCGTACGCGAAGGTCAGCATTCCCGCGGCTCCGAACCCGAAGGCAAGAGCTTCGAGCTGTATCCGCTGTCCGAGCTCGTCCATGCGCGACACGAACCTCAGGTAAGCGAATAGCGCGAATGTCGCCGGAATAAGCGGCGCCAGAGTGACGAGCGTCTTGATCGGTTGGCCGACACCGCCAACAAGGCTGATCGACCCCAGGACCACGATGACGTACCACGCCATGGCGACCCCGAACTCGCGCGTGTAGGCCCTGGCGGCGGATTGCTGACTCATGGACGTCCTCCGATGCGATTTCCTCGTGCGGAAGGACTGTCTCACGTTAGCGACATTATGTCAAGTATCCTTGTCATCTAGTCGAGGAGCTTTGCGAGCTCCGCGGCATTGTTCACAGCCTTGTCGCCGTAGCAGTTGTTCATCAGGAGATGGATCTCTTTCGCTCGTTCGGCCATCTCCCGGATCTTCGGGAGCCACTCTTCGAGCTCCTTCTTCTTGTAGGA